>DATDKW010000240.1:0-14824 GCA_036519715.1 Mycobacteriales bacterium
CAGGCGTCGGCCGAGATGGAGTTCGAGCGGGCGGCCCGGCTGCGCGACGACATCGGGGCGCTGCGCCGGGCGATGGAGAAGCAGGCGGTGGTGTTCGGCGACGGCACCGACGCCGACGTGGTCGCCTTCGCCGAGGACGCGCTGGAGGCCGCCGTCCAGGTCTTCCACGTGCGCGGCGGCCGGGTCCGGGGCCAGCGCGGCTGGGTCGTGGACAAGGTCGAGGACGTCACCACCGGCGACCTGGTCGAGCAGTTCTGCCTCCAGGTGTACGGGGGCGACGAGGCCGACACCGTGCCGCGGGAGATCCTGGTGCCGGAGCTGCCCGCCGACGCCGCCGTGCTGGAGCAGCTGCTGCAAGAGCTGCGCGGCGCCCGGGTCACGCTGCGGGTGCCGCAGCGCGGGGACAAGCGGGCGCTGATGGAGACCGTGCAGCGCAACGCCCAGCAGGCCTTCCAGCAGCACAAGCTGAAGCGGTCCACGGACCTGACCGCCCGGTCCCGCGCCCTGGCCGAGATCCAGGAGGCGCTCGGGCTGGACTCGGCCCCGCTGCGGATCGAGTGCTTCGACGTCTCCCACGTGCAGGGCACCAACGTGGTCGCCTCGATGGTGGTGTTCGAGGACGGTCTGCCGCGCAAGTCCGAGTACCGCCGGTTCGCCATCCGGGGCACCGGCACCGGCCCGGCCGAGGTGACCGAGGGCGGCGACGTGCAGTGGATCCACGAGACCGTCCGCCGCCGGATGGCCCGCTACCTGGACGAGCGCATCGACACGGGCGAGGAGGCCGACGACACGGCCGAGCCCGAGGGTGACCCGGCGGCCGTGCCGCAGCGGCCCAGCCCGCTGGACCCCGAGACCGGGCGGCCGCGCAAGTTCGCGTACCCGCCCAACCTCATGGTGGTCGACGGCGGCGCCCCGCAGGTGGCCGCCGCCGCGGATGCGCTGGCGCAGCTGGGGATCGAGGACGTGGCCCTGTGCGGGCTGGCCAAGCGGCTGGAGGAGGTCTGGCTGCCGGGCGAGGACCAGCCGGTGATCCTGCCGCGCACCTCCGAGGGGCTCTACCTGCTGCAGCGGATCCGGGACGAGGCCCACCGGTTCGCCATCACGTACCACCGGCAGAAGCGGTCCAAGGCGATGACCACCTCGGCCCTGGACGGCGTACCGGGGCTGGGGGAGACGCGGAAGAAGGCGCTGCTGACCCGGTTCGGTTCGCTGAAGCGGCTCCGGGCCGCCTCGGTGGAGGACATCATGGCCGTGCCCGGCGTGGGCCGGCGGACGGCGGAAGCGGTCTCGGCCGCGCTCGGCCGCGAGGACGCGCAACCGGGGCCCGCCGTGGACCCGATCACCGGGGAGGTGCTCGATGGTTGAGACCGGCCTCGAGGTCGTCGTGGTCACCGGGCTGTCCGGGGCCGGCCGCAGCACTGCGGCCAAGTGCCTGGAGGACCTCGGCTACTACGTCGTGGACAATCTGCCGCCGTCGCTGATCGCGGCGATGGTCGACCTCGGCAGCCACACCTCCGGGGAGGTCACCCGGATCGCCGTGGTCGTCGACGTCCGTAGCCGTGCGTTCTCGGCCGATCTACGCAGTGTGATCGGAGAGCTGGACGAACGGGGGTACCGTCCCCGGGTGCTCTTCCTGGAAGCGTCCGACGAGGTCCTCGTCCGCCGCTTCGAGAGCGTGCGCCGTGCCCACCCGCTCCAGGGCGGTGGCCGGCTGGTCGACGGCATCGCGGCCGAGCGTGAGCTGCTGCACGATCTCGAGGCGGTGGCCGACCTGGTCGTCGACACCAGCCGGCAGTCCGTGCACGATCTGCGGCGGCAGCTGGAGCACGAGTTCAGCGGGGTGGCGCCGCCGGCGCTGCGGGCGACGGTGCTGTCCTTCGGCTTCAAGTACGGCCTGCCGATGGACGCCGACCTCGTCGCGGACGTGCGCTTCCTGCCCAACCCGCACTGGATCCCGGAGCTGCGCCCCCACACCGGACAGGACCGGGACGTCCGGGACTACGTGCTGTCGCAGGAGGGCGCGGGCCAGTTCCTGGACGTCTACACCGAGCTGCTGCGCCTGGTCGGGGCCGGCTACCAGCGCGAGGGCAAGCGCTACCTGACCCTGGCCATCGGCTGCACCGGCGGCAAGCACCGGTCGGTGGCGATGACCGAGGAGATCGCCAAGCGGCTGGTCGGCGACGGGGTGCAGACGACGGTGGCGCACCGGGACCTGGGGCGTGAGTAGACCCGGCGGCCCGGACGGGGCGCCCCGGGTGGTGGCCCTGGGCGGCGGCCACGGGCTGGCCGCGTCACTGGCCGCGCTGCGCCGGCTCACTCCGTACGTGACCGCGGTGGTGACGGTGGCCGACGACGGCGGCTCCTCCGGCCGGCTGCGCCGGGAGCTCGGCGCGCTGCCGCCCGGCGACCTGCGGATGGCGCTGGCCGCGCTGGCCGGCGACGACGAGTGGGGCCACACCTGGGCCGAGGTGCTGCAGCACCGGTTCGGCGGCACCGGCGCGCTGGCCGGCCACCCGGTCGGCAACCTGCTGCTGACCGGGCTGGCCGAGACCCTCGGCGACCCGGTCGCGGCCCTGGACACGGTGGCCCGGATGGTCGGCGCGGTCGGCCGGGTGCTGCCGATGAGCCCGCAGCCGCTGGAGATCTCGGCCACGGTGACCGGCCTGGACGACACCGACCCGGACCGGGTCCGGCGGATCCGGGGCCAGGTCGCGGTGGCCACCACGGTGGGCCGGGTGGCGTCGGTGTCGCTGCTGCCGGCGGCCCCGCCGGCCTGCGCCGAGGCCGTGGCCGCGGTCGGGTCGGCCGACCTGGTCGTGCTCGGGCCGGGGTCCTGGTTCACCAGCGTGCTGCCGCACGTGCTGGTCCCGGACCTGCTCGGCGCGCTGGTCCGGACGCGCGCGCGCCGGGTGGTGGCGCTCAACCTGGCCGCCCAGCCCGGGGAGACGGCGGGTTTCTCGCCGCAGCAGCACCTGGAGGTGCTGGCGGCCCACGCGCCCGGACTCCGGGTGGACGTCGTCGTCGCCGACACCGACGCGGTGGCGGACGCGCGTGGTCTCATGTCGGGCGTGTCCGCGCTCGGTGCCCGCCTGGTGCTGGCCCCGATCGCGGCCGGCGACGGCACGCCGCGGCACGACCCGCAGCGGCTGGCGGCGGCGTTCGCGCAGGTGCTCGGTGAGGACCCGGCCACAATCGACCGGACGGCCGGATTGGTGCACGGCGGGGGACAGGAAGCGGGGGTACGCCAGTGGCGATGACGGCGTCCGTGAAGGACGAGCTGAGCCGGCTGTCGGTGACCAAGACGTGCGACCGGAGGGCGGAGATCTCCGCGCTGCTGCGGTTCGCGGGCGGGTTGCACATCGTCGGCGGGCGGGTGGTCGTGGAGGCCGAGCTGGACACCGGCTCGACCGCGCGCCGGCTCCGCCGCGACATCGCCGAGGTGTACGGGCACGCCAGCGAGGTGCAGGTGCTGGCCGGCAGTGGGCTGCGCAAGGGCAACCGCTACATCGTCCGGGTGGTCAAGGACGGCGAGGGGCTGGCCCGGCAGACCGGGCTGCTGGACCAACGCGGCCGGCCGGTCCGGGGGCTGCCGCCGCAGGTGGTCTCGGGCGGGGTCTGCGACGCCGAGGCGGCCTGGCGGGGCGCGTTCCTGGCCCACGGCTCGCTGACCGAGCCCGGTCGGTCGTCGTCGCTGGAGATCACCTGCCCGGGGCCCGAGGCGGCGCTGGCCCTGGTCGGCGCGGCCCGCCGGATGGGCATCCAGGCCAAGGCGCGCGAGGTCCGCGGGGTGGACCGGGTCGTGGTCCGGGACGGCGACGCCATCGGCGCGCTGCTGACCCGGCTGGGCGCGCACGAGAGCGTGCTGGCCTGGGAGGAGCGGCGGATGCGCCGCGAGGTCCGGGCCACCGCCAACCGGCTGGCCAACTTCGACGACGCCAACCTGCGCCGGTCGGCCCGGGCCGCGGTGGCGGCCGGGGCCCGGGTGGCGCGGGCGCTGGAGATCCTCGACGGCGACCTGCCCGACCACCTGGCCCAGGCCGGCACGCTGCGGCTGGAGCACAAGCAGGCCTCGCTGGAGGAGCTGGGCCAGCTGGCCGACCCGCCGATGACCAAGGACGCCGTGGCCGGGCGGATCCGCCGGCTGCTGGCGCTGGCCGACAAGCGCGCCGCCGACCTCGGCATCCCCGACACCGAGGCCAGCGTCACGCCCGAGATGCTGGCGCCCTAGGGGGTCGGCTCGCGGAAGACCGGGTCGAGGCCGTCCGGGCGGGCGGCCGGGGGTGCGCCCGGCAGCGTGGTGTCCTTCGCGGGCGGGTCGGCACTCTCGTCCCCGCCGGTCCCCTCGCCGGCGCGGAGCCGGTCGAGCAGGGCCTGCTCGTCCTCGGTCAGCGGCGTGGTGTCGTCCGGGCCGCCCGGATCGCCCTCTTCGCTCTTCGTGTCCATCGCGGTGTCAGGTATTGGTCCGTCAACCATGCCGCTGCCATACCCCCTGATCGGCCCGGTGACGCCGGTTGTCCACAGGGGTTCCCTCGGGTCCAGCCGTCCCGGCCGCGCCCGGTAGGGTCGTTCCGGCAGACATCTGGAGCAGGGGAGGGTCCACCGTGACGGTCCGCGTCGGCATCAACGGCTTCGGCCGCATCGGCCGCAACTTCTGGCGCGCGGTCGACGCCAGCCATCAGGACATCGAGATCGTCGCCGCCAACGACCTGGGCGACGTGAAGACGATGGCCCATCTGCTGAAGTACGACAGCATCCTCGGGCCGCTCAAGCACGAGGTCGCGGTCACCGACGCCGGGATCACGATCGACGGCACGGAGATCAAGATCCTGGCCGAGCGCGACCCGGGCGCGCTGCCCTGGGGCGACCTCGGCGTCGACGTGGTGATCGAGTCGACCGGCTTCTTCACCAAGGCCGCCGACGCCCGAAAGCACGTCGACCAGGGCGGGGCCAAGAAGGTCATCATCTCGGCGCCGGCCTCCGGCGAGGACCTGACCGTCGTGCTCGGCGCCAACGACTCGGCCTACGACGGCTCGCAGACGATCATCTCCAACGCGTCCTGCACGACCAACTGCCTGGCCCCGCTGGCCAAGGTGCTGGTGGACACGTTCGGGATCGAGCGCGGCCTGATGACGACGGTGCACGCGTACACCCAGGACCAGAACCTGCAGGACGCGCCGCACAAGGACCTGCGCCGGGCCCGGGCCGCCGCCATCAACGTGGTGCCGACCAGCACCGGCGCGGCCAAGGCGATCGGCCTGGTGCTGCCGGAGCTGCAGGGCAAGCTCGACGGCTACGCGCTGCGGGTGCCGGTGCCGACCGGCTCCTGCACCGACCTCACCGTGACGCTGGGCCGGGACACCGACGTGGCCGAGGTCAACGCGGCCTACCAGGCGGCGGCCGACGGCGCGCTCAAGGGCTACCTGCGCTACACCGCCGACCCGATCGTGTCCTCCGACATCGTCGGCGACCCGGCCTCGTGCATCTTCGACTCCGGCCTGACCAAGGTCATCGGCAACCAGGCCAAGGTCGTCGGGTGGTACGACAACGAGTGGGGCTACTCCAACCGGCTCGCCGACCTGGTCTCGCTCGTCGGGTCCCGGCTGTCGTGAAGACCCTCGACGACCTGCTCGCCGAGGGGGTGGCGGGCCGGCGGGTGCTGGTCCGCTCCGACCTCAACGTCCCGCTGGACGGCTCCCGGATCACCGACGACGGCCGGATCCGGGCCTCGGTCCCGACCCTGCGGCGGCTGCTCGACGCCGGCGCCCGGGTCGCGGTCGCCGCGCACCTGGGCCGGCCGAAGGGCGCCCCGGACGAGCAGTACACGCTGCGCCCGGTCGCGGCCCGGCTGGGCGAGCTGCTCGGCGCCAACGTCGGCTTCGCCGGCGACACCGCCGGCGACCGGGCCCGCGCGGTCGTGGCCGACCTGACCGACGGCGACCTGACCGTGCTGGAGAACGTGCGCTTCGAGCCGGGTGAGACGAGCAAGGACGACGCCGAGCGGGAGGCCTTCGCCGACCGGCTGGCCGCGCTGGTCGGTCCGGACGGGGCCTACGTGGACGACGCCTTCGGCGCCGTGCACCGCAAGCACGCCAGCGTCTACGACATCGCTCACCGCCTCCCGGCGTACGGGGGAGACCTGCTGCTGGGCGAGCTGCGGGTGCTGTCCCGGCTGACCGGGCACGGCGACGAGGAGCTGCAGCGGCCGTACGTGGTCGTGCTCGGCGGGGCGAAGGTCTCCGACAAGCTCGGGGTGATCTCGGCGCTGCTGCCCAAGGTCGACCGGCTGCTGGTCGGCGGGGGCATGGGCTACACGTTCCTGGCCGCCAAGGGCTTCGAGGTCGGCCACTCGCTGCTGGAGAAGGACCAGATCGAGAGCTGCCGGCGGCTGCTGGAGCGCGACGGCGACCGGATCGGCCTGCCGGTCGACGTCGTCGTGGCCTCGGAGTTCAGCGAGAACGCCGAGACCCGGATCGTCGACGTGGACCAGATCCCGGCCGACATGGAGGGCCTGGACATGGGTCCGGCGACGGTGGCCGCGTTCGGCGGCGCCGTGTCCAGCGCCGGCACCGTGTTCTGGAACGGTCCGATGGGCGTCTTCGAGCTCGGCCCGTTCCGGTCCGGCACCCGCGGGGTGGCCGAGGCGATCGCCGACAGCACCGCGTTCTCGGTGGTCGGCGGGGGCGACTCGGCCGCGGCCGTGCGGCTGCTCGGGGTGGGCGAGGAGCGCTTCGACCACATCTCCACCGGGGGCGGCGCGTCCCTGGAGTTCCTGGAAGGCCGCAGCCTGCCCGGCGTGGCCGTGCTGGAGTCCTGATGGCCCGCGCGACCCGCCCGGCCGGCCGCCGCCCGCTCGTGGCCGGCAACTGGAAGATGCACCTGACCCACCTCGAGGCCATCGCGCTGGTGCAGAAGATCGCGTTCAGCCTCAAGGAGACCGAGTTCGAGGCGGTCGAGGTCGTGGTGCTGCCGCCGTTCACCTCGGTGCGCAGCGTGCAGACCCTGATCGACGGCGACAAGCTGCTGCTGTCCTACGGCGCCCAGGACCTCTCGCCACACCAGCAGGGCGCCTACACCGGCGACGTCAGCGGCCCGATGCTGGCCAAGCTCGGCTGTTCGTACGTGCTGGTGGGCCACTCCGAGCGCCGGCAGCACCACCACGAGACCGACGAGGTCGTCGCGGCCAAGCTGGCCGCGGCCTACCAGAACGGGCTGACCCCGATCCTGTGCGTGGGTGAGCCGCTGGACGTGCGCGACTCCGGCGATCCCTTCGCCCACTGCTGCTCCCAGCTGGAGGCGGCGGTGGCCCAGCTCCCGGTCGAGCACGCCCGGACCCTGGTGCTGGCGTACGAGCCGGTGTGGGCGATCGGCACCGGCAAGGTCGCCACCCCGGAGGACGCGCAGAAGATGTGCGCCGAGCTGCGCACCCGGCTGGCCGAGCGCTACTCCGGGGACGTCGCCGACGCCATCCGGATCCTCTACGGCGGCTCGGTCAACGGCAAGAACGCGGTCGAGCTGCTGCAGAAGCCCGACGTGGACGGTGCGCTGGTCGGCGGAGCGAGCCTGGACGGCGACGAGTTCGCCACCATCTGCCGGGGTGCGCTGCCGGACCGGACCGGCGTCCCGGGTCGGTGAGCCCGACCCCGGCTCCCCGCCGGGCCCGGGCGCTGCTGCTCGCGGTCGTGGCGGCGGTGCTGCTGGCCGGCTGTGACAGCGGCTCGGCGGCGCCGGCCGTCGACCCGGCCGCGGTCAAGGGCATGGACACCGGCACGACCGGGGTCCGGGCCCCGTCCGCCCGGACCGGCGGCACGCTCAGGCTGGTCGCCGGCGCGGTCGACAGCCTCGACCCGGCCCGGTCGTACTCGCCCGGCGTCTGGAACGTCATGCGGCTCTACACCCGCCAGCTGGTGGCGTACGCCCCCCGCCCCGGCACCGAGGGCGCCCGCACCGTCCCGGACCTGGCCACCGCCCCCGGCCGGACCACCGACGGCGGCCGGACCTGGACGTACACGCTCCGGCCCGGGCTGACCTGGGAGGACGGCTCGGCGCTGACCAGCGCGGACGTCAAGTACGGCATCGAGCGGCTGTTCGCCTCCGACGTCATCACCGGCGGCCCCACCTGGGCCGTGCAGCTGCTGGACGACCGGGCCAAGCCGTACGACGGGCCGTACCGGGACAAGCGCGGGCTGGCCAGCATCGCCACCCCGGACGCCCGGACGATCCGGTTCACCCTGGTCCGGCCGTTCGCGAACTGGGACGAGGTGCTGGCGCTGCCGGCGGCCAGCCCGGTCAAGGCCGCCGCCGACACCGGCCGGGACTACGGGAGCAAGCCGCTGTCCAGCGGGCCCTACCGGATCACCGGGATAGCCCCGGACGGCACGGTCTCCTTCGCCCGCAACCCGCGCTGGCGCAAGGCCACCGACCCGGTCCGCACCGCGCTGCCGGACGCGGTTCAGCTGCGGACCGACGTGCTGCCGGCCGAGCGGGACCGCCGGGTGCTGGCCGGCACGGCCGACGCGGACGTGTCCGGCAGCGGCCTGCAGTCCGAGGCCGCGGCCACCGCCCTGGCCGACCCGGCGCTCGCGGCCCGGGTCGACGACCCCAGCACCGGCACGGTCCGGTTCGTGGCCATGCCGTCCTCGGTCGGTGCGCTCGGTGACGTGCACTGCCGCCGCGCCGTGCAGTACGCGCTGGACAAGGCCGCGGTCAAGGAGGCCCTGGGCGGCGAGTACGCGGCGTCGCTGGCCACCACCCTGTGGCCGCGGGTGCTGCCGGGCTACCCGGCCACCGCGCCGTACCCGTCCGGAGAGGGCAACCGCGGCGACCTGGCCGCCGCCCGCAGGGAGCTGGCCGACTGCGGCCAGCCGGACGGGTTCCGCACCACGCTCGGCACGGTCAACGACGGACGGGGCAAGATCGCCGCCGGGGTCGTGGTCCGGTCGCTGGCCCGGGTCGGCATCGTGGTGACCCCGAAGGAGTATCCGCTGGGCACGTTCCTGGCCTCGGTGGCCGGCTCGCCGGCGACGGTCCGGGCGGACGGGCTGGGCCTGATCGTGGCCGAGTGGGCCGCCGACTTCCCGGCGCCGTACGCGTTCCTGGACCCGCTGGTGGACGGGCGCAGCGTGCGCACCACCGCCAACCCCAACGTGGCCGAGCTGTCCGGGGACGAGGAGGCGATCGACGCCGCCACCGCGACCCTGGACCCGGTGCAGGCGACCGCGGCCTGGCGGGCGGTGGCGGCGACCGCGATGCGGACCGCCGGGTACGCGCCACTGGTCGAGGACCGGGCCGTACTCATCGGTAGCAGCCGGTTGCGCAACGCTTACGTCCAGCCCGCGTACCGCGGGTACGATCTCGCGTCGCTCGGAGTCGAGTAGGCTGACCTTCTCGACAACCGCATCCCCCGCTCACCCGCAACGCTGCAGAGGACCCCACCCGGCGATGATCATCGGCCTGTCCATCGTGCTCATAGTCGCCAGCACACTGCTGGTGGTGCTGATCCTGCTGCACCGCGGCAAGGGCGGCGGTCTGTCCTCGCTCTTCGGCGGGTCGGTGTCGTCCTCGCTGTCCGGGTCGTCGGTGGTGGAGAAGAATCTCGACCGGCTGACCCTGTTCTGCGGCGCGGTCTGGGCGATCTGCATCGTCGGCCTCGGCTTGCTGCTCAAGGCCGGATAGTTCCGTGGTCGTCCCGCCGGTCAGCCGGCACAGTTAGTTCCGCTTCCCCCACGCCGCGGACGCTCGTCCGCGGCCCACCATTCGTCGAGGAGACAGACACAGTGGCTGGTGGCAGTGCCATCCGGGGCAGCAGGGTCGGGGCCGGACCGATGGGCGAGGCCGAGCGGGGCGAGTCGGCGCCGCGGCGCCGCATCCCGTTCTGGTGCGCCAACGGGCACGAGACGCGCCCGGCGTTCGCCGAGGAGGCGGCCGTCCCGGACACCTGGGACTGCCCGCGCTGCGGGCTGCCGGCCGGGCAGAGCGAGCAGGCGCCGCCGCCGGCCCCGCGCAACGAGCCGTACAAGACCCACCTGGCATACGTGCGGGAGCGTCGCTCCGACGCCGACGGCGAGGCCATCCTGGAAGAGGCGCTGGCCAAGCTGCGGGACCGCCGCGGCCGGTGAGCCCGGCCGCGCCCTGGCGGGAGCTGGGGGAGAAGCGGCGGATGCGCCGCCCGTCCGGCGGCACCGAACCGGCCGGCGAGCTGGCCGAGGAGATGGCGGTCGGGGTCGAGTACGACGGCCTCGACCTGGGCGGTTCCCGCCGGTCGCCGCTGTCGCTGGTCGACTCGGTGCTGCGCCGCTGCGACCTGTCGGCGGCGGTGTGGCAGGCGGTGACGATGCGGCAGGTCGAGCTGCTGGACTGCCGGGCGCTGGGGCTGCGGCTGTCGGTCGACCTGGCCCAGGACGTCTACCTGGAGGGGTGCCGGTTCGACGCGGCCACGCTGCGGATCAGCCGGGTCCGGGGGCTGGTCGTCTTCGACGGGTGCACCTTCACCGACGCGGTGGTCGGCGGGGACCTGTCGTCGGTGGTGTTCACCGGCTGCTCGTTCCCCGGCGGCGAGTTCGCGGCCACGGCCGCGGACGGGTGCGACCTGCGGGGATCCCGGCTGGGAGAGGCCCGCGGCCTGCTCACCCTGCGCGGCGCCCGGGTCACCACCGACCAGGCCGTCGCCTTCGCCCCCCGCCTGGCCTCCGAAGCCGGCTTCACCGTCGAGGAGGACTGAGCCACCGCCTCAGCCGGCCACGTCCGCGCCGGTGCCGAGCGCGCGGGTGGCCGGGGTGGCGAGCAGCCAGCCGCCGGCGGCCAGCACCGGCACGGCCGCGACGGCGAACGCGAGCCGGACGTCGACCGCGGCCAGCAGCCCGGTGCCGGCCAGCGAGACCGGCTCCAGCGCGGTCCGGGCCAGCTGGAGCAGGCTGCTGGTGCGGCCGAGCCGGTCCGGCGGCGTCCGGGTCTGCAGCCAGGTCGGCAGCGCGACGTCCTGCGCGTACGCGACGCCGATGCCGAGCAGCGCCAGCAGCACCGCGGCCACCACCACCTGCCGGGTCAGCCCGATGGTGGTGAAGGTGATCGCCTCGGCCAGGCTCATCAGCCCGATCAGCCGACCCCAGCGCCGCGGCAGCCCGGTGATCCCGGCCGCGACCGAGCCCACCAGCTGGCCCACGCCCCAGGCCGACAGCAGCACCCCGAGCCCGAGCGCGCCGCCGGCCGACCGGGCCAGCGCCGGCAGCCCGACGCCGAACAGCCCGGCGTAGGACAGGGTGGCGGCCGCGACCACGATCAGCACGGCCCGGACCTCGGCCGTCCGCGCCGCCCAGCGCAGCCCGGCCCCGATGTCCGTCCACAGTGGACTGTCGGAGGCGGTCCGGACGGCCGGCGCGGCCAGCACGGTGACCGCGGCGATCGCGAACGTGCCGGCGTCCACGGCCAGCGCCGCCGCCGGCCCGGCCAGCGCGATCAGCGCCCCGGCCAGCAGCGGCCCGGCCGCGAACGCCACCTGCTCGCTGGTCGCGACCAGCGCGTTGGCCCGGGGCAGGCGCGCCGGTGGCACCAGCGCCGGCAGCACCGCCACCCCGGCCGGCCCGGCGAAGGCGTCCGCCGCGCCGACGGCGACCGCGACCGCCGCGAACACCCCGGCCCCGGGGGAGCCGGCCGCCGCGGCCAGCGCCAGCAGCCCGACCGCGGTCCCGCGGACCAGGTGGGCTCCCAGCAGCGCGGTCCGCGCCGACACCCGGTCCACCACCGCCCCGCCGGCCAGCAGCAGGAGCCCGCGCGGCACCGCCCCGGCGATGAGCGCGCCGGCCAGCACCCCGGCCGACCCGGTGGCCGACAGCACCGTCCAGGCGAAGGCGACCATGAACAGGGCGTCGCCGACGCCGGACACCGACTCGCCGGCCCACACCCGCCAGAACGCCCGCCCCACCGCCCGACCGTAGCCGGACGGCGAGGGCCGGCCCGCGGATTTCCGGGCCGCCCCACCGGTCGCGGGCCCGTAGGCTCAGGCGTCGCTCCCGTCAGCGGGCGCCGGCGGGCGCGGGCGCCCGGCCGTCAGCCCGGGAGTTTTCCGGCGGCGGCGGTGTCGAGCAGCCAGCGGGTGCGGGCGGTGCCGTGGACACCGGCCGCCGGCACCTGCAGGCCGGTGGCCCCGCCGAGGGCCTGGGCGACCGCGCCGGCCTTCTCCGCGCCGGCCGCCATCAGCCAGACCTCGGTCGCGGAGTTGATCGTCGGGAACGTCAGCGTGAGCCGGATCGGCGGCGGCTTCGGGGAGTCGCGCACCGCGGCCACCGTGCCGGTGTCGTGTGCGGCCGGGGAGTCCGGGAAGATCGAGGCGACGTGTCCCTCCTCGCCCACCCCGAGCATGAGCACGTCGAACCGCGGGGGCCCGGCCGCGGCCAGCTCGGCCGCGTACACCGCGGCCGCCTTCTCCGGATCGCCGGCATAGCGACCGTCGGCGGCCGGGAACGGGTGCACCCGGGCCGGGTCGACCGGCACCGCCGACAGCAGCGCGTCCTGCGCCTGCCGGTCGTTGCGCTCCGGGTCGCCGATCGGCAGCCAGCGCTCGTCACCCCACCAGAACTCGACCCGGCCCCAGTCGACCGCGTCCCGGGCCGGGCTGTCGCGCACCGCCCGCAGCACCGCCCCGCCGACCCGGCCGCCGGTCAGCACCACCGACGCCACCCCGTACGCGGCCTGGGCGTCGACCAGCGCGGTCACCAGCCGGGCCGCCGCCGCCGCGGCCAGCAGCTCGGCCGTACCGAGGACCACGACCTCCGGAGCGGCGGCGCCGGTGTCCGGGCTCACGACGGTGTCTCGGTGGAGCTCTTGTCGGCCTGGGCCTCGTCCGTCGCCGCCGGCCGGGCCGCCTCGGCCTCGGTGGTCGTGGTCGCCGACTCCGGCGCGTCCCGGGCCGCGGCCGAGGACGCGACCGCCGCCGGTGACGCCGCCGACGACTCGGCCGCGACCGGCGCCGCGGACGTCGCCATCGGGTCGACCCAGATCAGCGTGCGCGGCTCGTCCGGCCGGTCGGCCAGGCCGGGGACGCCGGCCGCCACGCCCAGCGCCTCCGCGTACGGCTGGTCGGCGTCGAGCCGGCGCAGCTCCTCGGCCAGCAGCTCGCCCAGCCCGCGCTCGGGCAGGGCCACGTCGCTGTCGGGCTGGTCGGTGCGGTGCAGCACCACCGAGGCCGCGTCCCGGCGGACCAGGGACACCTCGCCGCCGTCGACCAGCGACACTGACACCTCGGACACGCCGATCCCGCCCACCCCGGGGGCCCGCCCGCCCGCTTGCGTCACCGGCACCTCGACGCCGAACCGGGACGACAGCCAGCCGGCCAGCAGCAGCGTCGCCGGGTCGTCCTGCCGCCCGGTCACCGACGCCGCCTTGACCGGCGACCGGACCGTGTCGAAGGCCGAGGCCAGCTCGGCCCGCCACGGCGTGGTCCGGGTCCAGGCCAGGTCGGTGTCGCCGGGGGAGAAGTCCTCGGCCCGCTGCCGCAGGGCGGCGGCCGGGTCCGGCGCCCGCAGGATGTCGGTCACCCGGCGGTCGGCGAAGACCCCGAGCGGGTCGTGCGCGATCAGGTCCGGCGGCGGGCCGAACCACCAGGTCACCACCGGCGCGTCCGGCGCCAGCAGCGGCAGCACGACCGACTCGGCGTGCAGCGAGAGCCGGCCGTACATGCGCATGACCGCGGCCTCGCCCGGCCCGAGCCGGCCGCCGACCAGCACCTCGGCGTCCAGCCGGGGGACCGGGGCCTCGACCTGGCGGCGGATCACGATGAGCAGCCGGCACGGGTGCACCGAGGCCGCGGTGGTGGCCGCGGCCTCGGCCTCGTGCACGTCCTTCTCGTCCACGACCACGACCAGCGTCAGGGCCAGCCCGGACATCACCGCGCCGCCGGAGCGCCGCTCGGCCGCGAGGGCCTTGACCACGGCCGTCCCGGTCGTGTCCCAGAGGGTCGTCATGGTCGCCTCCACGCGCGCCCGTCGCGCGCCAGCATCTCGTCGGACTCCTTGGGACCCCACTCACCGGCCCGGTAGAAGGCCGGCTCGTGGCCCTGCCAGAAGTCCTCGAGCGGGTCGACCACCCGCCAGGACGCCTCGACCTCGGCCGCCTGCGGGAACAGCGTCGCGTCGCCCAGCAGCACGTCCAGGATCAGCCGCTCGTACGCCTCCGGCGAGGACTCGGTGAAGGACTGCCCGTAGAGGAAGTCCATCGCGACGTCCCGGACCTCCATCTGCGAGCCGGGGACCTTGGAGCCGAACTTGAGCGTGACGCCCTCGTCCGGCTGGACCCGGATCACCAGCTGGTTGTGGCCCAGCTCCTCGGTGTCGGTCTTGGAGAACGGCAGGTGCGGAGCCTTCTTGAACAGGATCGAGATCTCGGTGACCCGGCGCGGCAGCCGCTTGCCGGTCCGCAGGTAGAACGGCACCCCGGCCCAGCGGCGGGTCTCGATGTCGAGCTTCACGGCCGCGTACGTCTCGGTCTGGGACTCGGCCGGGACGTCCTTCTCCTGCCGGTAGCCCAGCACCCGCTCGCCGGCCAGCCAGCCCTGGGTGTACTGCCCCCGGACCGCGAACGAGCCGAGGTCGGCCGGCAGCGTGATCGCCCGCAGCACCTTGATCTTCTCGGTCCGGATGGCGTCCGGGGTGAACTCGACCGGCTCCTCCATGCCGACCAGGGCCAGCAGCTGCAGGACGTGGTTCTGCAGGACGTCGCGGGCGGCGCCGGTCTGGTCGTAGAAGCCGGCCCGGGAGCCGATGCCGACGTCCTCGGCCATGGTGATCTGCACCGAGTCGACGTAGTGCGAGTTCCACACCGGCTCGAACAGCTG
>DATDKW010000241.1:0-5854 GCA_036519715.1 Mycobacteriales bacterium
TTGTCCGGGCTGAGCCGGTCCAGCACGGCCGGCGCCGCGATCACCGCGGCCAGGTGCGGCCCGCCCCACTTGTACGCGCTGGTGGCCCAGAAGTCCGCCCCGACCCCGGCCATGTCGACCGGGCCGTGGGCGGTGGCGTGCACGCCGTCGACGTAGACCAGGGCGCCGACCCGGTGCGCGCGCTCGGCGATCTTCTTGACGTCCGGGCGGGTGCCGACCGCGTTGCTGGCCGCGGTGACCGCGACCAGCTGGGTACGGCGGCTGATGAGCTCGTCGTACTGCCACTCCGGCAGCTCGCAGGTCTCGATGTCGACCTCGGCCCAGCGGACGACCGCGCCGGCCGACTTGGCCGCGGCGATCCAGG
This sequence comes from Mycobacteriales bacterium, assembly GCA_036519715.1. Classification (GTDB taxonomy): domain Bacteria; phylum Actinomycetota; class Actinomycetes; order Mycobacteriales; family CADCTP01; genus CADCTP01. Next base: position 365 of record DATDKW010000241.1, read on the forward strand.
GCCGCACGTTGGCGTCGTGGTCGAGCCGGCTGACCACGATCTCGTCGCCGACCTTCCAGGTCTTGGCCAGGGCCCGGGCCAGCCCGTAGGTGATCGTGGTCATGTTGGGGCCGAGGACCACGCCGGCCGGGTCGCCGCCGACCAGGTCGGCGAACGCCCGCCGGGCCGCGTCGACCAGCGCGTCGGCCCGGGCCGAGGACGGGAACGGCCCGTGCCGGTTGGACAGCGGCACCCGCAGCGCGGCCGACACCGCCCGGGCCACGCTCTCCGGGATGAGCGTCCCGGCCGGCCCGTCGAGGTGGATGTAGCCGTCGCCCAGCGTCGGGAACAGGCCGCGGACGCGGGCGACGTCGAAGGGCATGGGCCAACCCTACGAGGTTCGGCCGCTGCGGTGGGCACACCCCTTGTCCGGGTGAACGCGACTGCTCCAAGTGGGGAAGGATGGGGCCCATGAGCGAGCCACAGCAGCACCGCGTCGTGGTCGTCGGTCCGGACGGCCAGCCGATGGGCGAGATGGACGTGCCGGCCGAGGCCGTGAGCGACTCGGACGGCGAGGGCAACGATCCGACCGGCCAGATCGCCCAGCCGGCGAAGGTGATGCGGATAGGCACCATGATCAAGCAGCTCCTGGAGGAGGTCCGGGCCGCGCCGCTGGACGACGCCAGCCGGGCCCGGCTCCGGGAGATCCACCAGACCTCGATCAAGGAGCTGGAGGAGGGCCTGTCCCCCGACCTCCGGGAGGAGCTGGACCGGCTCACGCTGCCGTTCGACGACAGCTCGACGCCGTCGGACGCGGAGCTGCGGATCGCTCAGGCCCAGCTGGTCGGCTGGCTGGAAGGACTGTTCCACGGGATCCAGACCGCGCTGTTCGCGCAGCAGATGGCGGTGCAGGCACAGCTGCAGGAGATGCGGCGGCGGGCGCTGCCGGGCGGGCCGGGTCCGCAGGCGCCGGGGATCCCCGGCCTGCAGGGGACGCCCGGGCAGACCGGCACCGGGACGGGGCAGTACCTCTAGCTGGCCCGCAGCGCACACGGGTTGGTGTCGTCGGTGTCGCCGCGGCGGAACGCGGCGACCCGCTGCGCCGCCGTGCCGTGCGTCGCGACCTCGTCGTAGTCGTCCAGCCCGGCCCCCGGCGGCGGGGTCAGGCTGCTCACCATCCGCATCTCCTGCGCGTACACGGCGGCGAAGCCGGCCGGGTCGAGCAGCCCGCGCCGGGCCGCGCTCCGGGCCCAGACCCCGGCCAGGCAGTCGGCCTGCTGCTCCACCACCCGGCTGGCCGCGTTGCCCTCCCGGTCCAGCTCGGGCTGGCGCACGGTGAACTGGACCCGGTGGCCGGCCTCGTGCGCGGCCACGGCGGCCAGCGCGTACGGCAGGCGGTCACCGAAGGCGGTCCGGTTGCCGGCCACCGAGGCGGCCGTGATGTAGACCTGGCCGTCGGCCGGGCAGTAGAACGCCGTCCCGAACGCCAGGAACGACCGGCAGGTGCGGTGGACCGCGGCCGGGGCCGGGTCGACGGTGACCCGGACGTCCACCGGCTTGCCGATCCGGCCACTCCAGAACGCGTTCAGGTCGGCCACGACGCAGGTCACCAGCGTGCCCGGGTCGGCGCCGGCGGCCGGGCACAGCGACGGCGGTGCGGCCGTGCCGCGGCCGGCGATCCCCTGCGAGCACCCGGTCACGGCGGCCAGCAGCACCAGCCCCCCGACCACCCGCCGCCACATGTCCCGTCCAACGACCGGGGCCGCCCCGCTGCTCCCGCGGTGAGCCGCCGGTCAGGCGCCGGCCAGGCGCTCCAGCACGAGGGCGACGCCGTCCTCGTCGTTGCTGGCGGTGACCTCGTCGGCCAGGGCCAGCACGTCGGGGTGGGCGTTGGCGACCGCGACCGCCCGCCCGGCCCAGTCCAGCATGGGCAGGTCGTTGGGCATGTCCCCGAACGCCACCACCTCCTCGGCGCTGATCCCGTGCCGGGCGGCCAGCCCGGCCAGCGCCGTCGCCTTGGTCACGCCGGGCGCGGAGATCTCCAGCAGCGCCTCGGTGGTCGAGGACGACGTCACCGTCACGTCGTCGCCGAGCAGCTCCCGGGCCAGCGCCAGCAGCTCGTCCCGGTCCATGGTCGGGTGCCGGGCCAGCAGCTTGACCACCGGCTGGTCCAGCAGCTCCTCCGCCTCGCCCACCCGGACCGTGACCTCGCCCAGGTCCCAGCCGTGCCGGTAGGACGCCTCGTGCCCGAAGCCGGGGGTGAACTCGGCCGCGAACGACAGCCCCGGCACGCCCGCCCGCAGCGCCGCGACGGTGGCCAGCGCGACCGGCGTGTCCAGCAGGGTCGAGCCGACCACCTGCTCCGTGTGCAGGTCGTACAGCAGCGCGCCGTTGGCGCAGATGGCGACGCCGGTGTGGCCGGTCTCCTGCGCCACTGGGGCCATCCAGCGCGGCGGCCGTCCGGTGACCAGGGCCAGCAGGACGCCGGCGGCCTCGGCCGACCGCATCGCCTCGCAGGTGCGCCGGGAGACGGTGCCGTCCGAGCGCAGCAGCGTGCCGTCGAGGTCGGTGGCGGCGAGCCGGATCAAGCCGGCTCCAGCACCTCTGCGCCACCCAGCCACGGCCGCAGCGCCGCCGGCACGTGCAGGGAGCCGTCCGGCTGCTGGTGCACCTCGAGCAGGCAGGCGATGGTCCGGGTGATCGCGCACAGGGTGCCGTTAAGCGTGGCCGCGACCTGGGTGCGGCCGGCGTCGTCGCGGTAGCGCACGTTGAGCCGGCGGGCCTGGAACGTCTCGCAGTTGGACGTCGAGGTCAGCTCCCGGTAACGCTGCTGGGACGGGAACCAGGCCTCGCAGTCGTACTTGCGGACGGCGCTGGAGCCGAGGTCGCCGGCCGCGATGTCGACCACCTGGAACGGGAGCTCCAGCGAGGTCAGGAACTCCTTCTCCCAGCCCAGCAGCCGCTGGTGCTCCGCGGCCGCGTCCTCCGGCCGGCAGAACGAGAACATCTCGACCTTGTCGAACCAGTGCACCCGGAAGACACCCTTGGTGTCCTTCCCGTACGACCCGGCCTCGCGGCGGAAGCACGGCGAGAAGCCGGCGTAGCGACGCGGCCCGGCCGACAGGTCGAGGATCTCCTCGGAGTGGTAGGCCGCCAGCGCGACCTCGGACGTGCCGACCAGGTAGAGGTCGTCGGCGTCGACCTTGTAGACCTCGGCCGCGTGGGCGCCGAGGAAGCCGGTGCCCTCCATCGCCTCCGGCTTGACCAGCGCCGGCACGATCATCTGGGTCAGCCCGTGCTCGGCCGCCTTGGCCATGGCCAGGTTGACCAGGGCCAGCTCCAGCTGGGCGCCGAGACCGGTGAGGAAGTAGAACCGGGCGCCGGAGACCTTGGCCCCGCGCTCGATGTCGATGGCCCGGTGCAGCTCGGCCATCTCGACGTGGTCGCGGACCGGCTCCGGGTAGTCGCGCACGGTGCCGACCGTCTCGATGACGACGGAGTCGTCCTCGCCGCCGGGCGGGACGCCGTCGGCGACCACGTTGGGGATCGACCGGTGCAGCGTGCGGACCGCCTCGTCGGCGGCGGCCTGCTCGACCTCGGCCGCCCGGACGTCGTCGGACAGCCCCTTGGCCCGGCGCAGCAGCTCCTCGCGCTGCTCCCCGGTCGCCCGCGGCACCTGCTTGGAGATCGTCTTCTGCTCGGCCCGCAGCCCGTCGGCGGCGGACACGGCCGCGCGCCGCCGCTCGTCCGCGGCGAGCAGGTCGTCCACCAGCGCGGGATCCTCGCCCCGGATGCGCTGGGAGGCGCGGACCCGCTCCGGGTCACTTCGGAGCAGCCTCAGATCGATCACCCGACAAGGGTACGGGAGGTGCCCCGAAGCGCTCCGCTGCGCCCTTGTCGCTCTTGGTCAGCAAGATCGACCTCGTAAGTGGTCCGAATGGATGAAGCCTTGCGTGTAAGGGTTGACAGCGCGTCATGACCTTCGGAACCCTGCCGCCCGGTGCTCGCGGTGGAGCACCACTTTGGTCACGGTTTTCTCGCCGATCCACGCCTGTCCCGAGCCGCCGGGTTCGGGACGAGCACACGGGGGGTCGGATCGGCGACTTATTCCGCGCGGTGCGCGGACGAAGGTGGTCGCATGGGAAGGCACTCTGGGGACGCGTACGAGGCTGCCCCCGACGAGTGGAGACCCGTCGGCGGGGGCGACAACGGGCACAGCCCGGTCACCCGCCGGCACGTGCTGGGGATCCTCGGGGTCGCCAGCGCCGCTGCCGCGTGCAGCGCGGGGGTCGCGGTCGTCGCCAACAAGCCGGACGGCACGGCCGGCAGCAGTTCCGGCACCACCGGCTCGCTGCCCAAGGGCAAGCCGGCCAAGCCGGTCGGCCTGGCCGCGGGCGTCGCCGGCATCACGGCGCCGACGACGACACAGCAGACGGCCAAGGCGTACGACAAGACCGGCTACCGGTCGGCGAAGCCGCCCAAGATCACGGCCAAGCCGCTGCTGCAGCGTCCGACGATCCTGTCGCTGGACCAGGACCTGCACTGGGCCCGCCGGCTGACCTACGGGATCAGCGCGCCGGCCCTGCGCGAGCTCAAGGCCATGGGCCGGGAGGCCTACCTGGCCAAGCAGCTCACGATCCAGCCCGACCCGGTGGTCAAGGACGTCAGCGCGCGCTACTCGCTGCTGGCCATGTCCCCGGCCCAGCTCAAGGCCATGTACGACGGCGAGCAGGACAAGCCGGACGACCAGAAGCACGACTACATGGCGACCGAGGACCAGCTGGTCGAGATGAAGATCATCCGGTCGGTGTGGAGCACCAACCAGCTCTTCGAGAAGGTGCACGACGTCTGGTCGGCGTACGTGCACGTCCCGATCGGGGAGAAGACCCGGCTGCTGACCGCCGACTACGACCGCAACGTGGTCCGCAAGTACGCGTTCGGCAAGTTCAGCGACATGCTGCAGGCGATGATCTTCCACCCGGCGATGCTGGTCTACCTCGACCAGCCGGAGTCCAACGGCAACGCCAAGCAGAAGGACGGCCGGCCGGCGATCAACGAGAACCTCGGCCGCGAGCTGCTGGAGCTGTTCAGCGTCGGCGCCCTCGACCCGATCACCGGCAAGGCCAACTACGACGGCCGGCTGGACGTCGTGCAGTCGGCGTACGCGCTGACCGGGCTGACCGTGGACCGGGACACGCTGACGTACAAGTTCGACCCGGACATGCGCTACCGGGGCGCGCTGAAGGTGATGACCTGGAAGCACCCCAACACCAACCCGGCGCAGGGCGTCGCGGTCATCAAGAGCCTGGTCAGCTACCTGGCCCACCACCCGGCGACGGCCCGGACGGTCGCGACCGCGTTCGCCCGCCACTTCGTCTCCGACACCCCGCGGCCGGAGCTGATCGCCAAGCTGGCGGCCGAGTTCACCAAGGCCGGCACGGACATCAAGCCGATGCTGCGGGCGCTGTTCAACTCCGAGGACTTCCGCAAGTCGGTCGGCCAGAAGTACCG
>DATDKW010000242.1:0-54500 GCA_036519715.1 Mycobacteriales bacterium
CCGGTAGGCGTGCACCGCGATCAGCCGGCCGCCGGTGCGCCGGGCCTGCTGCAGAGCCAGCGTCAGCGCCCCGGCCGACTCCTCCGAACCGTCGATGCCGACGACCACGTCGGTCGCGGTACCGGAGACGGGGCGGACCACGGCCACCGGGCAGAGCGCGTGCTCGGCCAGCTGCCCGGACACCGAGCCCATCAGCAGCCCCGGGAACCCGCCGATGCCGCGGGCACCGACGACGACCATCGCCGCTTCCTCCGACAGCTCCAGCAGCGCCGGCGTCGGCCGGCCGGTGCCGATCTCGCCGGTCACGTCCAGGTCCGGGAACTCGGCCCGGACGGCGTCGAGCGCCGCCCCCACGACCCGCTCCGCGCCGACCCGGAGGACCGGGTGCCGGCTGCCGGCCATCGGGCGGGGCTTCCGCCGGCCCTCCAGCCACTCGCAGATGTGGACCACCACCAGCCGGGTCCCCTCGGCGACGGCCTCCGCGGCCGCCCAGCGCAGCATCGCCAGGTCCGGGTCCTTCTCATCGATGGCCACGACCACTGTGTTCTCGTACGTCATGTCGGCCACCTCCCTCACACCTCCATCCCAACCCCGTTGCGCCGTCCGGCCCAGAGGCGGAGGTCCCCGCCCGGCCGGGAACACGGTCGGGCGCGGGGGCGGCCACGACCCCGGCCTACGGGCGCAGGACCTCGGCCGGCGGGCGACGGGTCGTGGGCGACGGCGGCGGATCGGGCATCCGTCCCAGCCCGAGCAGCACCTGCGGGCAGCCGGGCAGGCCGAGCTGCAGCCGGAGCCGGTCGCGCAGCAGGGGCACCTCGATCAGGTCGCCGAGGAACGCGGCCGCGTAGCCGGCCCGGGACGCGCAGAGCAGTGCGTGGTGCAGGGCCTGCCCGGCCCGCAGCCACTGCGCGCGGTGGTCGGACGGGGTGCAGATGGCCAGCGAGACCGGCGGGATTTCGGCGTGGGTGCCGGCGATCGGCAGCCGGCCCACGGCCAGGTCGGCCGCCGTCCGCAGCGTCAGGTCGGTGAGGATGGACCGGTCGGTGGCCCGGCTCAGCCACCGGGCCGACGCGCCCTCGTGCCGGATCCGGTCGGTGATCGCGATCCGCAGGTCGACCGGCACCGGTCCGCCCAGGACGGCCGCCGGTACGGAGCGGCGCCGGGACAGCTCGGCGTACAGGCCGGCGTCCTCGACCGGCGATCCGGCCGGACCGGCGGACACCACGACGGCGGCGAGGTCCGGGTGGGCGGCGTCGTGGGTGAGGCCGACGACCGGACGCAGCCCGAGCCGGGCGATGGCCAGGCGTATCCCGAAGATCGCGGCGCCGAGCCCGAGGTGCAGCTGCCGGTCGACCGGATCGGCCACCGGGCAGCTCCGGGACAGGTCGGCGTACACCTCGACCTGGTGCGCGGCGACGCGGAAGGACCACGGCTGCAGGTTCCGGTACGACGGCGCGCGCGTCGCCGCCCACACGATCTCCCCGGCGTGGTCGCGCAGGTCGACGATGCCGGCAGGGGCGGTCACGGCCGCACCGGCGGGCTGCAGGACGCGCATGACGATCACCTCGTTCCGGTGTCGAAGAGGACGATGTCGACTGTCCACTCACCGATGTGTGCCATGCCTCGACGCTAGGGGGCGGCGCCGGATGCCGGCAGAGCCGGAAGTCCCCGGACACACCCGCGACCGTGCTGCGAGGGCGCATCGGCGCGTGCATGCTGGAACGGTGACCGAACCCGGCTCCGAGTCCCGCCTCCCCGGCCGGCGGGCGCCCGATCGCCCGGCGGGTCCGGCCCGGCATGCCGCCGAGCCCCACGCCGCGACGTCGAAGGGCCGGCTGAACTGGCTGCGGGCCGGCGTGCTCGGCGCCAACGACGGCATCGTGTCCGTGTCCGGGCTGGTCGTCGGCGTGGCCGGCGCCACCACGGACCGGGGACCGATCTTCACCGCCGGGCTGGCCGGCCTGGTCGCCGGGGCCGTCTCCATGGCCCTGGGGGAGTACGTGTCGGTCAGCAGCCAGCGCGACAGCGAACGCGCGCTGCTGGAGACCGAACGCCGCGAGCTGGCCGAGATGCCGGAGCAGGAGCTGGCCGAGCTGACCGCGATCTACCGGCACAAGGGCCTGTCCGAGGCCACCGCGACCGCCGTCGCCACCGAGCTGACCGCGCTGGACCCGCTGGCCGCGCACCTCGAGGCCGAGCTGCACCTGGATCCCGAGCAGATCGCCAACCCGATCCAGGCGGCGCTGGCCTCGGCCCTGGCCTTCGTCCTGGGCGCGGTCCTCCCGCTGCTGGCGATCCTGCTCCCGCCGCCGAGCCTGCGCGTGCCCGTCACCTTCGCCGCGGTGCTGGTCGCGCTGGGCGTCGCCGGCGCCGTCAGCGCCCGCATCGGGGGCAGCAACGCGCGCCGGGCGGTGCTGCGCGTGGTGCTCGGCGGGGCCCTCGGGCTCACCCTCACCTACGGCATCGGTCAGCTCTTCGGCACCGCGATCAGCTGACCGGCCCGGGCCCGGCCCGGCGCCCTGACCCCGCGGCCTCGAGGCGGCTGCGGAGGTCGGCGGCGACGCGGTCGGCGGCGGCGGCGCTGGCCGGGGAGAGCTCGTCCAGCATGAGGAAGTTGTGGACGAGCCCGGGCTCGCGGCGCAGGGTGACCTCGACCCCGGCCTCGGCCAGCCGCCGCGCGTACGCCTCGCCCTCGTCCCGCAGCGGGTCGTACTCGGCGGTCACGACCAGCGCGGGCGGCAGGCCGCTGAGGTCCGGAGCATGCAGCGGGCTGACCGCGGGATCGGCCCAGCGGGTCTCGTCCGGCACCCAGTTGCGGCTGAAGGTCCGCACGTCCTCGGCGGTCAGGCCGAAGCCGGTGCCGTTGGCCCGCATGGAGGGGCTGGCGCCGGTCAGGTCGGTGTTCGCGTACAGCAGCACCTGCAGGTCCGGCAGCGCCGCCGGCCGCTCCGAGCGCAGCCGCAGGCAGGCCAGCGTGGCCAGGGTGCCACCGGCGCTGTCCCCGGCCACCGCGACCGCGCCGGTCAGCGGTTCCAGCGCCGCCGGCCGGGCGGCGATCTCCACCAGCGCGGCGACGGTGTCGTCGACCGCGGCCGGCCACGGGTGCTCGGGCGCGAGCCGGTAGTCCAGCGCCAGCACCGCCGCCCCAGACCCGGCGGCCAGCCGGCGGCACACCCGGTCGTGGGTGTCCAGGCTGCCGATGGTCCAGCCGCCGCCGTGCAGGAAGAGCACCAGCGGCACCGGGTCGGGCGCGGGCCGGTAGAGCCGGGCCGGGCGGCCGGCCACGACCACGTCGGCGACCGTGTCCAGGTCCGGTCCCGGCGCGCGGGCTCGGGCCCGCTCCGCGGCCTGCTCCCGCAACTCCGCCACCGGGATCTCGGCCATGGCCGGGCCCGGCCGCGCCACGAACTGCGCCAGGCCGTCGTCGGCCAGCACCTGCTCCGCCACGACCCCGAACGGTACGCGACGGGAGCCGCTGCCGGGTCACCACCAGCGTCGCGCACCCCCGCAGGCGGCGGAGCGCTCCGGTGTCGATCGGGTGCTGCTATGCCCCGCCGACAGGACTAGCGTCGGCGTCCATCCCGCCCTGGCCCGCACGACGCCGGGGTACTTCCCCATCATCAACGCCTCGACCACCGACTTCAGCCGCCCGTTCGCGATGCACCTGCCGCGCAACGAGGTCGCCAGCGGTCGGCCGCTGCAGATGCCGGTCCGCCACCTGCAGTTCCGCACCGGCTGGAGGACGCTACCGGCGAGGCAACTCTGGGGCGCCGTCTTCGGCGAGCAGAGCTGAACAGCGTTCGTCGAGGAGCCCTCGGTTGCCGTCCGGGTCACCGAAGGAGACCAAACGGCCCGTACGTGATCCGCACGGGCAGATCGACAGCGTCCCTGCGCCGGCGTCGGCCGAGGATGGGAGGCTCTGGTGGTGTTCGAGAACCTGCCGGGGCATCCCGACTGGGTCTTCGACCTGGTCGCAGCCGAGGATGCCGTCCGCGCGCGGGCGCTCGCCCGCCATCAGGCGTTGCTCGCGGCTGCCGCTGAGGCGTGGCGCCGCCACAACAGCCTGTGGGCACTGACCGAATCCACACCGACCGAGCCGCACCTGCTTGCTGCGATGGATCAGGCCCGGGCCGAGTTCGACTGGAGTATGCGTCAGACGATCTTCGGACCCATCGAGGCGTTTCTCGATGCCGTCGGCTCGGACGTGCTGGTTCGCCAGGCATACTGCTCGTACCCGGTGCTGTATCTGCAGTGGGAGGCGGACCACCCGCAGCAGTGGGCTGCACCGGATTCCTCGCTCTCGTCTCCCTGGAGCACGAAGGAGCGCCTGCTCGATCGCCTCGACCGCGACGGTGTGCTCCAAGACATCCGTCCGCAGATCCGCGATCTCATCGTCGCCGCGCTCCGTCGGCCTTACCGGTGCAAGGACTGGATGTACGCGCGGTTGGTACGACACGTCCTCGATCCGCCTTTCCTCGCCGCGGTCGAGAACCTGTGCGAGGCCGAGGATCCCTTCGTCCGCCTGCGAGCCCGCTTCGTCGTCGATGCCGCCCAGAATCCCCGGCAACGCATCAAGCGGGTGAGTTGGCGTCGCTGGCTCGCCTCGGATGCGGATCCTTGATGGACCCGGACCGGCCCAGGTGAGGCCGGTCTTTGGCGTGGGGTGTACCGGCAGGGCATCCCTGGTTGCCCGCGACCGGCCTATCGTCGGGGCCGACCGGGCCGAGGTTCCCGGCGCCCGGCAGCACATTGCGGACCCCATGCAGATCACCCACAGCTCCGCCGACGTGCCCACCGGCAAGGGACCGGCCGAGTGGTTCACCGGCGACGTCTACATCGACCCGGTCGCCGCGCCGGCCGGTCCGTCCCGGATCCTGGCCAGCCTGGTCCACTTCATGCCCGGCGCCCGTACGGCCTGGCACCGGCACCCGCTCGGCCAGACCCTCTTCGTCACCGAGGGAATCGGGCTGGTACAGCGGCGCGGCGGGCCGGTCGAGGTCATCCGCCCAGGCGATCGCGTCTCCATCGGCCCGGACGAGGAGCACTGGCACGGCGCCACCCCGGACCGACTCATGGTCCACCTCGCGCTCAACGAGACCGACGACGACCACCCGGCCGCGCACTGGGGCGAGCACGTCACCGAGGCCGAATACCACGCCACCCGCGCCCGGACCGCCTGACCCACGACCGCCCTGCTCCGACTCGGTGGTCAACCCCGGCGCCGGCCGGACGGACCGGCATGCTGCCGTTCGGGTGACGCGCGCAGGTCGAGGGCGGCCACCGCCAGGAGCGCCGGTGGGGGATCGCACGGCGGATCCCGTCGCCCAGCCACGTACCGGACCTTACGGCCGGTCGCGGAGGCCGATCGACACAATTGGCCCATGCCCGGACTGGATCCCGCGGCCCTGCCGGACGGCTGCGTCGCCCGGCCGGGTTCGCCGATAGCCTCGGTGCGTGACAGCAGCGTCGGGGTTCGGGCTCGTGTGCGAGATCGAGCCGCCCACCCGGCCGGACCTCCGGCACGTACGGCACCAGATCGGCGTGCTGGCGCCGGTGGCGCGGTCGTTCCTGATCCCGGACAACCACATGGGCCGGCCGACCGTGTCCAGCATCGCGGTCGCGCACGAGGTCGCCGCCATGGGCGGGGCCAGCATCGCCTGCCTCAACTCGCGCGACCGCAACCTGCTCGGGTTCCGCCGGGACATGCTCACGGCGGCGGCGTACGGGGTGGGCGAGTTCCTGTTCGTGCACGGCGACAAGCCCGCCGCCGGGAGCCGGACCGGTGAGCTGACCGTCCGGACGATGATCGACGAAGCGCGCCGGATCGGCGACGAGCCCGCGTTCGCGGGAACTCCGGCGTTCCGCATCGGGGTCGCCGCCGGGGCGCGTCCGCTGCCGGCCTGGAAGCGGGACGCGGACTTCTTCTTCTGCCAGGTGAACTACTCCAACGAAGCGCTGCTGCGGTGGCGGGAGTCGGCCGACATCAGCGGTCCGGTCTACGCGGGCGTCATGGTGCTGGCCAGCGCGGCCATGGCCCGGCGCCTGGCCGCGACCATCCCGGACATCGAGATCCCGGATGCGCTGGTCGCCGCGGTGACCCGCGATCCCCGAGCCGGTGTCGACGCGGCCTGCGAGCAGATCCTCCAGCTCCGCGGCAGCGGCGCGTTCGACGGCGTCCATCTGGTGCCGGTGAGCAGATACCGGGAGGTCGCCCTGCGCCTGGAGCGCGACCTGGCCGGATGACCCCGTGACGTCCGCGCGCGATCATGATGGGGCGGTGTCGTCGTCCGTGCTGGCCGGCCAGGTCGCGGTGGTGACCGGGGCCAGCCGTGGCATCGGGCGGCAGGTCGCCCTGCACCTGTCCGAGCGGGGCGCGGCGGTCGGGGCGGTGGCGCGGGCCGGTGCGGCGCTGACCGGCCTGCCGGAGGAGGCGGCCCGGGCCGGGGGACGGCTGCGGGCGATCGCGGCCGACGTCACCGTCCACGCCGAGGTGGAGGGCGCGTTCGCCGCGGTGGAGGCCGCACTGGGTCCGGTGACGCTCGCGGTCGCCTGCGCCGGGACCGAGGGCCCGCTGGGACCGCTGCACCGCGCGGACCCGGAGGCCTGGTGGCGCGCGGTCGAGGTCGACCTCCGCGGCAGCATGCTCACCGCGCGGGCCGCTCTGAAGCGGATGGTGGGATCGGGCCGGGGCCGGCTGGTCCTGGTGTACGGCAACCTCGGCGACCGGCTCGGCGCGCACGTGTCGGCCTTCGCTGCGGCCAAGGCCGCCGTGGCCCGGGTGACCGAGGTGCTGGCCGGCGAGGTGGACGGCAGCGGGGTCGGGGTGTTCGGGATCCATCCCGGGTTCGTGCGGACGCCGCTGACCGAGCGGCTGGCCTGGGGCGACGACGGCCGGGCGTGGCTGCCGGGGTTCGGCCGCGGGGTCGAGGACCGGTGGGGGGACGGGCGGCCGGCGGCCGACCTGGTCGAGGCGATCGCGCTCGGGCGCGCCGACGACCTGTCCGGCCGCATCCTGCACGCCGGGGACGACCTGGCCGAGCTGGCCGAGCGCTGCCGGGCCGATCCGGACCTGCGCCGGCTGCGGCTGCAGTGGGACCCGCCCGCCGACGCCCACTGAACCCGGCTGGGCTCAGGTCAGGTCGGCCAGGGCCTCGGCCAGGGGTGCCCGTGCTGCCCGCAGGTCGAGCAGGCGTTCCCGCCCCCGTACGGCGGCGGCACAGGCGGCCGGCCGCACGGCGCGGTGCGGCTCCAGCACGGCGTCGGGGGCGGCCGCGTGCAGCAGCCACACCAGGTGGAGCTGCTCGGCGAACCTCCCGCGCTCGTCCTGCAGGGGTCCGGTCAGGACCGGCGGCCGGCGTCGGGCCTGCGGTGTGTCGATGGTCAGGTGGGCGCTGCCGCCGTACGGGTCGGGGGCGGCGTAGTGCACCGAGACGACGCCGGACTGGATCGCGGCGCCCAGGCACATGCAGCACGGCTCCAGCGTGGTGAGCAGCAGGTGGTCCTCGTAGGCGCGGCTGGGCGGGAGCAGCGCGAGGGCGTTGATCTCGGCGTGCGCGATCCGGCTGTGGGCCAGTTGCCGGTCGGCCGCCGGGGGCTCGAAGCGCCGGCTGCGGCCCTCGGCCGCGATCGCCCCGTCGGGGGCCAGGACGACCGCGCCGACCGGTGTGGTGCCGGCGCAGAAGCTGTCCCAGGCCAGCTGCAGGCAGCGCGCCCAGGCCGCGTCGACGTCCACACCGGGATCCTCCGGGATCGGGCCGCCCGATGCCAGCCCGCGCCACCGTGCCCCGACCAGGGTGTGTCCTTTGTAGAGAGTGCGCAGTCATCTGGCGGAGGCCGTGAGCCGCTGCGCTGCCTACCGTCGGCATGGCCACGTCCGGCGGCGGCCGGATCGCGGCTCGCGTACGGCGTCACCCGGTGACGCTGTCGTCTGCCCGTCCGGTGCGAGCTCGCGACCGGCGTCTCCCGCCGGTACGCCGGGGATCGACCCGGATCAACCGGCGGCGGGCGAACGGCCGGAGCCGGATCCTCCGGCCTCACCACTGATCGGCCGGAGGACCCGGCGCCGTAGCGCCCGGAGCCCGAGCCCGAACAGCAGGACGGCGACGCCGGTGAGGACGCTGGTGCCGGGGAGGAACGCGGCGAGGAGCAGGCACCCGAGCACACCGAGGCTCGACAGCGGGCGCAGCCAGCGGCGGGCCGGGCCGGGCAGGGTCCAGGCGCTGGCGTTGGCCACGGCGTAGTAGACGAGGACGCCGAGGCTGGAGAAGCCGATGGCGCCGCGGATGTCCGCGACGAGGACGATGGCGACGACGACCGCGCCCAGCACGAGCTCGGCGCGGTGGGGGACACCGCGACGGGGATGGACGGCGGACAGCCAGCCCGGCAGCTCGCGGTCGCGGGCCATGGCCAGGGTGGTGCGCCCGACCCCGGCCATGGCGCTGAGCAGCACCCCGAGGCTGGCCGCGACCGCGCCCACCCGCACCAGCGGCGCCAGCCGGTCCAGGTTCCCGGCCCGGACGACGGCCTCCAGGGGCGCCGTGCTGGCCGCGACGCCGTCCGGGCCCAGGGTGGCGAGCACGGCGACGCCGATGAGCGCATAGACGGCGACGACGATCGCGAGCGCGATCGGCACCGCCCGGGGGATCGTCCGGGCCGGGTCGCGCACCTCCTCGCCCAGGGTGGCGATCCGGGCGTAGCCGGCGAAGGCGAAGAACAGCAGGCCGGCGGCCTGCAGTACCCCGGCGGGGCCGGCGCCGGTGACCGGGCCGACCCGGTCGAGGTCCGAAGCTCCGCCGGCGGCCGCGGCCACCACGACCAGGGCCAGCGCAGCCAGCGTGACCGTGACCAGGACGCGGGTGAGCCGGGCGGTCTTGGTGATCCCGAGGTAGTTCACGCCGGTCAGCGCGGCCGCGGCGACGACGGCGCCGGGCCGGGGGTGCGCGGGCCAGGCGTACGCACCGGCGGTGAGCGCCATCGCGGCGCAGCTCGCGGTCTTGCCGACGACGAACCCCCAGCCGGCCAGGAAGCCCCACCAGGGACCGAGCTGGCGCCGCCCGTACAGGTAGGTGCCGCCGGCCTGCGGGTGCACGGCGGCCAGCCGGGCGCTGGAGGTGGCGTTGCAGTAGGCGACCACCGCGGCGACGGCCAGCGCCAGCAGCAGCCCGGCGCCGGCCGCCCGGGCCGCCGGCGCGAACGCGGCGAACACGCCGGCCCCCAGCATCGCGCCCAGCCCGATGACCACCGCGTCGCCGACCCCGAGCTCACGGCGCAGCGGCCCGGACGGCGGCACCCGCTCCCGTCCCATGGTCCGCCCTCCGAGTCGGCTCCTCGCGTACCCGCTCACCACAGTGTGATCACCGACTGCCGCCGGGTGCGACGCCGCGGCGGACGGACGTCCCGAGATCACCCGGCCGTCGCCGGTGCGGACGGTCAGCCGGGCCCGTCGGGGTGGGTGAGGTCGTAGGCGCGGGCGAGCTTCTTCGGCACGACCATGCGCCAGGCGTCGACCACGAACTCGCGCGCCTCCGCCGGGTCGAGGGTGGCCAGGTCGGCCTCCACCCAGTGGAAGCGCAGGTCCGACGGCCGCGGCAGGTGGAAGCGGTGCGGCTCGGCCGCGACCAGCGCCGCCCGCTCCTCCTTGGGGAACGCGAACCCCATCTCCGTCTCGTCGAGCGAGAAGGCGACGTACACGATCTGCTTGACCCGGAACTTCAGCCGGCCGCGGACGTACACCGGGTACGAGCGCTCCAGGCTCGAGCCCAGCGACCGGACGTCCTCGACCGTGGCCACCTCAGCCCCCGGGGGCCGGGCCGGCGCAGCTCCGCACGGCCGCGTAACGTAGCACGCCCCGTGCCCGCGGGTCGGCCCAGCCGGTGAGGGTCCGGGGTGGTCGGGGTGGGTAGGAGTGCGCCATGGCCGATCGCACGAACGGGGACGGCGGCTCCGGCCGGGGCCGGCCGTCGGACAGCTACGGCGGCGAGGTGTCCGGGTGGAACCACCTGGCCGAGACGCTGAGCGAGCTGTCCCGCACCCTGCAGGACCAGCACGACGTCGAGGGCACCCTGCAGGCGATCGTGCTGGCCGCCACCGGCACCGTGCCCGGCGCCGACTACGCCAGCATCTCCGCGGTGGTCCAGCGCCGGGAGGTCCGGACCCGCGCCGCGACCGGGGAGCTGCCCCGGGCCGTCGACCAGGCCCAGTACGACACCGGCGAAGGTCCCTGCCTGGACAGCCTCTACCAGCAGCGGACCGTGCGGGTCCCCGACCTGGCCGACGAGCCGCGGTGGCCGGCCTTCGTCGCCCGGACCAAGGACCTGGGTCTGGGCAGCATGCTGGCCATCCAGCTCTACGTCACCGGCGAGGACCTCGGCGCGCTCAACCTGCACAGCACCCGGCCGGACGCCTTCGACGACGAGTCCGAGCAGATCGGGCTGCTGTTCGCCGCCCACGCGGCCGTCGCCCTGGCCGGTGCCGACGAGGAGGCGCAGCTGCGGACCGCGATCGACTCCCGCGACCTCATCGGCCAGGCCAAGGGCATCCTCATGGAGCGCTTCAAGATCGGCGGCCAGGACGCGTTCCGGCTGCTGGTCCTGGCCAGCCAGGCCACCAACATCAGGCTGTACGACGTGGCCGAACACCTGACCCGCACCGGTCTGCTCGCCTCCCGCGCCCCGAACGGCCGGCGGGCCGGCTGACTCCGGACCCGGCTGCTCGAGCCCGGAGCCACGGCCGGACCGCGAAGCGGCGCCGGGCCGTGGCTCCCACCGTGCCCGGCCGCCCGGCGGCAAAACACCCCTGATTCGCGCCGTTCAGTGCGGGTCGGCGGCGAGCAGCCGGTCGATCTCGGCCAGCTGGCCGGCCGTGAGGGGACCGTGCTCGAGGGCGCCGGCGTTGCTCTCGGCCTGGGCCACGGTCCGCACCCCGGGCACCGGGACGGTCGCGGGGCTGCGGGCCCAGATCCACGCCAGCGCGCCCTGCGCCGGCGTGCGCCCGCCGGAGGTGAGCACGTCGCGGACGGCGTCCACCCGGGCCAGCCACGCCGGGTCCGGCCGCCCGCCGGTGAAGTAGTCCATCCACCCGATCGACTGGGAGCGCAGGTCCTGCGGGCCGAACCGGGTATCCGCGTCGTAGCGGCCGGACAGCAGCCCCATTGCCAGCGGGCTGCGGTTGACGGCGGCGAGTCCCTCCTGTTCGCAGAGCGCGAGCATCTCCGGTGCGTCCTGCAGGACGTTGAGGCGGTGCTGGACGCCCGCGCAGTGCGGACCCCGGGCGAAGCGACGGGCCCGGTCGGGGTCGTCGGTGCTCCAGCCGTACGCGCGGATCATGCCTTGGGTGACCAGGCCTTCCAGGGTGGCGACGACGTCGTCGGCCAGCACGGGGTCGAGGTCGCCGACGTGCAGCTGGAACAGGTCGATGCGGTCGGTGCCGAGTCGGCGCAGGCTGTCGGCGCAGGAGCGCTCGACCGCGTCCCGACCCACATCCGGACCCTCGTGCACGTGCCGCGCCGCCTCGTCCACCCGGTAGCCGAACTTCGTCGCCAGCACGACCTCGTCCCGCCGGGCGCCGACCGCGCGCCCGAGGATCCGCTCGCTGTGCCCGGCCCCGTACGTGGCGGCGGTGTCGAAGAAGGTCACCCCGGCCGCCATCGCCGCCTGCAGTGCCCGTACCGACTCCTCGTCGTCGACCTCGCCCCAGCCGGCCTGGCCGGAGCCCATCGTCCAGGGGCCGCCGATGGCCCAGCAGCCCACGCCCAGCGCGCTGACCTCGATGCCGCTGCGTCCCAGCACCCGGGGGCCGCCGGGTCCAGCCGTCACCGTCCCGGTGGTGTCATCCGTCATGGTCGCGACCGTAGGACCTGGAGCGCGCTCCAGATCAAGGCTCCGCGGTAAACCCGGTGACGCCGGGCGGCCGGCCCCGCGATAGTGGCCGGCGTGCCGGAGGTCGAGGTCGTCGTCGCCCATCACGACTGCGCGACCCTGCACGTGGGTGACGTGTTCCTGAAGATCGACGCCGACCAGTCCCGTACCGACATCGAGGTCGAGGCGATGGCCCTTGCGCCGGTCCCGACCCCGCAGATCCTGTGGCGGAAGCCGCCCGTGCTGGCGCTCGCCGCCCTGGCCGGGACGCCTCTTGGCCGGCTGGCCGAGCCGTCCACCTCGTCGCCGGCGGCGTGGGCCGCGGCCGGCGCCGCCGCCCGGACGCTGCACGACGCGCCGCTGCCGCCCTGGCCCGGTCGTGGCGTCGACGAGCTGGCCGCGCAGCTCGACGAGGAATGCGCGTGGCTGGACCGGAGCGGCCTCCTTCCCCCGGACGCGATCACGCACAACCGCCGGGCCGCCGAGGTCGTGCTCCGGCCCTGGACACCGGTGTTCACGCACGGCGACCTGCAGGTCGCCCACGTGTTCCTGGCCGGGGACGAGGTCACCGGCGTGATCGACTGGACCGAGGCCGGCCCGGGCGACGGCCTGTACGACCTGGCCAGCCTGACCCTCGGGCACGAGGAGCACCTCGGCGACGTCGTCGCCGGCTACGGCACCGACGTCGACCTCGACGTGGTCCGGGCGTGGTGGTCGTTCCGCAGCCTGCGGGCGGTCCGCTGGCTGGTCGAGCACGGCTTCGACCCCGCGCCCGAGGTCGCCGTCCTCAATACCCGGGCCGCTCATTAGCCTGAGCCGGTCCGGTGGGTGGAGGGTCGATGCGGGCGTGGGTGGTGGACCGGCCGGGGCCGGTCGACGCGGGGCCGTTGCGGCAGGTGGACCGGGAGCTGCCGGAGCCGGGCGCCGGTCAGGTCCGCGTCCGGGTGTCGGTCTGCGGCGTCTGCCGTACGGACCTGCACTTGGCCGAGGGCGACCTGGCGCCGGTGCGGCCGGGGGTGACGCCGGGGCACGAGGTCGTCGGGGTCGTGGACGCGCTCGGCCCCGGGGCGACCCGGTTCGCGGTGGGGGAGCGGATCGGGGTGCCCTGGCTGGGTGGCACGGACGGGTCGTGCCGCTTCTGCCGGCGGGGCGCGGAGAACCTGTGCGCGGCGCCGACCTTCACCGGCTGGGACGTCGACGGCGGCTACGCGGAGGCGTGCCTGGTCCGCGCCGAGTACGCATACGCGCTGCCGGACTCGATCGACGACGAGCGGGCGGCGCCGCTGCTGTGCGCGGGGATCATCGGCTACCGGGCGCTCCGGGCCGCGGCGGTGCCGCCGGGCGGGGTGCTGGGGATCTACGGGTTCGGCGGCTCCGCGCACCTGGCCGCGCAGCTGGCGCTGGCCGAGGGGATGCGGGTGCACGTGCGGACCCGCGGCGCCGGCAACCAGGCGCTGGCCCGGCGGCTGGGGGCCGACTCGGCCGGCGGGTCCGGCGACGAGGTGCCCGAGCCGCTGGACGGGGCGGTGACGTTCGCGCCGGCCGGGGAGCTGGTGCCGGTCGCGCTCCGCGCCCTGGACCGGGGCGGGACCCTGGCCGTCGCGGGCATCCACCTCTCCGACATCCCGGCACTGTCCTATGCGGACACCCTGTTCCAGGAGCGGCGGCTGCGCAGCGTCACGGCCAACACGCGCGCCGACGGGGAGGAGTTCCTGCGGCTGGCCGCCCGGCACGGCATCACCGCCACCACCGTGCCGTACGACCTCGCCGACGCGGACCGGGCCCTGGCCGACCTCGCCCACGGCCGGTTCAGCGGCGCCGCGGTCCTGCACGCCCGCTGAGCCCGGGCTCAGGTCAGCTGGTCCCAGAGCCGGTGCGCGGTGAGGAAGCGCCGCACCTCGTCCAGGTCGACCTCGGCGTCCTCGGCCTGGCCGCCCGTGGGCCCGGCGACCCACCAGCCCGCGCCGGGAAGCCCGGCGGAGGCGTACGCCCGGGTGCCGGGCCGCCACCTGAGCGCCGTCAGGCCGGGGGGCGGCGGTCCGTCACCGGCCGTGCGGGTCCGGTTCCAGCACGAACAGCGAGGTCAGGTTGGTCAGCTCGAGGAGCTGGCGGACCCGGTGGGAGGCGCGGCCGATGCGGAGCACGGATCCGGCCGACTGGGCCTCGGCGTTGACCCGGATGAGCATGCTCAGGCCCTGGGAGTCGATGAAGGTCACCCCGGCCAGGTCGAGGATCACCACGTCGTGGGCCCGTACGGCGTCCAGCAGGCGGGACCGCAGCTCCGGCGCGGTGTCGATGTCCATCTCCCCGACGACCACCACGTCCAGGCCGTCCGGCCCGTCCGACTGCACGATCCCGAACCGCACCACACCCACTCCTCAGTGCCGGTGACCCGCGTGATCCGCGCGGCACCGACCGACGACCCCGGCCTTTCCGTCGACAGTGAGACCGGTCACGGCGCGGCGCATGACGCAGCGGTCCCGGCGCTCGCGGCCGGTCAGTCCTCCCGGCGGGCCTGCGGCCGGTCCGCGCGGCGCTCGGCCTCCGTCCTGACCGCGCGGAACGTCGCCCGCACCGTCCGCTCCCACGGCCCGGCGACCCGCTCGCCCCAGCGGGCGCCGACCGCCCACAGGTCGGTGCCCAGCTCGCCGCTGTAGTCCAGCCGGGTCCCGTCCGCGGTCGCGGTCAGCCGGAACTGCTCGACCACGTACGGCACCGGGCCGCGGGCGAGCCGGAAGTCGATCCGGTCCGGCCGGGTGAAGCGCACCGTCTCGACCGTGGTGGCGACCAGCCGGCCCCGTACGGGGGTGCGGTGGGCGGCGAGGACCATGTCGCTGCCGCGCTCCAGGATGTCGATCTTCTCGGCCGCGGCCCGGGTCCGGCGGCCCAGGTACGGCTCGGACAGCACGTCGAAGACGGTCGCGGCCGGCGCCCGGATGTCGACCCCGAAGGGTCCCAGCGGCCGGGTACGCCGGCCGATCCCTAAGTCGACCGGGACGGCGCCGGTCACCAGCCCGAGGTAGCCGGCGCCGAGCGCGCCCACCGCCGCGGCCGCCCCGGCCACGGTCCTGATGCCTGTTCCCATCCCGTCAGCATGCCGTCCCCGGGCGGGACCGGCCCACCGCGCCACCAGGTCGGTGATCGCCGCCGCGATCTCGTCCGGCGCCTCCTCGGCCATGAAGTGGCCGGCCCCGGTGAGGCGGTGGTCGAGGTCCGGGGCCCAGGGCCGCCACAGCGCCGCGGCGTCGAAGCCGAGCTGCGCCCCCACTCCTGCTGGATCACGGTGACCGGCATGGCCAGCGGGGAGCCGGCGTCATGGTCGGCCTGGTCGTGGGTCACGTCGATACCGGCCGAGGCGCGGTAGTCGGCGACGATCGACGGGACCGCGGCCGCGCTCGCGCGCAGGTATTCGGCCCGGACCTCGTCCGGGATGGCGGCGGGGTCCTTGCCCCAGGCGTCGAGGAAGGAGCCGAAGAAGGCGTCGGCGCTGTTGCCGATCATCGTCTCCGGCAGCCCCTCCGGCTGGGCCATGAGGTAGAGGTGGTAGCCGACCGCGCCGGACCGCCCGTGCAGGACGTCCCACATGTCCAGGGTCGGGACGACGTCGCGGATGCCGAGATGGGTGACCGTCTCGGGGTTGTCGAGGCCGGCCCGGAACGCGACCAGGGCGCCGCGGTCGTGGCCGACCAGCGCGAACTCCGCGTGGCCGAGGGCGCCGCGATGGTGCTGGCGGCCCGCAGCGCCGGGGCCGGGGGCCGTCGGCCGCGGAGGCCGCCGCCGCCTACCGGGCCGCGGACGCGGCGCTGGCCCCGGCGGGCATGCCGGGCCTGCGCACCGGCCTGCTGCCGCTGGCGCTGCTCGGCCTGCGGCTGCTGCACTCCCGGCCCGCCCCGGTCGATCCCGGGCTGGACTGGGGCCCGTACGCGCCTTGGGCGGCGCCGCTGGTCCTGATCGCGCAGGGGCGCGAGGACGCGGCGCGGGTCGCGCTCGACGCGACCCCGGAGCCGCCTCCGGACCACCTGCAGGAAGCGCTGTGGGTCCTGACCGCGCACGCGGCCCGGCAGCTCGGCCGGCCCGACCTCCTCGACCGGGCCGCGGACGCCCTGCGCCCGGCCCGGTCCGAGCACGCCGGCGCGGCCGGCGGCCCGCTCACCCTCGGCCCGGTCGACCAGCTCGCCCTCACCGGGCCGGCGCGGACCACCGCCCGAACCACTGCTCCGCGCCGTACGCCTCGAACCGCTCGACCTCGGTGAACCCCAGCTTCGCGGCCACGCGCATCGAGCGGTCGTTGGCGGTCTGGGTGGTGAGCACCACCGGCTCGCCGGGGCGGGCGCCGGCGTACCAGTCCAGGGCGGCGGCGCCGGCCTCGGCGGCGTACCCGTGTCCCCACGCTCGCGGCAGGAACAGGTAGCCGAGCTCGACCTTCCCGGCCGCCGGGCGGACCGGCCAGTCGGCGTCGCGCCGGTCAAGCGTGACGATCCCGATCACCGCCCCGTCGTGCTCGACCGCGAAGAACCCGGGACGGCGCCCGGGCACCTCGGACAAGGCCCGCTCCAGGTCCGCCCGCGGCTGGGCCCCGCCGATGTAGGTGCCCACGTCCGGGGAGGCGAGCAGCTCGATGAGCGGCTCCCGGTCCCGGGCCTCGGTCTCCCGCAGCAGGAGGCGCCCGGTCCTGATCGGCGCCGGCGGCCAGGCGACGGATCCGAGGTCGGCCACGCCCGCAGGCTAGTCGACGCGCCGGCACCGGCCCTGGTCGTGGGCCGGTGCCGGGGACGGTGGCGGGATCAGGAGCGGGTGCTGAGGGCGTGGGCGACGAGGGCGTTGGCGTGGCCGTGGCCCAGGCCGTGCTCCTCCTTGAGCCAGGTCACCAGCTGGCCGTGCCGGGTCAGCTCGGTGTTGGCGTCGATCAGGTCGATCCAGTACGAGACCGGCCGGCCGTACTTCTTCTCGATCGAGGGGAAGTAGGACTGCGGACCCTTCTCCATCGGACTCTCCTCTCTCAGGTGGCGTACGGGGTCAGGCGCGGGCGAGGTGGTAGGCGGCGGCGGAGATCCAGCTCCACGCGACCACCACGCCGAGGAACAGGGTCAGGGCGCCGGCCGCGCCGCCGCCGTAGCACCACAGCAGCCCGGCGGCGAAGACGGCACCGCAGGCCCGGCCGGTCCACCGCCGGGTCCCGCCGAAGCGGCGGGCCAGGACGAAGCAGGTGGCGATCATCGCGGCGAACACCACCGTACCGGCGAGGTTGTGCACGATCGCGTGCCAGCTCATCGTCGTCAGCGGACCGGCCGGGGTGCCGGCCGGGAAGCCGTCGCCCGGGTCCATCCGGAATGCGCCGGCGACGAGCAGGCCGACCCCCTGGACCCGGACCAGCCGCGGCGCCCAGGTCGAGGCCGTCCGGGCCCGCAGCCCGGCCGCGCACCCGATCATCAGCACGCCCGTGACCAGGAAGGTGGCGACCTGGATCCAGCCCAGGCTCCCGTTGGCCAGCATGCTGGCCGGGTGCCGGGTGATGTCGTACCCGTCCCGGGTCAGGGCCTGGGCGAGCACGGCGGTGGCGAAGAGCGGGGCCGCGGCCGCGCCCCCGGCCAGCAGCCGGGCGGCCCGCGGGCGGTCGGTGCCGGCCAGGGTGGTGGTGGTCGCGGGGGTGGCGATGGCGGTCATCGTCGTCTCCTGGGGCTCGTGGCGGTCGACCGTCGACCTGCCGTCACTGATGCAGCGATCGGGCCCCCACCCGGATCGACATGGCTCCGGAAGAAAGTCTGAGAATCTGTGCCGGACGGTCGCGCGCCCCGCGCGGCCCTGCTCGACTGGGAGTGGCCGGTGCGGTTCCTGCTCACGATGAACGGTGGCGGCCCCGCCGCCGACCAGGACCTCTACGCCGAGATGGGCCGGTTCGTGGAGGAGCTGACCCAGGCCGGCGTGCTGCTGGCCACCGGCGGGCTCGACCCGGCCGGCACCCACATGAGCGCGGCCGGCGGCCGGGCCACGTTCACCGACGGGCCGTACACGGAGGCCAAGGAGACGATCGTGAGCTTCGCGCTGATCGACGTACGGTCCCGGGAGGAGGCGCTGGAGCTGGCCCGCCGGTTCTGGGCGGTCGTCGGGGACGGGGAGGGGGACCTACGCCAGGTGTACGGACCGGAGTCGTGATCCCACCCGCACCGGACCCCGCGGCGGCGCCGGACGCCCCGTCCGGGCCGGCCGTCGCCGCCCGGGTCGAGGCGGTGTGGCGGCTGGAGTCGGCCCGCATCGTGGCCGGGCTGGCCCGGCTGGTACGGGACGTCGGCCTGGCCGAGGAGCTGGCCCAGGACGCCGTGCTGGCCGCGCTGGAGGAGTGGCCGGTCACCGGCGTGCCGGCCAACCCGGGCGGCTGGCTCATGCTCACCGCCAAGCACCGCGCCATCGACCGGCTGCGCCGGGACGACCGGCTCGCGGTCAGGGTCCGGGAGCTCGGCCTGGACGTGCTGCGCCGGGAGCCGGGGGAGGGGGTGGCCGACTTCGACGCCGTGCTGGACCAGGGGGTCAAGGACGACCTGCTCCGGCTGATCTTCACCGCCTGCCACCCCGCGCTGACCCCGCCGTCGCAGGTGGCGCTGAGCCTGCGGCTGCTCGGCGGCCTGAGCACGGAGGAGATCGCCCGGGCGTTCCTGGTGCCGGAGGCGACGGTCGCGCAGCGCATCGTCCGGGCCAAGCGGACGCTGGCCGACGAGGGCGTCCCGTTCGAGATCCCGCCGGTCGAGGAGCAGGCGCAGCGGCTCCAGACCGTCCTCGGCGTGGTCTACCTGATCTTCAACGAGGGCTACACCGCGACGCAGGGCGAGGGCTGGACCCGGCCCGAGCTGTGCCACGAGGCGCTGCGGCTGGCCCGCATGCTGGCGGCGTGGGCGCCGGAGCAGGCCGAGGTGCACGGGCTCGCCGCCCTGCTGGAGATCCAGTCGTCCCGGCTGGCGGCCCGGCTCGGCCCGCTCGGCGAGCCCGTGCCGCTGCTGGAGCAGAACCGGGGCCGCTGGGACCAGCTGCTCATCCGCCGCGGTTTCACCGCGCTGCTCCGGGCGCGGCAGGCCGGGGCGCCGGGACCGTACGTCCTGCAGGCGGCCATCGCCGCCTGCCACGCCCGGGCGGGCCGGGCCGAGGACACCGACTGGCCCGCGATCACGGCCCTGTACGACCAGCTCGTCCGGCTGACGCCGACCCCGGTCGTGCAGCTCAACCGAGCCGTGGCGGTCGGCATGACCCGGGGCCCGGCCGAGGCGCTGGCGCTCGTCGACGCGATCCGCGGGCTGGACGGCTACCACCCGCTGCCGTCGGTCCGGGCCGACCTGCTCCTGCGCCTGGGCCGGGCCGAGGAGGCCGAGGCCGAGCTCCGCCGGGCCGCCGCCCTCACCCGCAACACCCGCGAGCGCACCACCCTCCTCACCCGCGCCACCGCCATCCGTACCGGGACCTAGGGTCGGGGGGCGTGGGGGAGCGGCTGCTGGCGTCCGGTCGGGACGCGGACGTGTTCGCGGTGGACGGCGAGCGGGTGCTGCGCCGGTACCGGGACGGCCGGGACGTGACCGGCGAGGCCGAGGTCATGCGGCACCTCCGCCGGCACGGGTATCCCGTGCCGGAGCTGTACGGGACCGGCCCGGGCGAGATGGTCCTGCAGCGTCTGCACGGTCCGACGATGACGGAGGCGCTGGTGGGCGGGACGGTGTCGGCCGCTGATGCCGGCGCGGAGCTCGCGCGGCTGCTGGCCTGGCTGCACACCGTCCCGGCCCGAGGCACGGCCGACCCCGGCGCCCGGCTGCTGCACCTGGACCTGCATCCGGGCAACGTCGTGCTGACCGCGGCCGGACCCGTGGTCATCGACTGGTGCAACGCCGCCGACGGCCCGCCCGGGCTCGATGTCGGGATGACCGCGCTGATCATGGCGCAGGTGGCCGTCGGCGGCGATCCCCGGGCCGAGGTCGCGCACGCGGTGCTCGGCGCCCTCCTCCGGCGTGCCGCCGTCCCGGCGGACGACCTCGAGGCGGTGGTCGCCCGCCGGCGGGCCGATCCCAACCTGAGCGGCGAGGAGCGCGATCTCCTTCCGGTCGCCGCCGGCCTGGTGCTCGGCGCCGCCGGCCGGACCTGAGGCGGCGTGGTCGCGGGCGGGGCCGCCGCTGGTGCACACTCGGTCAAACTTCGCGTGGAGGAACGATGGCCGGAATCGCGCTCGATCTGGACCGGGGTCGCAACGAGGTCGAAGGCGTGGTCACCGGCGGCGGGGTCTCGGTGATCGTGATCGACACGGACGTCGCCGGGGAGGGTCCCCGGTTGCACCGCCACCCGTACGCGGAGACGTTCGTCCTCGTCACCGGCACGGTGCACTTCTGGGTCGGCGACCAGGACTTCGTCGCCACCGGGCCGAGCGTGCAGGTGGCCCCGGCCCTGGCGCCGCACCGCTTCGAGGTCGTGGGTCCCGGACGCGTGCACATGGTCGACGTCCATGCCAGCCCGACGTTCATCACCGAGTGGCTGGCCTGACCGTGGACCCCACGCCGCTGAGGCAGTCCACTGTGGACTCGTTGCCGGACGGTGTGGCCCGGCCCGGCTACGACCGGTCCGCGCTCACCATCGGCATCGTCCACATCGGAGTCGGCGGGTTCCACCGGGCCCACCAGGCCATGTACGTCGACCGCCTGCTCGACGCCGGCCTGGCCGCCGACTGGGCGACCTGCGGTGTCGGCCTGCTGCCCGGCGACGCCCGGATGGCCGAGGCGCTCGGCGCCCAGGACGGGCTCTACACCCTGGTCGAGAAGGGCGGCGACGGCAGCCTGCAGCCCCGGGTGATCGGCGCCATGATCCGCTACCTGCACGCGCCGGCCGACCCGGAGGCGGTGCTGGAGCAGCTGGCCGACCCGGGCGTGCGGATCGTGTCCCTCACCGTCACCGAGGGCGGCTACGCGGTCGACGCGGTGACCGGCGAGTTCGACCCGTCCGACCCGGCGATCCAGCGGGACCTGGCCGGTGGCGCGCCGACGACCACGTTCGGCTTCGTGACCGCGGCGCTGCGCCGCCGCCGGGACCGCGGGCTGCCCGCGTTCACGGTGATGAGCTGCGACAACATCGAGGGCAACGGGCACGTGGCCGAGCGGGTGTTCACCGCGTACGCGCGGCTGGCCGACGCCGAGCTGGCCGGGTGGATCGGCGCGAACGTCCGCTTCCCGAACTCGATGGTGGACCGGATCACCCCGGCCACGACGCCGGAGGACGTGGCCCTGGTACGCGACCGGCTCGGCGTGGACGACCGCTGGCCGGTGGTCTGCGAGCCGTTCGCGCAGTGGGTGCTGGAGGACTCGTTCTCGGCCGGCCGCCCGCCGCTGGAGCGGGCCGGCGTGCAGCTGGTGCCGGACGTACGGCCGTACGAGCTGATGAAGCTGCGGCTGCTCAACGCCAGCCACCAGGCGGTCTGCTACTTCGCCTACCTGGCCGGCTACCGCCTCGTGCACGAGGCCTGCCAGGACCCGCTGTTCGCCCGCTTCCTGCTGGACTACATGCGGCTGGAGGGGGCGCCGACGCTGGAGCCGGTGCCGGGCGTGGACCTGCCCGCCTACCAGCAGCAGCTCATCGAGCGCTTCTCCAACGCCAACGTCCGCGACACCGTCGCCCGGCTGTGCGCGGAGAGCTCCGACCGCATCCCGAAGTGGCTGCTGCCGGTCATCCGGGCCCAGCTCGCCGCCGGCGGGCCGATCGAGCGGTCCACCGCGGTCGTCGCGGCCTGGGCCCGGTACGCCGAGGGCGTCGACGAGCAGGGGGAGCCGATCACGATCGTCGACCGGCTGGCCGAGGACCTGCGGCAGCGGGCCACCCAGGGCGGCACGGCGTTCATCGACAACGCCGCGCTGTTCGGCGACCTCGCCGCCGACGAGCGCTTCCGTACCGGCTATCTCGCCACCCTCGCGTCCCTGCACGAGCGCGGCGCCCGCCGCACGCTCGAGGACATGGTCGGCGCCGCACCGGCGACGTAGCCGCCGCCGGCGAGGCTGGATTGGCGTTCCACGGCGCCCTGGCCGTCGCCGCCGCGACCGCCCGCGAGCGGGTCCATAACCTGTGGGTGGCGCTGGACACCAACCGCGAGATCGCCATGGCCGTCGGCGTCGTGATGGCGAAACGCGACCTCGACCGGGACGAGGCCTTCGGCCTGCTGCGCGCCGCCAGCCAGGACGCCAACCGCAAGCTCGCCGACATCGCCGCCGCCGTGCTGGGCGCGGGCGGCGCGGCCGTGCTGGCCGGCCTGCCGGAGGCGGACGGTGGTCGCCGGCGGCCTTCGGGCCGCACCGCTCACCCGCCTCGCGGCCAGGGCAAGGCCCACGACGGATCCTGACCGTCACCGGCTGAAGACTGAGCTAGGCTCTGCTCGAGACGACTGGAGATCGTCCCCCCGCGCTGGAGAACACGGCGCAGTCGGGTCGAACCCACGGCCCGACGGATCGCCGACCGCGGGCACACGAGGCCGGCGGCCTGGCGCGCGGCCGCTCCCCGGGTCGCGCCGCTCGGCGGACCTCGACGGGATTCAACATGAACGACTCTTCACAGTCCTCCGGCGACCCGTCGGGTGCGAGCAACCCGATCAAGCTGAATCAGGCCCTCCTGGAGCTGGCGCGGCTGGACCTGTCCGCGCTGACGCTGACGGAGGCGCTGGAGCGGGTGGCGCAGCTGGCCCGGCGGACGGTCCCGGGTGCGGACGAGGTCTCGGTGATCCTCATGGAGGACAAGCGGGCCCGGACGGTCGCCTTCACCGGCGACCTCGCGGTGCAGCTGGACGAGCGCCAGTACGACAAGGGCTTCGGTCCCTGCCTGGACGCGGCCGTGAGCGGCGACACGATCGTCATCCCGGACACGGCCGCCGACGACCGCTATCGCGACTTCGGCGCGGTGGCAGCGCGGGCCGGGATGAGCTCCTCGCTGTCGGTCGGCATGCCGGTGGCACAGCGGGTCGTCGGCGGCCTCAACGTCTACGGGCATGCGCCGAACGCGTTCGACAAGGCCGCGGTGGAGCTGGCCCAGCAGTTCGCCGGCTTCGGGGCCTTGGTGCTGGTCAACGCCGCCCTGGTCGACTCCAAAGCCGTGCTGGCGACCCAGCTCGAGCGGGCGATGGCGTCGCGGGCGGTCATCGAGCAGGCCAAGGGGATCATCATGGGCCGGAAGTACTGCAGCGCCGACCAGGCCTTCGCCGAGCTGGTCCGCTCGTCGCAGGGCGCCAACCGCAAGCTGCGCGACATCGCGTCCGACATCGTCGCCCAGGTCAGCACCGGCTCCTGAGACGGCGGCGCCGGAGGCGGCCGGTCAGGCTTCGGTGACCCGGACGGTGCCGCCGGCGGCGCGGACGTCCCAGCGGCGGCCGAGGGCGGGCACGCCGTGCAGGGTGAGGTCCAGGTCGTCCGGCACCGCCGGGGCGGCGGTGAGGACGCCGGCGGCCCGGTCCGGGCGCAGCCCGAGCACGGCGGCGAGCGCACCGATCGCGGCGGCGGCCGCCCAGGCCTGCGGCGAGGAGCTGTCCGGGTAGACGACCGGGAAGCCGGTCTCCGCGCGGGGCAGGCCGGTCAGCGCCTCGGGCAGCCGCCACTCCAGGTGGGACGCGGCGTCCAGCAGCGCCCGCAGCAGGACCGCGGCGTCCGGCCGGCCGCTGCGGGCCAGCCCGGCACACGCCACCGCGGTGTCGTGCGGCCACACCGTGCCGATGTAGTAGCCGATCGGGTCGTAGCCGAGGTTGGCCGGGCTCATGGTCCGGATGCCCCAGCCGGAGAACAGCTCGTCCCCGAGCAGCGTGCCGGCGGTCCGCTCGACGCGGTCGTCGGCGGCGATGCCGGTCCACAGCAGGTGGCCGATGTCGGAGGTGAGCGAGTCGACCCGGCGCCCGGCGCCGTCCAGGGCGAGCGCGTAGTGGCCGCCGGCGGCGGTGTCGACCCAGAAGTCGCGGTCGAACCGCTGCCGCAGCGCGGCCGCGTCCCGTTCCAGCCGGTCCGCGTACGGCTCGTCGCACCAGACCGCCCGGGCGATCTCGGCCAGCCCGAGCCGGGCCGCGTAGGCGTAGCCTTGGACCTCGCAGACGGCGAGCGGCGCGGCGGCCGGCGAGCCGTCGGCGAACCGCATGGAGCTGATCGGGGAGTCCTTCCACGTCTGGACGGCCAGGCCGTGCTCCGAGCGCCGCTCGAACTCGACGTAGCCTCGGCCGGTCAGGTCGGCCGGACCCTCGATCCAGCTCATGGCCGCGCGCAGCGACGGCTCCAGCTCCCGGGCCAGCTCGTCGTCGCCCGACCACCGCCAGGCCTCGGCCGCCAGCATCAGGTAGAGCGGCGTGGCGTCGGCGGAGCCGTAGTAGGGCAGGCCGGTGCCGAGCGCGGCCAGCTTGCCGAACCGGAGCTCGTGCGGGATCTTGCCGGGCTGGGCGTCCCGGGCCGGATCGTCCACAGTGGACTGGAGCGCGGCGAAGGTGCGCAGCGCCGAGCGGGCCAGGTCCGGGCCCAGGCACAGGCTGAGCAGGCAGGTGATCAGGCTGTCCCGGCCGAAGACGGTCATGAACCAGGGCAGGCCGGCGGCGGGCACGGGACCGTCCACGGTGGACATCCGCAGGGCCGCGAGGTCCTCGGTGGACTGCCGGTAGGTCTGCACGAGCGGGACGGACGGGCTGGTCAGCTCCGGTACGGTCCGGCGCCAGTCGCCGAGCCGCCGCTCCGTGTCCGCCTCGGCCCGCTCCGGCGGCGGCGCGCCGAGCAGCGTGATCCGGGCGTCGAGGGTCCAGGTGCTGCGCGGGCCGACGTCCGCGGTGACGGTGAACCCGTCGCCGGTGAGCTCCCCGGCCGGGGTCACGGTGACCTCGACGCCGGCCCGCCAGCTCCCGGCGGACGCGGCGTACCGGATCGCACCGTCCACCGCCGAGCGGGTCACGGTGGTCTCGGGGACGGCGGAGACGAACAGCACCGGCTTGTGCAGCTCCCGCTGCTTGACCTCGAAGAGGTCGAGGAAGTCGGCGCCGGCCTCGTACCGGATGGTGACCGGCCGGTGCGCCGTGGTGGAGTTCAGGACGGACAGCGTCTCGTGCAGGCCGGCCTGGCTGACCCGGAACTGCCGCCGGACGATCAGCCCGGCGGCCCGCGCGTAGACCGACCAGCAGTGGGGCGCGCCGTCCTGGCCACCGCCGAACGCGGCCGGCCGCTGCCCGTCGACGGTGAGCTGCCACACCGTCAGCACCCGGGTGTCGTCGGCGTAGAAGCCCTCGTGGCCCGACCCGGCGTCGCCGCCCGGGTCCGCGACGTAGAACCGGTTGCCGTCCAGCACGATCACCGGCTCGAGCCCGCTCACAAGGCCACCGTTCGCTCCTCCTCAGCTGTGCCGGGGACCCTACACGCCGCTCCCTCGCGCTCGGCGCATCGCTGTGACCGGCGCGGCGCCTCCGGTCATCGGAGGCGGGCCCGCAGACCGGAGCGGCGCGGTTCGCTCGCGGGGCCCAGCGGCAGGGGTCGGGGGGCCCCGAGCAGCCAGGTCAGGGTCACCGCCGCGACCGCTTCGGCGGCGAGCAGCCCGACCAGGACGACCAGCTGGAACCGGGCCGCGGTGCCCGGGGACGCGCCGCCGAACAGCGCCCCGACGAACGCCCCCGGCAGCGTCACCAGGCCGACCGTGCGGGTCTGGTCGATCGCCGGCAGCAGCGCCTCGCCGGCCGCGGTCCGGGCGATGTCACGCACGGCCTGGCGCGGGGTCGCACCCAGCGCCAGCCAGCCCTCGACCTCGTCCCGGCGGGACCGGATGCCGGACAGCAGCTGCCGGCCGGCCAGCGTGCACGCGGTCATCGTGCCGCCGAGGGTGATCCCGCCCAGCGCCACCACGTACCGGACCTGGAAGGCGACGGCGCCGGTCCCGAACGCGACCACGAGCGTGCCCAGGGCGCCGGCCAGGCTGGCCACGAGCACCGCGGTCAGCGCTCCGTCGAGCTCGCGCAGCCGGCGGCCGGCGGTGCGGGTGGCGGTGGTGAGCATGACCAGCAGCACGACCGCGGCCGCGGCCGGGAACCGGAACACCAGCCCCAGTACGGCCCCGATCACGGCCAGCTGCACGGCCGCCCGCGCGCAGGCGACGACGACCTGGCGCCGGATCGGCACGCCGGCCACCGTCAGCGCCCCGGCCGCGGCTGCCACCAGCAGCACCAGCGCGACCGCGAGCCGGACGTCAGCGGCGATGACCCGCTCCTCTCGTCACAGCAGAGTGTGCGCCACGGCGCCGAGCGCGTAGGTGACCGCCATGGTCAGGGCGCCGACGAGCAGGTTGCGCAGCGCGGCCCGGCCGGTCGGGGCGGCGCCGAACCGGGCGGCCAGGTAGCCGGTGCCGGCCAGCGCCAGCAGCACCACGGCGACGCAGACGCCGATCCGGACGCCGGCCGGCGGCAGCAGGATCGCCAGCAGCGACAGGACCCCGCCGGCGAGGAAGGACAGGGCGGAGGCGGCCGCGGCCTCCCACGGGTTGACCTGGTCGCCGAGGTCGATGCCCAGCTCGGCCTCCGCGTGCGCGGCCAGCGCGTCGCCGGCGGTCAGCTCGGCCGCGACCTGCCGGGCCAGGCCCAGCGACAGGCCGCGTTGCATGTAGAGGTGCGCGAGCTCGTCCAGCTCCTCGTGCGGGATCGTCTCCAGCTCGGTGCGCTGGATGTGCAGCAGCGCGTCCTGGCTGTCCCGGGCCGCCCGGACGGACGTGAACTCGCCGCCGCCCATCGACAGCGACCCGGCCAGCACGCCGGACAGCCCGGTCAGGGCGAGCGCGCCGGTGCTGGGATGGGTCGCGGCCACGCCGACGACCAACCCGGCGGTGCTGGTGATCCCGTCGTTGCAGCCCAGGACGCCGGCCCGCAGCCGGTTGAGCCGGCTGACCGAGCTGGACAGCAGGTGCGCCGACGCGTGCGCGGGCAGGGCGTCGTCGTCGGCGGGTGGCTCGGCCGCACCGCCATCCTCAGCCACCGCCGCACCCTCGCACGGCCCTCGCGACAGTGTCTACAACCGGACCCGGGCCTCGTACAGCCGCTCGTAGTGCGGGCGGCAGCGCTCCGCCGCCACCCGGGCGGCCCCGTCCAGGTCGACCCGCCGGGGCACGTACCGGGTGAAGCCGGTGGAGGCCAGCACGGCGTCGTACCAGTAGGGCGCCCAGACGCCGTCGGACTCCCGCGGCCCGGCCGGCCAGTGCAGCATCCGGTCGGTGAACTCGACCCCGGCGAAGGCGCAGAGCCAGCGCAGGTGGCACTCGGGGTCGCGCAGGAAGTCGGCGGCGTCGATGACCGGGGCACCGAGCTGGTCGTAGAGCTCGGCCTGCTGGACGAGACCGAGGTCCTCGGCCGCGACGTCGGCGCGGGAGCGGACGTAGGAGGCGACGACCTGGGCCGGGTCGCGGATCAGCAGCACGTTGGTCAGCGCGCCGATCCAGTCCCGGGGCAGGTCCGGGAGCAGGTGGTGCGTCATGTGCTTCTGGTAGTGGACGCCCTGCACCGGCGCGGTCAGCCGGTCCACGATCGCCGGCCAGGACGTCTCCCCCGCGGCGATCACGGCGTCGCGGCCGGGATGGTCCAGGCCGGTCCGGCTCAGGTAGTAGGCGTACAGCGGCTCGTCGGTCACGCGGGTGTCGGGCCGGTTCTCCCAGGAGCGCATCAGCGCGGTGGAGATGTTGCGCGGCCCCGACCACACCGCCAGGCGCACCCCGTCGCTCACCGCGCGGACACGTCCTCTCGGACGAGATCCCGGTAGAGGCCCTGCAGGCGCTCGACCATCGGCCCGCGCCGGCCGTCGCCGATGCGCCGGCCGTCCACCGAGTGCACCGGCACCAGGCCCGCGAAGGTCCCGGTGACGAAGGCCTCGTCCGCGCTGTAGACCTCGGTAAGGCTGAAGCTGCGCTCCCGGGCCGGGATGCCGGCCCGCTCGCACAGGCGCAGCACGTTGCCGCGGGTGATGCCGCCCAGGCAGTACATCCCGGTCGAGGTCCACACCTCCCCGCCGCGCACGACGAAGAAGTGGGTCGAGTTGCAGGTCGCGACGAACCCATGCGGGTCCAGCATCAGGGCCTCGTCCGCCCCGGCGGTGCAGGCCTGGATGCAGGCGGTGATGTCGTTGAGCTTGCTGTGCGAGT
Organism: Mycobacteriales bacterium; assembly: GCA_036519715.1. Classification (GTDB taxonomy): domain Bacteria; phylum Actinomycetota; class Actinomycetes; order Mycobacteriales; family CADCTP01; genus CADCTP01. The sequence goes on from DATDKW010000242.1 coordinate 27,984, forward strand.
TGAGCTTGGGGTCGAGCGTGTCCGGCTGGGCCCGTCGCACGTGGACGGTGAACAGCGAGAGCCCGCGCTCGACCGTGGCCGGCAGGGGATCCTTGTGCTCGGCGATGATCACCAGCGTCGCCGGTCCGGCCGACATGCGCGGGTCCTGGTACGGCGTCGACTTGGGACCGCGGGTCACCATCAGCCGGACGTGGACGCCGTCGGTCATGCCGTTGGCGGCCAGGGTCCGGTAGATCTCGGCGGTCAGCTCGTCCCGGCTGCGGCCGATCTCGAGCGCGAGGGCGGCGGCGCCCTCCCAGAGCCGGTCGAGGTGCTGCTCCAGGAAGGCCGGATGCCCGCCGCTGACCCGCAGTCCCTCCCACACGCCGTCGCCGAGCACGAACCCGGCGTCGAAGACGCTCACCACCGCCTGCGCCCGCGGCACCAGCCGGCCGTCGACGTTGACCAGGATGCCGGCGTTGCGGGGGTCGTCGGCATGGTCGTGGGTGCCGTGCGCGGTGGCCGGTTCGTCGATCACCCCTCAGTTCTACCGCCGCGGAGGAGGCGGCCGTAGCCGGTCACGTCCCACCGGGTGCCGGTGGCGGCCAGGATCGACCACAGCAGCACCTGGTTGGCCGTGAGGACCGGCCGGCCGGTACGCCGTTCCAGCTCCTCGATCGCGGCGGCGGCGCGGAAGCCGTTCCCGGCCAGGAAGACGGCGTCGGCCTCGTCGCCGACGTGCCGGGCGACCCAGTCGGCCACCGGCCCCGGTCGTACCCGGGCCGGGTCGTCCGGGAGCCCGTCGGCCTTGTGCAGCGCCACCGCGAACCCCTGGTCGCGGAAGTAGCGGGCGCCCAGCTCGTCGACCTCGCCGTCGAACCAGGGCGGATGGACCAGGGCGACCCGGCGGGACCCGCACGCGCGCAGGGCCGCGACCGCGGCCGGACCGCTGCCGACCGCGGGCACGCCGCACGACCGGCGGAGACCCTCCACGAGATCCGCCTCGCCCCGATGGCCGAGGGCGTAGCCCGAGGTGGTCGAGGCGAAGGCGACCACGTCGACCGCGCCGGCCCGGAACGGCGCCGCGGCACGGTCCACTATGGACGGATCGGCCAGCGCCCGCAGCCCGGCGGCCGAGGTCGGCGGCGTCCACGACCCGGCCGCACCGGCGGGCCGGATGCGCGACACCACGGCCGTGACCCGGCCGGGAGCCATGGCCGGGAGCTCCACCTCGGGCCCGGGCGCGGCATGCGGCGTCAGGACGCCCACCCTGAGCACGCCCACGTCGCCGTCCATGACCGGCGAGCCTAGGCCAGCCGGCGGGCCGGGTCAGGGGGCCGGGGACGCCACGGCCTCGGCGAAGCGGGCGCGACAGCGGGCCCACACCGGGTCGTCGGGCAGGCCGCGCAGGTAGGGGGTCAGGTCGGCGGAGAAGGCCGCGCTGGACTCGCGCGGCAGCAGCGAGGGCAGGTTGTCGATCGCGATGATGTCCAGCACCGGCTGCTCGTGCAGCCGGCGTACCGGCTCGGGCCAGGTGGTGACCTTGTCGTTGACCGGCAGCCGGTTGGCGTCCGAGGTCACGTCGCAGGTGACGTCGGAGACCGTCCGCAGCACACGGTCGGCCCGGTCCAGGTCGGCGGCGGTCAGGAACGGCGGACCGGGGCGGTTCGCGACGATCGTGTTGACCAGGAGGTCGTGGCCGAGCAGGGCGGCGTGGTCGAGCGTCCGGGTGGCCTCGACGTCCCAGCCGGTGACCGGCATCCCGGCCGTGCCCAGGGCGTCCGCCGCGCCGCGGCCGGACCGGCCGCGGGCGCCGATGACCAGCGCCCGCCCGGGCCCGGACGTGCCGCGCAGCCTGGTGTCGAGCTCGTCCCGGGTGGTCGAGCGCAGCGGCCGGTCCAGCGCGCCGCGGTGGTGCAGGACGGCCAGCGCCGCGCCGGCGTACCCGGCCCAGTAGCCGAAGGCGACGACCCGGCGGCCGTCGTCGCCCACCATCGACTCCAGGTCGAGCAGGGTCCCGCCGCCGGACACGAAGCGCCGCAGCACCTCCCGGCCGCCGGCCTGGCCCTTGTACGCGTGCCCGAAGAACACGTGCCGGTGCCGCAGCGGCCAGGGCTGCGCCTCCGGCTCCTTCAGCCCGAGCACGACGGCGTCGGCCGGCGCGTCGGGCCAGCTGCCGGCCGGGACGATGCGGCAGCCGGCCGCCGCGTACTCCTGCGCCGGGAAGATCCGCTGCGGAGCCTCCTCCACGGTGACCGCGATGCCACTGCCGACCAGCGCGGCCCCGTCCGCGGGGACGACCGGCGCGCGCTCCTCGACCGGCGAGGCCTCCCGACGCAGCCACAGGTGGAGGCTGTCAGCCATGGTCAGTTCTCCTGTCCGTACGGGTCCGGCGATGCCACCGGGCAGCTGAGGAGATCATGCGTCCTGCCCCGGTAGCCTTCCCGGGTGGATCTGGTGTTCCTGCACGGGCCGGCAGCGTCGGGGAAGCTCACGGTCGCGCGGGCGCTGGAGGCCCGGCTCGGGTTCCCGGTCTTCCACAACCACCTCGTCGTGGACCTGCTGACGACGGTCTTCCCGTTCGGCACGGAGCCGTTCGTCCGGCTGCGGGAGGAGTTCTGGACGGCGGTGCTCGGCGACGCCGCCCGGGCCGGCCGCTCGCTCTGCTTCACCTTCGCGCCCGAGTCCACCGTCCGGCCGGGCTTCCCGGAGCGCGTACGGGCCGTGGTCTCCGACGGCGGCGGCCGGGTCCGGTTCGTCCGGCTGCGGGTCAGCGAGCCGGAGCAGGACCGGCGGATCGGCCGGCCCGAGCGGTCGGAGTTCCACAAGCTGACCAGCCTGGAGACGCTGCGCCGGATGCGGAGCCACGCGCCCGCCGTCGAGCAGCCGCCGGCGGACCTGGAGATCGACACCGACCGCAGCAGCCCGGCCGAGTCCGCGGCCGCCATCGCCGCCCACTTCGGGCTCACCGCCCAGCCCCGGACCGAGCGCTATCCCGAGGTCTGACCGCGCCACGACGCGGTGATGAGGCCGACGGCGGCGTCGATGCTGATGCCGTCGTTGTGCAGCACCGGCAGTCCGAGGGCCCGCAGCTCGGCCGCGTCGGCCGCCGCGGCGTCGGCGTCGGTGGGTTCGCCGGGGCGGGTGCGGAGCCGCCGGCGCCGGGTGGCGTCGGAGCAGTCGAGCACCATCCAGCGGACGATGCCCAGGGCCGCGGCGGTCCGGCCCACCTCGTCCGGCGTCAGCGGGCACAGCAGCAGCACGTCGTGACCGGCGGCCAGCACGGCCGCCACGAGGGACAGGCACAGGTCGTTGTACGCCGGCCACCGGCCGGCCGCCGACTGCTCGTGCAGGTCCAGACCGGCGAGCCGGCCGCCGGCGTCGAGGAACTGGTCCAGGTCGAGCACGACCACGCCGGGCAGGGCCGCGCGCAGCCCCGGCGCGACCGCGGTCTTCCCGGAGCCCGGCGCACCGGTGAGGATCATCAATTCGCCGGCCGCCACCGCACCATGAAACACCGGAGCGTCGTACGGTGACGGCGTGACGAGCGGCGATGTCCGGGTGGTCCTCGAGGGCGGCGCGTACTTCGAGGCGCCCCGGTGGCGGGACGGGACGTGGTGGGTGTCGGACTTCTACCGGCACCAGGTCAGCCGGGTCACCCCGGACGGCCGGGAGACGGTCGTGGTCGAGGTCGAGGGCCAGCCGTCCGGGCTCGGCTGGCTGCCCGACGGCGCGCTGGTCGTCGCCTCCATGACCGACCACCGGCTGCTGCGGTACGCCGACGGCGAGCTGAGCACGCTGGCCGACCTGTCCGAGCACTGCGGCGGCCACCTCAACGACCTGGTGGTGGATCCCGCCGGCCGGGTCTTCGCCGGCGACTTCGGGATGGACCTGATGGGCGGCGGGGAGCCGCACACGGCCTCCCTCAAGCGGGTCGACCCGGACGGTACGGTCACCGTCGTCGCCGACGGCCTGCACTTCCCGAACGGCTCGGTGATCACGCCCGACGGCGGCACGCTGATCGTGGGGGAGACCCTGGGCAACCGGTACACGGCGTTCGACCTCGGGGCCGACGGGTCGCTGACCGGTCGGCGGACCTGGGCCGAGTTCGGGCCCGAGCCGACCGGCACGACCACGGAGGAGGTCCTGGGGCAGCTCGTCGTCGCCCCCGACGGCTGCGCCCTGGACGCCGAGGGCCGCATCTGGGCCGCCGACGCCGTCGGCGGCCGGGCGATCCGGGTCGCTGCCGGCGGCGAGATCCTCGACCAGGTCACCGCCCCGGCCGGGCTCGGCGTGTACGCCTGCATGCTCGGCGGCGAGGACGGCCGGACCCTGCTGATGTGCGCGGCCCCGGACTTCTACGAGCACGCCCGCGCCCACACTCGCGAGGCGGTCCTGCTCGCCGCCGAGGTCGCCGTCCCGCACGCCGGCCGCCCGTAGCCGCCGGGCCGGGCCGCCCGCCCGTGGCCGGCCGCCCGCCCGTGGCCGGCTACCCGTGGCCAGCCGTGGCCAGCCGGCCAGCCGTGGCCGCCCGCCTCCGGCCGGCCGTAGCCGGGCCGGCGGGCCCCGGTCGGACCCGCTATACCCGGGAGATCCGCAGGTGCGCCGGTGCCGGCCAGCCGGCCGCCAGGTCAGCCGGGCCAGCCCGAGGTGCGGGGCGCCGGCGCTGAGCAGCCGAGGCGAAAAGCGCTCCGCCCCTCCGCTCTAGGCTGGGCCGCATGCCCCTCGGCGGTGCGTTCTGGGCCTACTGGTCGGCGAGCGCGCTCGCGAACCTCGGCGACGGCATCCGCCTGGCCGCCTTCCCACTGCTGGCCGCCCAGCTGTCGGACGACCCGCTGGTGGTCGGGGCCGTCGGGGCGGTCGCCGGCCTGCCCTGGCTGCTGACCGGCCTGCTGGCCGGGAGCCTGGCCGACCGGTTCGGGGCCCGGTTCATCCTGCCGCTGACCGACGCCGCGCGCGTCCTCGTCCTGGCCGGGCTGGTCGGGCTGCTGGTGACCGGACGGGCCGGGATCGCGGTGGTGGTCGTGGCCGCCTTCCTGCTGGGCGTGGCCGAGACGCTGCGCGACACCGCCGCCGCGACGGTCCTCCCGCGCCTGGTCGCCGAGGACCAGCTCGAGCGCGCGGGCGGGCGCTTGAACGCCGGTGGCCTCATCGGCAACGAGTTCGTCGGCCCGGTGGCCGGCGGGCTGCTGTTCGGGGCGGGCGCGGCGCTGCCGTTCGCCGGCAGCGGCGCGGCGACGGCCTTCGCGGTGCTGCTCGTCCTGTCGTTGCCGGCGCCGGTCCTGCGCCTGCTGGGTGCCGTGGTCCCGGCGGACCGGACGACCGGCGGCGGGATCCGCGACGGGTTGGCGTGGCTGCGCCGCCAGCCGGTGCTCCGGGCCCTGGTGCTCGTGGTCGCCCTCATCGCGCTGGCCGACAGCGCCTGGTTCGCCGTCCTCGTCCTGTACGCGGAGGCGCGGCTCGGTCTGGGGCCGACCGGGTTCGGGCTGCTCCTGGCCCTCGGGGCGGGCGGGGGTCTGGCCGGGGCGCTGCTGGCCGACCGGCTGGTGGCGGGGCGGCGGCACCGGGCCGCGATCGGCTGGTCCGCGGCCGTCACGGCCGGCACCCCCGGGCTGCTGCTGCTCCCGTCCCGGCTGTGGCTGGCCGCTGTGGTCGTGGTGGCGACCAGCGCCGCCTTCGGGGTCCTCAACGTGGCCGCGGCCGGCCTGCGCTACCGGCTGGTTCCGCGCGAGCTGCTCGGCCGGGTGTCCGCGGCCGGGTCGACCAGCGCCTTCGCCGCCGGCGCGGCCGGGGCGCTGGCCGGCGGTGCGGTGGCGTCGGCCCGCGGGCTGACCGCGCCGTTCGTCCTCAGCGTCGGGCTCGGCGGGATCGCGACGGCGCTGTGGTTCCTCGCCACCCGGGCCGGCCCCAGGCCGGCCTGAGCCGGCTTTCAGGGCTGCAGGAGGGTCTTGATGGCGCGGCGCTCGTCCATGGCGGCGTAGCCCTCGGCCACCCGGTCCAGCGGCAGCGTCAGGTCGAAGACCTTCCCGGGGTCGATCGCGTCGGTGACGATGCGGTCCAGCAGGTCCGGCAGGAACCGGCGTACCGGGGCCGGACCGCCGAGCAGGTGGACCTCGGCGAAGAACAGCTCGTCGCCGGGCAGGGCGACGTCGTGGGCGACGCCGACGTAGCCGACGTGCCCGCCGGGCCGGGTGGAGCGGATCGCCTGCAGCATCGACTCCTGGGTGCCGACGGCCTCGATGACGCCGTGCGCGCCGAGCCCGCCGGTCAGGTCCTTGATCCGGGCGACGCCGTCGTCCCCGCGCTCGGTGACGATGTCGGTCGCGCCGAACTCGCGGGCCAGCCGCTGCCGCGACTCGTGCCGGGAGAAGGCGATGATCCGCTCGGCCCCGAGCTCGCGGGCGGCCAGCACGCCGAGCAGCCCGACGGCGCCGTCACCGACGACGGCGACAATCTTGCCCGGGCCGGCCTCGGCCGCGACGGCGCCGAACCAGCCGGTGCCGAGCACGTCGGAGGCGGCCAGCAGGGACGGCACCAGCGCCGGGTCGGGGACCTCCGGGGTGGCGACCAGGGTGCCGTCGGCCAGCGGGATCCGGGCGTACTCGGCCTGGGTGCCCATCGCGCCGACCGGCTCGGCGTGCACGCACCGGGACTGGTAGCCGGCCCGGCAGATCTCGCAGGTGTTGTCGGAGGCGAAGAACGACCCGACCACGAACTGCCCCGGCCGGATCGTGGTCACGTCCGCGCCGACCTCCTCGACGATCCCGGCGTACTCGTGGCCCATCGGCGTCGGCCCGTCGTGCTTCTCCACCCCCCGGTACGGCCACAGGTCCGACCCGCAGACGCAGGTGGCGCTCAGCCGGATGATCGCGTCGGTCGGGCGCTCGATCCGGGGGTCGTCCCGGGTCTCGAGCCGGACGTCGCCGGGACCGTGCAGAACTGCGCCACGCATGGAGGTCACTTCTCGTCGATGTCGGTGGTCCCAGCCAACCTCCCCCGCGCGGGGGGAGGAAGTCCCTGCCGGGAGGTGTACCAGCAGGGCACCCCGGGCCGCCCCCGCGGACCGTAGGGTCGGTGCCGTGGACAACCGCGCCGAAGTCCGCGAGTTCCTGACCTCGCGGCGAGCCAAGCTCACCCCGCAGCAGGCCAGGCTGCCCGACATCGGCGGCCGGCGCGTCCCCGGCCTGCGCCGCGGCGAGGTCGCCACCCTGGCCGGCCTCAGCGTCGAGTACTACTCCAAGCTCGAACGGGGCGCGCTGGCCGGCGCCTCCGCCTCCGTGCTGGAGTCCCTGGCCCGGGCCCTGCAGCTGGACGACGCCGAGCGGGCGCACCTGCTCGACCTCGCCCGCGCGGCCGAGGGCACCAGCGCGCTCATGCGACCGCGGCGCCGCCACACCACCCGGCGGTGGACGCCGCGACCGGCCCTGCAGTGGGCCCTGGACGCCGTCACCGCCGGGCCGGCGCTCGTCCGCAACGGCCGGATGGACCTGCTCGCCACCAACCACCTCGGCCGGGCGATGCACTCGTCCCTCTACGACCGCGACCCCACCGGCACCCCCAACTTCGCCCGCTACACCTTCCTCGACGACGACTCGCGCCGCTTCTACCCCGGCTGGGACGCCGCCGCCGACGTCGCCGTGGCGATCCTGCGAACCGAGGCCGGCCGGGACCCGCACGACAAGGGGCTGCACGACCTCGTCGGCGAGCTGTCCACCCGCAGCGACGAGTTCCGCCGGCGGTGGAGCGCACACGACGTCCGGCTGCACGGCGCCGGCACCAAGCACTTCCACCACGAGGCGGTCGGCGACCTCACCCTGGCTTACGAGAGCCTCGAGATGGTGTCCGAGCCCGGTCTCAACCTCACCCTGTACGCCGCCGAGCCGGGCTCGCCCACCGCCGAGGCCCTGACCCTGCTGGCCTCCTGGGCCGCCACCGACCGCACCCCGACCCCGACCTGACCCCGGGGGCGAGCCCCGGCTCATGCTGCTGCAGTCCTCCAGGACCGGGGGATGGGTCAACGGCTCGTCTTGTGATCCGGCTTGGCTCCGGTACGGTCACCCGCGGGTCGAACACTCGTTCGATATGGGGATGGGCATGCCACCGAAGATCGATCTCCTGCAGGACGCCAAGCACGTGGCCGGGATGGCCAGCCAGGGTCATGTCACGGAGGAGTTCGCGGTGCGCTACCTGGCCGGCATCGTCGGCCACCTGGACGTGCGCCGGCTGCGGGACGCGGCGGTCGAGGCCCGGAACGACCCCGACGCGATCCCGCTCGTCGCGTCCCTGCTGGAGCGGGCGGCGGAGCTGGCCGCGCACCCGCCGCAGCGCCGCGTCCGGGCCGTCCCCGACACCCGCCACTTCTCCGCCGGCCAGTAGCCGCGGGATCGCCGACCGGCCCGGCGGTCCACTGTGGACGGGGCGCGGCCGGCCCACCCGGAGCGTCAGCGGACGCCGAGGAGGTGCTCGATCGCGTACCGCTGGATGCGGGCGTAGCCGTAGCCCTTGGTCCGGGCCGTGTCGATGTCGTAGTCCTCGAAGGCGCTGCGGTCGGCCAGCAGCGCGGCGTGGTCCTCGCCCGGGTTGAGCGTCGGGTCGTTCAGGCCGTACACCCCGGACTCGGCCAGCGCCTCCTGCACCCGCGGGTCGGCCCGGAACTCCTTCGAGCGCTCCCGCAGCACCAGGTAGAGCTCCATGTTGGCCAGCGCCGACTGCCAGACACCGTCCATGTCCTCGGTCCGCAGCGGCTTGTAGTCGAAGTGCCGGTCCCCGTCGTACGTCGGGCCGCCGCCGGGGGCGCCGTTCTCCAGCAGGTCGACGGTGGAGAACGCCTGCAGCAGGTCGCCGTAGCCGAAGACCAGGTCCTGGTCGTACCGGGGGCCCTTCTGCCCGTTGAGGTCGATGTGGAACAGCTTGTTCTGCCACAGCGCCTGGGCGATGCCGTGGGTGTAGTTGAGGCTGGCCATCTGCTCGTGCCCGACCTCGGGGTTGATGCCGACCATGTCGGCGTGGTCGAGCTGCGAGATGAACGCCAGCGCGTGGCCGATGCTGGGCAGCAGGATGTCGCCGCGGGGCTCGTTGGGCTTCGGCTCGATCGCGAACCGCATCCCGTAGCCCTTGTCGATCGAGTACTGGGCCAGCAGGTCGATGCCCTCGCGGTAGCGGTCCAGCGCGGCCCGCACGTCCTTGGCGAAGTCGACCTCGGAGCCCTCCCGGCCGCCCCAGAAGACGTAGATCTGCGCGCCCAGCTCGGCCGCGAGGTCCATGTTGCGCATGACCTTGCGCAGCGCGTAACGCCGGACCGAGCGATCGTTGCTGGTGAACCCGCCGTCCTTGAACACCGGGTCGCCGAACAGGTTGGTGGTCACCATCGGCACCACCAGGCCGGTCTCGGCCAGCGCGGCCCTGAACTCGTCGATGATCCGCTGCCGGTCGGTGCTGCTGGTGCCGGGCGGGATGAGGTCGTCGTCGTGGAAGGTGATGCCGTACGCACCCAGCTCGGCCAGCTTGTGCACGGCCTCCACGCCGGCCAGCACCGGCCGGGTGGCCTCGCCGAACAGGTCGCGGGCCTGCCAGCCCACTGTCCAGAGACCGAAGCTGAACTTGTCCTCGCGGGTGGGCGTCGGCGTCATGTCTTGGTCATGCTCGCCCGGGGCCCGCGGAAACCGCGGACCGCCCGCCTATTGCAGCGAGACCGAGAGTTTTCCCAGCAGGCCCAGGTCGGCGGAGACGGTGTGGCCAGGGACGAGCTGGACCGGCGGCACCACGGAGCCGGTGATGACGACGTCCCCGGCCCGCAGCTGCTCCCCGCACGCCTGCAGCAGCTCGGCGGTCAGCCGCAGCACCTCCAGGAGGTCGCCGGTGAGGGCGGTGACGTCGTCGGTGGCGGCGACCTCGTCCCCGTCGACCAGGGCCAGCCCGCTCAGCTGCGCGGGCGGCGTCCAGCCGTCCCGGACCGGGCCGAGCACGACGTGGCGGTGGTAGACGTTGCCGGCCAGGATCTTCCGTACGTCGGTGGGCGGCGGGTCCACGTCGACCAGCTCGATCGCGGCCGACAGCCCGGCGACAGCCGAACGGATGGCGTCCGCGGACGCCCCGGGCGGGACGTCCCGCCCGAGGTGCGCGGCGATCTCCGGCTCCAGCGCCGGCGCGGCCCAGCCGTCGAGGGAGACCGCGGCGCCGTCCGGCAGCCGGTTGCCCTCCAGCAGGAACCCGACCAGCGGGCGGCCGGTCCGCAGCGTCGCCATCGCGGCGGCCGAGCCGAAGCCGACCTTCCAGCCCAGCGCGCGGTCGCCGGCGGCGAGCCGCTCCCGGCGCAGCGCCAGTTGGGCCCGCATGCCGTCGGCGATCCGGTCGTCCACCGTGGTCATTCGAAGGTCCCTCCATGCCCGTCCGGTACGGCGTACCCGGTCTGGTCCAGCGCACCCGCGCCGCTCCAGCCCCAGAGCAGCACGACGTCCTCGTCGCCGGTGTTGTCGAAGCCGTGCCAGTGGCCGCGCGGGGTGAAGATGACGTCGCCGGCCGCCGAGGGCTCCCGGCCGTCGTCGGTGTAGATCTCCCCGGCGCCGCTCAGCACGACCAGGAACTCGTCGGCGTGGTGATGCAGGTGCCGGTCGTGGCGGGCGCCGGGCGGCAGCACGGTCCTGCCCACGACCAGGTCGTCGGTGCCGCCGCGCTCGCGGCCGATGAGGAACTGGACCCGCATGTCGACCCAGCCCTCCTCCCGCCTCAGCCCGGGCTCGAGCGGGACGTCGTCGATGCGGGTGCGGTAGACCTGCTTGCCGGTCACGCCATGCCTCCGATCCGCCGGTACGCCTCGTGCACGCTGACCAGGAAGTCCCGGTCGGCCGCGGCCGAGCTGCGCGCGGCGTTGAGCATCTCGCTGGCGGCCGAGCAGGTCGGCACGCTCATGCCGAGCCCGCGGGCCAGCTCCTGGGCCAGCACGAGGTCCTTCTGCTGCAGCTCGACGTCGGCGTAGACCGTGGTGTCCTCGACCAGCAGCGGCGCGCGGTAGCCGATGACGGGGGAGGCGATGACGCTCTTCAGCGCGGCGTCGACGACCGCGGCCCGGTCGACCCCGGCCTTCTCGACCAGCGCCACCGCCTCGGCGAACGCGGTGACGGAGACGACCAGCGCCAGGTTGATGGCGACCTTGGTCAGGATGGCCTGCCCGTTGGGGCCGATGTAGGTGACCTTGGGGCCGATCGCGCCCAGCACCCCGGCGACGTGGTCGAAGGCGGCGCGGTCGCCGCCGGCCATCACCGACATCTGGCCGGCCGCCAGCGTCGCCGGGCTGCCGGAGACCGGGCAGTCGAGGAACCAGGCGCCGGCCGCCCGCACCCGCTCGGCCAGGGCGACGCTGGCGTCCGGGGCGATGGTGCTGATGTCGGCCCAGACCGTGCCCGGCCGCAGCCCGGCCAGGACGCCGTCCGGGCCGTCCGCGATGGCCTGGATGGCGGCGGTGTTGGTGAGCATGGTGAACAGCACGTCGACCTGGCCGGCGAGCTCGCGCGGGCTGCCGGCCCAGCCCATGCCGGCGTCCAGGAGCGGCTGGGCCTTCTCCTTGGTCCGGTTCCAGCCGGTGACGTCGTGGCCGGCGTCGAGCAGCCGCCGGGCGATGCCCGCGCCCATGGCGCCCAGCCCGGCGAAGCCGATCCGTTCGACAGCAGTGAACATGGCCGGACGGTAGCCCGGGGTCCGTCAGCCCGCGGCCTCGCGGCGGATCGCGCGCAGGCGGTGCATGACGTCGTTGCCGCCCGCGCCGAAGTAGTCGTGCAGCGTGGCGTACTCGGCGTAGAGCTTGTCGTACGCCGCCGCCCGCTCCTCGTCCGGCTGGTACGCGGCCGGCCGCTTGCGCCCCATCACCTCGGCCGCGGCGGCCACGTCCGGGTACGCCCCGGCCGCGACCGCGGCGTGGATGGCCGAGCCCAGCGCCGGTCCCTGCCCGGACTCCAGCAGGGACAGCGGACGCCGGGTGACGTCGGCGTACAGCTGCATGAGGAAGGCGTTGCGCAGCAGGCCGCCGGCGACGACCAGCTCGTGCACCGGCACGCCGGCAGCCTCGAACGACTCGACGATCTTGCGGGTGCCGAACGCGGTCGCCTCCAGCAGCGCCCGGTAGACGTCCTCCGGCCGGGTGCCCAGGGTCAGCCCGACCACCATCCCGGACAGCTCGTGGTCGACCAGCACCGACCGGTTGCCGCTGTGCCAGTCCAGCGCGACCAGCCCGTGCGCGCCGACCGCCTGCCGGGCCGCCAGCGCGGTGAGGTATTCGTGCAGGCCCAGCCCCTCGGCCGCGGCCCGCTCCGCGTACGCCGGGGGCACGCCGGTCCGCACCCACCAGGCGAAGATGTCGCCCACGCCGCTCTGCCCGGCCTCGTAGCCCCACAGGCCGGGCGTGATGCCGTCCCGGACCACCCCGCACATACCCGGCACCTCGGCGAGCGTCTCGCTGTTCATGACGTGGCAGGTCGAGGTGCCCATCACCATGAGCAGCTGGCCCGGCTCGGTCGACCGGGCGGCCGGCAGCGTCACGTGCGCGTCGACGTTGCCCACGGCCACCGCGATGCCGGGGCGCAGGCCGGTCCAGCGGGCGGCCTGCTCGGTCAGCTCGCCGGCGGCGCTGCCGAGCGCGCCCAGCGGCTGCGCCACCTTGTCGGTGAAGAAGCCGGTGAACCGCTCGTCCAGGGCGGCCAGGAACTCCTCGGACGGGTACGTCCCGTCCTGGTAGACCGCCTTGTAGCCGGCCGTGCAGACGTTGCGCAGGTAGCGCCCGCACAGCTGCCAGACGATCCAGTCGGCGGCCTCGACCCAGCGCTCGGTGGCGGCGTAGACCTCGGGGTCCTCCTCCAGCAGCTGCAGGCCCTTGGCCAGCTCCCACTCCGAGGACAGCCGGCCGCCGTAGCGGCCGATCCAGGGCTCGCCCCGCTCGTGCGCGAGCGCGTTGACCCGGTCGGCCTGGGGCTGCGCGGCGTGGTGCTTCCACAGCTTCACGTACGCGTGCGGGCGGTCCCGCCACTGCGGCAGCTCGGACAGCGGCGTGCCGTCGGCCAGCGTGGGCAGCACCGTGCAGGCGGTGAAGTCGGTGCCGATGCCGATGACGTCCGCGGCGGTCACGCCGCTGGCGGCCACCGCCTTCGGCACCGCGTCCCGCAGCACGTCGACGTAGTCCGAGGGCACCTGCAGGACCCAGTCCGGCGGCAGCGGCCGGCCGCCGGGGAGCGCGTCCTCGAGGACGCCGTGGGCGTACTCGTGGACGGCACTGCCCAGCTCGGCCCCGTCCGAGACGCGGACGACGACGGCCCGGCCGGAGAGCGTGCCGAAGTCGACGCCGACCACGACCGGGCCGTGGCCTGCTGCTGTGGTCATGACGTACCTCCGTCGGGGTGTGGGCTCGGTGCTCAGACAGCTTCCCCGAACAGCTCGGGGGCGGGCTCCAGCCAGGCCCGCTCGGCCGACAGCCGGCGCGCGGCCCGGACGAAGGCCGACACGGGCTGGGTCCGGTCGCCGGCGCGCCACAGCACCGACCACGGGTAGCGCGCCGCCGGCGCCACCAGTGGCTGCCAGACCAGGCCGGGCCGGGCCGTGGCCGAGGAGGCCGGCAGGCACAGCACGCACTGGCGCTGCAGGACCAGGTCGGCCGCGACCCGGGCGCTGGCCACGCTGCCCGGGTAGCGGGTGGGGGAGAAGCCGGCCGACCGGCACAGCTCGTTGACGAACTCGTCGAACTCCGGCGCCCGGTCCTCCGGCCCCAGCAGCAGCCGCTGCCCGGCCAGCGCGGCGACCGGGACGGGGCCGGCGGCGAGCGGGTGGCACTCGGGCAGCAGCACGCCGAGCGGGTCGAGCCGGAACAGCATCGAGGACACGTCCGGCGGCGCGGCCGAGGCCCGGCCCACGCCGACGTCGAGGCTGCCCTCGGCCAGCATCCGCATCTGGTCGCCCGCGCCCGCCTCGACCTGGGAGATCTCCAGGTCCGGGTGCCGCTGCAGGAGCTCGTGCAGGACCTGCCGGACCGCGTCGTAGCCCTTGTCGGCGACCCCGACCCGCAGCGTCCGGGGCGGGCGGCCGGCGCCGGCGGCCGCGGCCGCGGCCCGGTCGACGTGGCTGAGGATCTCCCGCACTTCGGCCAGGAACCGGGAGCCGGCAGCGGTGAGCTCGACGTGGTGGGTGGTGCGCCGGACCAGCTGCACGCCCAGCGCCCGCTCCAGCCGCTGGATCTGCTGGCTCAGCGCCGACTGGACGATGTGCTCGCGGGCCGCGGCCCGGCCGAAGTGCAGCTCCTCGGCCAGGGTCATGAAGTAGCGCAGCTGCCGCAGCTCGAGGTGGCGGCCGGTGGGCCGGCCGACCTGGGTCGGGACGCAGTTCCCACGGGCGATGTCGCCGGCCTTGGTCATAGGCGGGACCTCCGTCGGTATCGACACGTTAACGCTCACAACGCGCGGCGAGACGATGTTAGCGTTAACAGCACCCGGATGGAAGATGTGTCACTGAGCCATCAGAGCTGGCCGGAGCTGAGCCGGACGATCAGCTCGGGCCTGACCACGGCTTCCCGTGCGCGCCGGCCGCCGACCTGCCGCAGCAGCAGCTCGATGCTGCGCCGGCCGACGGCGGCGAAGTCCTGCCGCACGGTGGTGAGCGGCGGCGTGTAGTAGGCCGCCTCCGGGACGTCGTCGAAGCCGGCGACCAGGACGTCCTGGGGCACCCGGATGCCGGCCTCGTGGAACGCCCGCAGCAGCCCGAGCGCCATCTGGTCGTTGCCGGCGAAGACCGCCTCGACGCCGCGGCGCCGGGCCAGCCGGCGACCGGCCTCGTAGCCGGAGCAGGCGCTCCAGGACCCGCGCAGCGGGCGGTGCACCGCGGCGCCGGCGTCGTGCAGGGCCCGCCGCCAGCCGGCCAACCGGCCCCGGGCGTCGAACCAGTCGGCCGGACCGGCGACGTGCCAGACCGTGCCGGCGCCCTGCTCCAGCAGGTGTCGGGTGGCCAGCCGGCCGCCCTCCTCCTGGTCGACCCGGACCGAGGCCAGGCCGGTCGCCCGCCCGTCCACCACCACCGCCGGCAGCCCGGCCGGCAGCACCGACAGCGGCTCGCCGGTGCTCAGCGGGGCGATCACGACCACGCCGTCGACGTTCTGGTCGGTGAGCCGGTCGACCGCGGCCCGGACGGTGCCGCCCGTGGTCGCCCTGACGCTGGCCACGCTGACGAAGTAGCCGGCCGCCCGGGCCGCCTGCTCGATGCCGAACAACGTGCTGGCCGGGCCGTACAGGGTGGTGTCGAAGCTGACCACGCCGAGGACCTGGGACCGGCGGGTGACCAGGGCGCGGGCCGCGCTGTTGCGCCGGTAGCCGAGGTCCTGGATCGCCTGCAGAACCAGGGCCCGGGTCCGCGCGCTGACCGCGTCGTTGCCGTTGAGCACCCGGGAGACGGTCTGGTGGGAGACGCCGACGTGCTCGGCCACGTCGTGCATGGTGGCGGCGCGCAGGTGGTGCGGCCGGCCGCGGGCCGGCGGGCGGCCCGTCCTCGGGGTTCCCGGCATCTCGCTCCCCCTTCCGGCAGCGTGCGGGCCCGGCGCTGCGACGGTAGCGCCCCGGCGCGGCCGCACGGCCGGCCCGGCCGCGTTCATCTTCGGCACCGATAATCCGATCACCAGCGGCCATGGCCGGGCCGGCCGCCGCCCACCGCCCGCCCGTCACCGGCCGTCCGTGCAGGTCAGGGACGTGCCCGGCAGGTGGCCCCGGGTGCGGGCGGGGCGCCGTCGCCGGTCCGGCACCTCTTGACACGCCCCGCGGGCGCCGCGCAATCTCCGACCGAGCGTCCCGGTTCCGCAGGGTCCCGGCGCCCTTGGTTGTTGCTGCTGCGAAGGCCCCACCCGTCCCGGGACGCACGCCGCACAGGCCGCGCTCCCGCCGTCCATGACCTGACTGTCCACAGTGGAGACATCCCGGCGTGAGCCCGCGGGCTCCGCGGCTGCGGCCTGCCCGGGAAGAAGGGACTTCGTCATGACCGGTGTGCCGGCCACTCCCGGCGGCGGCGCGCACCCGCTGAGCCGCCGCGGCTTCCTGCGCGGCCTGACCGCCGCGGCCGGGCTGACCCTCGGCGGAGCGGCCCTGTCCGGCTGCTCCACCCCGGTGGTGAGCGGCCTCTCCGCGTCCCGGGCCGTGCCCGGCTCGCTGGCCTACTGGAACCTCTTCGGCGGCGGCGACGGCAGCCGGATGGAGACGATGGAGGACGGCTTCCGGAAGGCGAACCCGTCCATCCCGCTCAGCGCGGTCACCCTGGCCTGGGGCAACCCGTACTACACCAAGCTGTCGCTGGCGACGCTGGGGGAGAAGCCGCCGGGCGTGGCCGTCTCCCACCTGACCCGGATGAAGACGCTGGTCGCGGCCGACCTGCTGGAGGAGCTGCGCACCGAGGACCTGGCCCGGTACGGGATGACCCCGGACAAGTTCCTGAAGAGGCCGTGGGAGGCGGGCCTGGTCGACGGCAAGGCCTACGCGGTCCCGCTGGACACCCACCCGTTCGTGCTGTTCTACAACACCGATGTCTGCAAGAAGGCCGGCCTGCTCGACGCCGACGGCAAGCTCAAGCCGCTGAACGGGCCGGACGCCTTCACCGACGCGCTGACGAAGGGCAAGCAGGCCAGCGGCAAGTACGGCGGGGTGCTCGCGGTCACCAACGAGATCTCGACCCCGTGGCGGATGTTCTGGTCGCTCTACTCCCAGCTCGGCGGGGAGTGGCTGGCCGACCAGGGCACGAAGGTCACGATCGACGACGCCAAGGCGATCCAGGCGCTGACGTTCATGCAGGGCCTGAGCAAGTCCGGGCTGATCCCGCGGACCGCCGACTACCAGGGCGCGATCGCGACCTTCGCCGCCGGGCAGAGCGCCTTCTACTTCCAGGGCGAGTGGGAGATCACGACGTTCCAGACGTCGAAGACGCCGTTCTCCATGACGCTGTTCCCCAACGTCTTCGGGGGCAGCCGGTACGCCTGCCAGGCCGACTCGCACACGCTGGTCATCCCGCGCCAGGCCGACCGCGACCCGGCCGTGATCGACCGCTCCCTGCGCTTCATCCGTTCCATGCTCGACCAGAGCAACACCTGGGCCGAGGGCGGTCACGTGCCGGCGTGGCTGCCGTACCGGGACAGCGAGGAGTACAAGAAACTGACGCCGCAGTCGGCGTACGCCGCGGCCGCCGACGCGGCCTCGTACGACCCGGAGGGCTGGTACTCCGGCTCCGGCTCCAACCTCGAGATCATCACCGGGTCCGCGATCGCCGCCGTCGTCGCCGGCCAGCTGTCGCCGCAGGCGGCGCTGGACCAGATGCACGCCAAGCTCGGCGTCCTGGCCGAGACCAAGTCCCCGATCTAGGGCCCCGCGCTCCCCGGAGGTCGTGCATGTCGTCCACCCAGATGATCCCGCGCCAGACCGCCGACGCGGCCGCCACCCAGCAGCGCCGGCCCACCGTGCAGAGCGAGGGCCGGACCGCCACCTGGTTCCTGCTCCCGTTCGTCGCGCTCTACGTGCTGTTCATCATCGGGCCCGCCATCTACGGGCTGATCCTCAGCTTCAGCGACGCCAGCCTGGTCAAGGGTGGCTTCAACGGCTTCGCCGGGCTGTCCAACTACCGGGAGGCCCTGCAGAGCTCGGACTTCTGGTCCTCGCTGTGGCACACGATCTGGTTCACGATCCTGACCACCCCGCCGCTGATCGTGCTGGCGCTGGTCTTCGCCCTGCTGGCCGACCGGGTCCGGCGCGGCCGCTGGTTCTTCCGGCTGGCGTTCTTCGCGCCCTACATCCTGCCGTCCGCGGTGGTCGCGCTGATCTGGATGTTCATCTACACGCCGGCCATCGGACTGGCCGACGCCGCCATCGGCAAGATCGGGCTGACCCCGCCCAACTGGCTCGGCAGCGAGAGCTTCGCCATGGTGTCGCTGGCCATCACCACGATCTGGTGGACGATCGGCTTCAACTTCGTCCTCTACCTGGCCGGTCTGCAGGAGATCCCGCGGGAGCTGTACGAGGCCTCGGCCATCGACGGCGCCGGTCCCTGGCAGCAGATCCGGTCGATCACCATCCCGATGCTGAGCCGGACGACCACGCTGGTCGCGGTGCTGCAGGTGATCGCCTCGCTCAAGGTCTTCGACCAGATGTACATCATGACCCAGGGCGGCCCGAACTTCGCCACCCGGTCCGTCCTCGAGTACATCTACGACCAGGGCTTCACGAACTACCGGATCGGCTACGCGTCGGCGGTGTCGATGCTGTTCTTCGTGGTCGTGCTGATCGTCTCGGTCGGCTGGTTCGCCATCGTCCGCCGCCAGGAGAAGGAGCTGTAGACCGTGGCCACCTCAGTTCTCGACCGCCCGGAGGCCGGTGCGGCCACCACGACCACGTCGCAGGTGGAGGGCCGGGTCAAGCTCTTCAACCGGATCTGCACCGGCGTCCTCATCGCCTTCGCGCTGCTCTGGCTGATCCCGCTGGCCTGGGCCCTGGACACCTCGCTCAAGCCCAACGCCGAGACGGTCAAGACCACCTGGGCCATCGAGAACCCGACCTTCGCGGCCTTCCGGAACACGCTGCAGAACACCGACATCCTGAAGTGGTACGGCGCCAGCTTCATCACCTCGGCCCTGACCGCGCTGTTCACGATCATCACTGCGAGCATGGCCGCGTACGCGCTGTCGCGCATGCGGTTCCGGTTCAAGACCGCGATCTTCTGGTTCGTGCTGGCCGGCATCATGATCCCGGGCCAGGTGCTGATCGTGCCGCAGTTCCGGGAGTTCTCCTCGGTCAACCTGCTCAACACGTTCTGGGCCGTGATCCTGCCGCAGGTGCCGACCGCGATCGCGGTCTTCATCTTCAAGCAGTTCTTCGACGGGCTGCCGAAGGACCTGGAGGAGGCGGCCCGCATCGACGGCGCCGGCAGCTGGCGGATCTTCCGCACGGTCATCCTGCCGCTGACCCGGCCGGCGGTGGCCGCGGTGGCGATCTTCACCTTCGTCTTCACCTGGAACGCCCTGCTGTGGCCGCTGCTGGTGCTGACCAACCCGGACCTGATGACGATCCCGGTCGGGCTGGCGACCGTGCAGGGCTCGTTCGGCATCCGCTACGCCGACACGATGGCCTCGGCGATCCTGGGCGCGTTGCCGCTCATCGCCGTGTTCCTGCTGTTCCAGCGGCATATCGTCGAGGGGATCGCCGGCACCGGCCTCAAGGGCTGATGCCGCCACCACCGTCCACAGAGGAGAGTTGATGCTCGAGGCCGGACTGACCGTCGATCCCGCGTTCCGGGTCGGGGAGGTGGACCCGCGGCTGTACGGCTCGTTCGTCGAGCACCTCGGCCGGTGCGTGTACGACGGGATCCACGAGCCCGGCCATCCGCGGGCCGACGAGCGCGGCTTCCGCCGGGACGTGGCCGAGCTGGTCCGCGACCTCGGCACGCCGATCCTGCGCTACCCGGGCGGCAACTTCGTCTCCGGCTACAACTGGGAGGACGGCGTCGGCCCGGTCGAGGCCCGCCCGACCCGGCTCGACCTGGCCTGGCGCTCGATCGAGACCAACGCGGTGGGGCTGGACGAGTTCCAGGCCTGGGCCGGCGGTCTGGGCATCGACACCATGCTCGCGGTCAACCTCGGCACCCGGGGCGTCGACGCCGCCCGCAACCTGGTCGAGTACGCCAACCACCCCGGCGGGACGTACTGGTCGGACCTGCGGCGCGCCAACGGTGCGCCCGAACCGTACGGGGTGAAGGTGTGGTGCCTGGGCAACGAGATGGACGGGCCCTGGCAGATCGGGCACAAGAGCGCGGCCGAGTACGGCCGGCTGGCCCGGGAGACGGCCAAGGCCATGCGGCTGGTCGACCCGGGCATCGAGCTGGTCGCCTGCGGCAGCTCGTACCACGCCATGCCGACATTCGGCACGTGGGAGGCGACGGTGCTGGCCGAGACGTACGACGTCGTCGACCACGTCTCGATGCACGCGTACTACGAGGAGTCCGGACAGGACCGGGACAGCTTCCTCGGCTGCGCCGTGGACGCCGACCGGTTTCTCGAGGACGTCATCGCGACCATCGACCACGCCCGGGCGGTCGGCCGGCACACCAAGCGGCTCACCATCTCCTTCGACGAGTGGAACGTCTGGTATCAGAGCCGGTTCGTGGGCGAGGAGAACCTCGAGTTCGCGCAGGCCCCGCGGCTGCTCGAGGACATCTACTCGCTGACCGACGCGGTCGTCGTCGGCACGCTGCTCAACAGCCTGCTGCGGCACGCCGACCGGGTGAAGATCGCCTGCCTGGCCCAGCTGGTCAACGTCATCGCCCCGATCATGACCGAGCCCGGCGGCGCGGTGTGGCGACAGACGACGTACCACCCCTTCGCGCTCACCTCCCGGTACGGCCGCGGCACCGTCCTGCGGCTGGACGCGCGCGGCCCCGTGCGGGAGACCGCCGCCTGGGGCCCGGTGCCGGTGCTGGACGCCGTGGCCGTGCACGACGAGGAGTCCGGCGCCGTCACCGTCTTCGCCGTCAACCGGGATCAGCGCGAGCCGATGACCGTGGACCTCGACCTGCGCGGCCTGCCCGGGCTGGTCGCCGGGCAGCACACCACACTGGCCGGCGACGACCCCGACGCCGTCAACGACGCCGCCAACCCGGACCGCGTGAGCCCGCGCCAGCTCGACGACGTGAAGGTGGACGGTGGCCACACCCACGTCGGGCTGCCGCCGCTGTCCTGGAACATGATCCGGTTCACCGGCTCGTGAGCCGGCTGGACGAGGCCGGCCCCGGGCTGTCCGGGGCCGGTCCGGTCGCGCCGACCGCGGGCGCGGCCGGGCGGCTGCGCCCGCTGCCCTTCGGCGCGGCCCGGATCACCGGTGGCCTGCTGGCCGCCCGGCAGCGGGCCAACCGGGAGGTCGCCATCCCGGCCGGCCGCGACCACCTGGAGGCGGCGGGCAACCTGGACAACCTCCGGATCGCGGCCGGGACGGCGACCGGCACGCCGCGCGGGCCGGTGTTCATGGACTCCGACGTGCACAAGTGGCTGGAGGCGGCCGCCTGGGAGCACGGCCGCGACCCGGCGCCGGAGCTGGCGGCGGCCCAGCGGGAGGTCACCGCGATCGTGGCCGCGGCCCAGCAGCCCGACGGCTACCTGGACTCGGTGGTGCAGGTCCGCGAGGACGGCCGGCGCTACCGCGACCTGCCGTGGAGCCACGAGCACTACTGCGCCGGCCACCTCTTCCAGGCCGCCGTGGCCCAGGTCCGGGCCACCGGCGACCGCGGCCTGCTGGACGTCGCGGTGCGGCTGGCCGATCACCTGGTCGCCACCTTCGGCGAGGGCCGGCGGCGGGACGTCGACGGCCACCCGGTGGTGGAGATGGCGCTGGTCGAGCTCTACCGGGAGACCGGCGCCCGGGCGTACCTGGAGCTGGCCCGGTTCTTCGTCGACGCCCGCGGGCACGGCCTCATGGCCGGCTACGGCGAGGAGCCGACGTACTTTTCCGACCGGGTGCCGGTCCGGGAGCAGTCCACCGTGGAGGGCCACGCCGTCCGGGCCGTGTACCTGGCCGCCGGGGCCGCCGACGTGGCCGCGGAGACCGGCGACGCCGGGCTGCTGGCCGCGCTGGAGACGCAGTTCGCGCACATGCTGGCGACCAAGTCCTACGTCACCGGCGGCCTCGGGGCCCGCTGGGACCGGGAGGCGTTCGGCGACCCGTACGAGCTGCCGCCCGACCGGGCCTACGCGGAGAGCTGCGCGGCCATCGGCGGCATCCAGTGGGCCTGGCGGATGCTGCTGGCCACCGGGGGCCCCGGATACGCCGACGCGGCCGAGCGGATGCTGCTCAACGGCATGCTGGCCGGGGTCTCGCTGGCCGGCTCCGAGTACTTCTACGTGAACCCGCTGCAGCTGCGGGCCGGCGCCCACCCGGACGACGACCGCAGCCCGGCGCACGGCCGGCGGGGCTGGTTCCAGTGCGCCTGCTGCCCGGCCAACATCATGCGCACCGTGGCCGGTCTCGGCGGCCAGCTCGCCACCACCGACGCCGGCGGGATCCAGCTCCACCTGTATGCGGCCGGCACGATCGAGGCCGGCGGCCTGCGGCTGGCCGTCGAGACGGACTACCCCTGGGATGGCACCGTCCGGGTCCGGGTGGAGGCGGCCCCGGACGGGGAACGGACGCTGTCGCTGCGGGTGCCGGCTGGGCCGCGGGGGCGACGCTGTCCGCCGGCGGCGCGGACCGTGCTGCCGACGCCGGCACGTACGCGTCGGTGCGGCGCAGCTGGCGTCCGGGGGACGTGGTCGAGCTGGTGCTGCCCATGCCGGTGCGGTTCACGGCCGCGGACCGCCGCGTCGACGCCGTCCGGGGCTGCCTGGCCGTGGAGCGCGGCCCGCTCGTGTACGCGGTCGAGCAGGTCGACCACGACGGGGTCCCGGTCGACGACCTGCGGCTGGACCCGGCGGGCCGGCGCGGGACCGAGCACCGGCCCGACCTGCTGGGCGGGGTGACCGTGGTCCGGCTGGCGGGCCGGTCCGCCCCGGACGGGACCCCGGTGCCGATCACCGCCGTCCCGTACTTCGCCTGGGCCAACCGCGGCATCGGCCCGATGCGCGTCTGGCTGCCCACGACCTGACCCGGGTCGTCTGTCGCTGAGGCCCGCGGTCACATCCGCGGCCGCTGTCCCGTCGGAGGGGTGGGACCACCACCGCACTCCAGGAGGACACCGTGCCGACACCGGACATCGCCTCGAACAAGGCGACCGTCGAGAGGCTGTGCGCCGCCGCGAACACCGGCGACCTCGCGCTGATCTCCGCCCTCGTCGACGAGATCGCCGCGCCCGACCTGCGCATGTCCACGCCGCTGCCGGGTGCGGCCACCGGCCCGGACCGGCTCAAGCACGTCTGGGCCACGCTGTTCCGGGCCTTCCCGGACCTGCGCCTGTCCGTCCAGGACCTGATCGGCGAGGGCGACAAGGTCGTCGTCCGCAACGTCGTGCGGGGCACCCACCGCGGCGACTACCTCGGCCTGCCGGGCAGCGGGACCGTGGTGACCTACGACGAGATCTTCATCTTCCGGTTCACCGACGGCCGGATCTCCGAGATCTCCGGCGTCGTCGACCTCGCCGCCCAGCTGCGTCAGCTCGGCCTCCTCAGCGCGGTGTGACGTCCTTGCTGCCGACGATCTCGCCGAACAGCTCGCCGGTGGGGACGAAGCCGAGCGACAGGTAGAAGCCCTCAGGGCCCTCCTCGCCCTTCTCCCACAGCACCGTGATGGTGGACCGGCCGCGGCGGCGAGCCTCCGCGGCGACCGCGTCCACGGCGAACCGGCCCACCCCCCGGCCCTGCGCGTCCGCGGCCACGTTGAGCCGCCAGATCCCGCACCGGAAGGCGTCCAGCTCGTTGTCCGGGTCGAAGTTGGCCATCACGAACCCGACGACCCGGTCGCCGTCGAGCACCACCCGGGGCCAGGCCGTCGGGGTCACGTACGCCTCCGCGACGGACTGGACGACCGGCGCCACGAACCGCTCCTGCCCCGGCTTCAGAGTCAGCCCCACCGCGGCGCGAAGGTTGTCCGGGGTCAGCTCGGCCAAGCGCAGATCTGCCATGTCCGGACGCTAACAAGGCCCTACGACAGAACCGCGCGGTCGGGGCGGGCGGCGGCCGGGGGAGCGCCGGCGGAGGGCGGCCCGGCTCTCGTCGCCGCAGCGGGCCAGCAGCCAGGACGCGACCCGGTCGGGGTCGTCGAGGAGGTCGAGGCGTTCCAGGCAGCGGAGCCAGGTGAGCTGCACGACCTCGGCCGCGGCATCCCGGGGGAGGCCGGCGCTCCGGGGGCGGTCAGCGGGTCGGGTCGTCCAGCTCGATCTTCTCCCGGCGCACCTCGCCGCTGACCGTCTCGGTGCCGGTGACGGTCTCCTTGCCCAGCCGGACGCGCTCGACCGGGACGGTCTCGGTCGTCACCACCGGCCGCTCGGCGTGCAGGATGACCTCCCGGTCCTCGTCGGTGGCGTCGGTGACCTCGGTGACGGAGCCGCCCGCGGCCGGCACGTCCGGAACGGGCTCGTGCTCCAGCCGCACCTCCTCGCGCCGGACCGGTACCTGGACCGTCGCCATCTCCGTCACCACGTACTTGCGCAGCCGGACCCGGGTCTCCGCCTCGCGGGTGCCGGCCACCAGGTGTTCCTCGGAGCGGGTCATCGCGTCGTCCCCGACCCGGTCCGGGCCGGTCTCCGGGCCGGTCTGCGGGCCGGTCTGCGGGCCGGGGGAGAAGCCGTAGTAGCGGTAGATCTCGGCCTCCTCCCGGGCCGAGAGGTGGTCCTGGGCGACCCGGGGCGCGCGGGCGACCTGCTCCCGGGTCGCGTCCACCACCAGCCGGTCCCGGTCGAGCCGGGCCGCGGCCAGCGGCACGAACGTCTCCGTCCCGTCCCGCCCGGTCCGCACGGTGACCCACTGCGGGTCCCCGGTCCGGTCGTCCAGGTAGACCTGGGCCACGGTGCCGATCCGGTCGCCCGCGGCGTCCACCACGGTCCGGCCGGTCAGCGAGGTCACGTCGAACTCGGTCATGCCCCAGGTCTGCCCGGCCAGATCCGGGCCAACCCGGGACGGCGGCCCGGCGTGTGCCGCAGGTTTCCCGGCCCGGCCCGGGGGAAGCTCCAAACTGTGGTCCGCACCGCCCGGCCGGCCCGGGACGTCGCCGCCGAGGCCGACCTGCTGGCGGTGGCGGCTCCGGTCCGGCGTGCGGTGACGGCGCGGCTCATCAACCGGCCCGAGCTGGACCCGGACGACGTCGTGCAGGAGACGCTGACCCGCGTCTGGGCCGAGCGGTGGCGGCTGGAGCGCTCCACACTCCTGGCGTACGCGCTGGTGGTGGCGCGCAACCTGGTCACCTCGGCCGAGCGCCGCGAGGACGTCGGCCGCCGGCACCGGCATCGGCTGGCCGAGCCGCCCCCCGACGGCGACCCCGCCCCGGCCCTGGTCGCGGCCGAGGAGGAGGCCGCGGTGGCCCGGGCCGTCGCCGCCCTCCGGGACGAGGACCGGTCGCTGCTGCTGGACCACGAGGTGCACGGCGTCGAGGCCCGCAAGATCGCGGCCGAGCAGGGCGTCGGGGCGGCCACGGTCGCCGCCCGGCTGGCCCGGGCCCGGGCCCGGCTGCGGGTGGCGTACCTGCTGGAGTTCCGCCGCACCACGCTGCCGACGCCGCGCTGCCGCGGCGTCCTGGAGGCCGTGTCCCTCGGCGACCGCAGCCGGCAGCGCAGCCTGCACGCGGCCGAGCACCTGCTGGACTGCCCGACCTGCGCCGCGCTGGCCGAGCCGCTGCTCACCCGCCGCCGGTCGCTCACCGCGCTCGCGCCGGTCGCCCTGCTGCTGGCGCTGCCCGGCCGGCTGGTGGCCTGGATCCGGGGAAACCCGCTGCCGGCCGCCGCCACCGGGGCCGGCGCAGCGGCCGCGGTCGCCGTGGCGGTGGTCGTGCTGACCGGGTCGCCGCCGCCCACGCCGGTCGCGGCCCCGGCCCCGACCCCGGCTCGCAGCACGACGGCGCCGGCGACCCTGCGGGTGGGTACCGCCGTGGTGCTGCCGGCCGCCCGGCTGGGCTCGATGGCCGGCGACGCCGGCCGCACGGCCGAGGCCGACGACGTGCCGGTCCAGTCCGTACCGGCCGACGAGGGGTTCTGGGTCGGCGGCGGTCCCGGGGCCCGGGTGTGGGTGCAGCTCAAGACCGGCGGCCGGGAGTCCCCGGTCCGGGTCCGGCCCGGACAGCGGGCCAGCTTCGCGGCCGAGGTCGTCCGCGTCACCGGCGACAGCCCGGCCCGGATCGGCCTGACCGACCCGGCCGCCGTGGCCGAGCTGCGCGCGGTCGGCGCCTACCTGGTGGTCGACCCGGCCCGGCTGCGGCTGCGGGACTGATCCCGGAATCGCTGCGTCATGGGCGGCCCGCGAGGTCGTACCGCAGACCGCCTCTTCGGGGTGGTCCGGCCCGGGCAGTGACCCGTACGGACACCGACCCTTTGAGCACAGGAGGCGCCATGACCGAGTTCGACGTGAAGACCCTGACCGGCAGCACCGTCGTGGACAGCTCCGGCGGCAAGATCGGCAAGGTCGGCCAGGTCTACCTGGACGACCAGACCGGCCAGCCGCAGTGGGTCACCGTGAGGACCGGGCTGTTCGGCACCAAGGAGAGCTTCGTGCCGCTGTCCGCCGCGCGCCTGGAGGGCGACCGGCTGATCGTCGACGCCACCAAGGACCAGGTCTCGGGCGCGCCGCGGGTGGACGAGGACGGGCACATCTCGGAGCAGGAGGAGACCGAGCTCTACCGCTACTACGGCCTGTCCGGCACCGGCACCGGCAGGACGGGCACGTACGAGACGACGGACCGCACCACCGGATACGACAGGACCGACCGGACCGCGGGGTACGACCGGTCGGCCGGGCACGACACGTCCGGTCCGAACACCGACGACGCGATGACGCGGTCGGAGGAGCGCCTGGTGGCGGGCACGCAGCAGACCGAGGTGGGTAAGGCCCGGCTGCGCAAGTACGTGGTGACCGACACCGAG
>DATDKW010000243.1:0-4692 GCA_036519715.1 Mycobacteriales bacterium
GGGACGCCGGCCGCCGGACCCGGGGCGGGGGCGGGGGCGGGGGCGGGGGCGGGGGCCGGAGCCGGAGCCGGAACGGCGGCCGCGGTCGGGGCGGGGGCGGCCGGCTGGACGCCGAACTCGTGGTGCAGCTTGGCCCAGAAGCCGTCGCGCAGGGCGCGGCGGGCGTCCTCGAACGGGCGCAGCGACCGGTTGAGGTGCTGCTCGGCCTCGACCAGCAACTCCTTGTCGATCACGGTCGGCAGCACCGGACCGGGCAGCAGGTCGGCCACGTTCTCCCGGCCCCGGGTGAGCAGCCACCGGGCCGCGATCCGGGCTCCGATCTGCTCCATCTCCGGGCGCTCGGGGCCGGGCCGGTCCGGCGCGGCGGCCGGCGGCGGCTTGAGCGACACCGCCGCCGAGGCCGGCATGGGCAGCTTGCGGGCGGCGAACACCTCGGCCGGGGTGGGCACCAGCGGCTTGTCCGCCTCGCGCGGACCCGTCCCGGCCACCCCGTTGGCCACCCCGTCGGCCGCCCTGTCGGTCACGGCCGGCTCCGGGCCGGGCTCGGACTCGACGAACGGGCGGCAGAACTCCGGGTCCAGCTGGTCGACCGTGTCGGCCTCCCAGACCAGCCGCTCGGCCTGGTTCACCCCGTACGGTGGCTCGACGCCCCAGACGTGCACGCGCACCCCGTACGCCTGGGCCGCCTCGACCGCGGGCACCATGTCCTCGTCGCCGGCGATGAGGACCACGTCGGAGACGGCTCGGTGCCGGGCCAGCACCTCCAGGTCCTGCCGGAGCTGGGCGTCGACGCCCTTCTGCTGGCCGGCCGAGTTGATGTGGCCGAGCCGGACCTTGACGTGCGGCAGGGCGGCGATCTGGCGCTGCTCGACGGTCGGGACGCGGTCGCGGGCGGCGTCGTACCAGTACATCCGGAGCAGCTCGCCCGGGGTCGACTCGCCCGCGCGGGCCAGCAGGG
Source organism: Mycobacteriales bacterium (assembly GCA_036519715.1). GTDB lineage: Bacteria > Actinomycetota > Actinomycetes > Mycobacteriales > CADCTP01 > CADCTP01. The sequence goes on from DATDKW010000243.1 coordinate 959, forward strand.
CAGCGATGAGCGGCTCGGTCGCGATCCGGAACTCGCGCCGGGTCGGGCTGCCGAGGACGAGCTGGCCGACCGCGGCGTAGAGATACCCGGCGTCCACCAACACGGCGTGCCGGCGGACGGCCGGCGCCACGTCGGACACTGTGCCCTCCTGACCCCCGGGGACCACGCCGGGTGATCACCCGGACCCGCAGCCTACCCCCAGCGGGGCATCGGCCCAGGCCACATCGCGACGGAGGGCGCCCGCCGGCCTCGGCGCACGGGGGGACGCCGAGGACGCGACGGACGCCGGTCCGAACCGGTCCGACAGGACCGGACGTCCGCTACCGGACCCTCCCGGACCGCTGTGGTCGAGTACACGGTGAGACCAGAGTATCGCTCTGCGTCATCAACGTCGACACATCTGGATCACAGGTCGAGCAGGTGCTCCAGACCGACGGTGAGCCCGGGCCGGGACGGGACCTCGCGCACCGCGAGCAGGACGCCGGGCATGAACGACACCCGGTCGTACGAGTCGTGGCGCAGGGTCAGCGTCTCGCCGGTGGTGCCGAGCAGCACCTCCTGGTGCGCGACCAGGCCGGCCAGCCGGACCGAGTGCACCGGGATCCCGTCGACGACGGCACCCCGGGCGCCGTCCAGGGCCGTGGTGGTCGCGTCCGGGGCCGGGCCGACGCCGGCCTGCCGGCGGGCTTCGGCCACCAGCGACGCGGTCCGGGCCGCGGTGCCGCTGGGGGCGTCGACCTTGGCCGGGTGGTGGAGCTCGACGATCTCCACCGACTCGAAGAAGCGGGCCGCCATCTGGGCGAAGCGCATCGTCAGGACGGCGCCGACGGCGAAGTTGGGGGCGATGACCACGCCCACCCCGGGCGCCTCGTCGACCCAGCGCTGCACGGTGGCGAGCTTCTCCGCGTCGAAGCCGGTGGTGCCGACGACGCAGTGGATGCCCTCGTCGATGCACCAGCGGATGTTGTCCATGACCACGGCCGGGGCGGTGAAGTCGACGACCACCTGGGCCCCGGCGTCGGCCACGCCGAACAGCCAGTCCCCGGCCTCGACCATGGCGACCAGGTCGAGGTCGTCGGCGGCATCGACGGCCCGGCAGGTCTCGCTGCCCATCCGGCCGCGGGCGCCGAGGACGCCCACCCGCAACGGTTCCTTCGCCGGGGATTCGGTCATACCGGAACCCTAGTGGAACGCCCGGCCCCTCCGGCCCGGGGCGGCACGCCGGAAGAAGCGGCCGGGCTCAGGCGGCGAAGTCGGCATCCGTGAAGGGGCCGACCACGGCCAGGCACTGGGGCCGGCGCAGCACGTCGGCGGCCACGGCCCGGCAGTCCTCCGGGGTCACCGCGTCGATGCGGGCCAGCAGCTCGTCCACGGTGAGCACCTCGCCGTACGCCAGCTCGCCCTTGCCGATCCGCGACATCCGCGAGCCCATGTCCTCCAGGCCCAGCACCAGACCGCCGCGGGACTGGCCCTTGCCCCGGGTCACCTCGGCATCGTCGATCCCGTGCTCGGCCACGTCCGCGAGCTGCTCGCGGACCAGCGCCAGCACCTCCGGCACCTTGGCCGGGTGGCACCCGACCGAGACGCCGAACTGACCGGCCCCGGCGTGCGCGGTGGTGAACGAGTAGACCGAGTAGGCCAGGCCGCGCTTCTCCCGGATCTCCTGGAACAGCCGCGAGCTCATCCCGCCGCCGAGCGCGTTGTTGAGCACGCCCAGCGCGAACCGGCGCTCGTCCCCGCGGGCCAGCGCGGTGCCGCCGAGGATGAGGTTGGCCTGCTCGGTCGGGCGGTCGGTGACCGTGACCCGGCGGACCGGCGCCCGGCCCGGGCCGGACCCGGACCGCGGTGGCAGCGGGACCGCGGCCGGGTCCAGCCGGGGGCCGAACGCGGCCCGGACCAGCCGGACCACGTCGGCGTGCTCGACCGCGCCGGCCACCGAGACCACCATCGTCTCCGGCTTGTAGCGGCGGCGGTAGTAGCCGGCGATCCGGTCCCGGGTCAGCGTCTCGATCGTGGCCACGTCCCCGATGACCGGCCGGCCCAGCGGCGTGGCGCCGAACAGCGCCTCCCCGAACAGGTCGCCGACCAGGTCGGACGGGTCGTCGTCGCGCATGGCGATCTCTTCCAGGATCACCCCGCGCTCGGCCTCGACGTCCGGCTCGGTGATCACCGCGTCGGTGACCACGTCGCAGACCAGCTCGAGCGCCATCGGCAGGTCCTCGCCCAGCACGTGGGCGTAGTAGCAGGTGTGCTCGCGCGAGGTGAAGGCGTTGAGGTCGCCGCCGACCGCGTCCACCGCGACCGCGATGTCCAGGGCCGAGCGGGTCGTGGTGCCCTTGAACAGCAGGTGTTCCAGGAAGTGGGACGCGCCGGACAGCGCCGGCGTCTCGTCCCGGGAGCCGACCCCGACCCAGACCCCGACCGCGGCCGAGCGGGCCCCCGGCACCTGCTCGGTGATGACCCGCAGGCCGCCGGGCAGCACGGTGCGGCGGATGACTTCCCCGCCCGAGCCCGTACCGAGGACCCGCGTCGATGCCCGCTGCGCCGTCACTGCCTGTCTCCTCAGCGATCCGCGCCCGGCCGCGAACCGCGACCGGGCGAGGGAGTCGACCCGAGCCGCCCCGCGAGCGCGGGGTCGGACCGGGTGGGGCGGGCGCGTCCCGGCCGACCGGCCGGGACGCGGACCCGCATTGTCATCAGCTGCTGACGGCTGCCGGCTCGGCGGCCGGCGTCTCCGCCGCCTCGTCCTTGACCGGGACGAGGCTGATCTTGCCGCGGTTGTCGATGTCGGTGATCTCGACCTGCAGCTTGTCGCCGACCTTGACCACGTCCTCGACCTTGCCGATGCGCTTGCCGTTGCCGAGCTTGCTGATGTGCACCAGCCCGTCCCGGCCCGGCAGCAGCGAGACGAACGCGCCGAACGCGGCCGTCTTCACCACGGTGCCGAGGAACCGCTCGCCGATCTTCGGCAGCTGCGGGTTCGCGATCGCGTTGATCCGGTCGACCGCCGCCTGGGCGGACGGCCCGTCGGAGGCACCGACGTAGATCGTGCCGTCGTCCTCGATCGAGATCTCGGCGCCGGTCTCGTCCTGGATCGCGTTGATGATCTTCCCCTTCGGGCCGATCACCTCGCCGATCTTGTCGACCGGGATCTTCACCGTGGTCACGCGGGGCGCGTACGGCGACATCTCGTCGGGCTCGTCGATGGCCTCGTTCATCACGTCCAGGATGTGCAGCCGGGCGTCCCGGGCCTGGGTGAGCGCCTGGGCCAGCACGTCGGACGGGATGCCGTCGAGCTTGGTGTCCAGCTGCAGCGCGGTGACGAACTGCCGGGTGCCGGCGACCTTGAAGTCCATGTCGCCGTACGCGTCCTCCGCGCCGAGGATGTCGGTGAGCGCGACGTACCGCGTTGAACCGTCCGCTCCGTCCACGGTGTCGGACACCAGGCCCATCGCGATGCCGGCGACCGGCGCGCGCAGCGGCACACCCGCGTTGAGCAGCGAGAGCGTCGAGGCGCAGACCGAGCCCATCGAGGTCGACCCGTTCGAGCCGAGCGCCTCGGACACCTGCCGGATCGCGTACGGGAACTCCTCCCGCGACGGCAGCACCGGGATGAGCGCCCGCTCGGCCAGCGCGCCGTGGCCGATCTCGCGCCGCTTGGGGGAGCCGACCCGGCCGGTCTCACCGGTCGAGTACGGCGGGAAGTTGTAGTTGTGCATGTAGCGGCGGTGCTT
>DATDKW010000244.1:0-5733 GCA_036519715.1 Mycobacteriales bacterium
TGCTGGAGCAGGAACACCGTGTCCGGGTTGAACAGGTGCACCTCGCCCTCGCGCCGCCACTGGTACTCGCCGCCGGACTCCAGGCCGCGGTGCGACCGCTCGGCCGCGTTGCGCGGGTAGGCCAGCCGGTGCCGGGCCGCGACCTCCGCGGCCAGCACGTCCAGCCCGACCCCGCCGAGCCGGGACGAGGTGCCGGTGAAGTAGTCGGCCACCACGTCCGTGCTCAGGCCCAGGGCCTCGAAGACCTGGGCGCCGGTGTACGAGGCGACCGTGGAGATGCCCATCTTCGACATCACCTTGAGCACGCCCTTGCCCAGCGCGGCGATCATGTTCCGGACGGCCACGGGCGGGTCGGTCACGCCCGGCAGCCGCCCGGTGGCCGCCAGCACCTCGACCGTCTCCAGGGCCAGGTACGGGTTGATCGCGCCGGCGCCGTAGCCGATGAGCAGCGCGGCGTGGTGCACCTCGCGACAGTCGCCGGTCTCGATGACCAGGCCGACCTTGGTCCGCAGCCGCTCCCGGACCAGGTGGTGGTGCACGGCCGAGGTGAGCAGCAGGGACGGGATGGGCGCGCGGCCGGCGTCGCCGCCGCGGTCGGTCAGCACCACGATCCGGGTGCCGGCCTCGATCGCCGCGACCACCTCGGCCCGGACCCGGGCCAGCGCCGCCGCCAGCGCCTCGCCGCCGCCGTCCACGTCGTACAGGCCGGGGATGACGGCGGCGGAGAAGCCCGGCAGGTCGCCGTCGTCGGCGATGCGCACCAGCTTGGCCAGCTCGTCGTTGTCCAGCACCGGGAACGGCAGCCGGACCTTGCGGCAGGCCGCCGGCGTCTCCGACAGCAGGTTGGCGTCCGGGCCGATGGTGGAGGCCAGCGACGTCACCAGCTCCTCCCGGATGGCGTCCAGCGGCGGGTTGGTGACCTGCGCGAACAGCTGGCTGAAGTAGTCGAAGAGCAGCCGCGGCCGCTGCGACAGCACCGCCACCGGGGTGTCGGTGCCCATCGACCCGGTCGGCTCGGCCCCGGTCGCCGACATCGGCTCGACCAGGACCCGCAGCTCCTCCTCGGTGTAGCCGAAGACCTGCTGGCGGCGCAGCATGTCCTCGTCCGAGGGCAGGGGGCGCGTGCGGGCCGGGAGGTCGGCCAGCCGCAGCATGCCGGCGTGCACCCAGTTCCCGTACGGCTGGGCCGCGGCCAGCTCGTCCTTGATCTCGTCGTCCTGCACGATACGGCCCGCGGCCGTGTCGACCAGGAACATCCGGCCCGGCTGCAGCCGGCCCTTCTCGACCACAGTGGCCGGGTCGATCTCCAGCACGCCGGCCTCGCTGGCCAGCACGACCAGGTCGTCGGCGGTGTGCCACCAGCGGGCCGGGCGCAGGCCGTTGCGGTCGAGCACGGCGCCGATCACGGTGCCGTCGGTGAACGCGACGCCGGCCGGGCCGTCCCAGGGCTCCATCAGGCTGGCGTGGTACTCGTAGAAGGCCCGGCGGGCCGGGTCCATCTCGGTGTTGTTCTCCCAGGCCTCCGGGATCATCATCAGCACCGCGTGCGGCAGGCTGCGACCGGCCAGGTGCAGCAGCTCCAGCACCTCGTCGAAGGACGCCGAGTCGGAGGCGCCCTCGGTGCAGACCGGCAGCAGCCGCTCCAGGTCCCCGCCGAAGACCCCGGTCTCCAGCAGCGCCTCCCGGGCCCGCATCCAGTTGCGGTTGCCCTTGATCGTGTTGATCTCGCCGTTGTGCGCGATGTAGCGGAACGGGTGGGCCAGCGGCCAGGACGGGAACGTGGTGGTGCTGAACCGGCTGTGCACCAGGGCCATCGCGGTCTCGACCCGCTCGTCCCGCAGGTCCGGGAAGAAGGTGCCCAGCTGGTCGGTGGTGAGCATGCCCTTGTAGACGATCGTGCGGGCCGACAGCGAGGGCAGGTAGACCGCGCACTCCTCGTCCCGGGTCCGCCGCTCCAGCCGCTTGCGCAGGCAGTACGCGCGCCGCTCCAGGTCGAGCCGGCCCCGGGTCCCGCCCTCGGCGGCCAGGAAGACCTGACGGAACCGGGGCATGACCGACAGCGCGGTCGGGCCCAGGCCGGCGGTCTCGACCGGCACCTCGCGCCAGCCCAGCAGGACCAGCCGCTCCTCGACCGCCAGCTCGGCCGTGATCCGCTCGGCCCTGGCCGCCGCCTCGTCGTCGGCCGGGGCGAAGACCAGGCCGGTGACGTACTCGCCGGCCGGGGGCAGCTCGACCCCGGCGACCGCGCGCAGGAACCTGTCCGGCACCTGCATGAGCAGGCCCGAGCCGTCGCCCGAGCTCGGCTCGGCCCCGGCCGCGCCGCGGTGCCGCAGGTTGTGCAGCGCGGTCAGGGCCTGCTCGATGGTGCCGTGCGAACGGCGGCCCTTCAGGTCGACCACCAGCGCCAGGCCGCAGGCGTCCCGCTCGGACTCCGGGTCGTACAGGCCTTGGGCGGCGGGAAGCGCGGAGAAGGGCAACACGGGCTGCTCCCGTCAACTGCGGAACTCGGCAGGGACGGCGTCGGCCCAAGGGTCGCCCAAGTCTACCCAGGGCGCGCGCTCGTGCGAGCCCTGCGTGACAACGGCGTTACCAGTGTGACGTGCGCCTCACGGGCCGGGCGCCGACGGCGCCCGGCCCCTCACTCACGTCCGGCGGAGCTCACTTCCGGCGGCGGAGGACGGCGAAGACGATGGCCAGGACGACGGCCGCGCCGAGGACCGGGACCAGGCGCTTGGCCACGGCGCCACCGGCGGCGTCGAACAGGTCGATCGGCTCGGCCTCGGCGCGCGCGGGCTCCCGGGCCGGAACCTGCGCGGCCGCCGGGGCCGCTGCGCCGGCCGCCGCGACCGGCTCGCGCGACCCGCTGCCGGCGGAGACGCCGACCTCGGCCGGAGCGGTCACCGGGGCGCTGCCGTTGACCGACGCGGCCTGGCTGTCGGCGGTCACGCCGGCCTGCTCCGAGGCGGGCGGGGCGCCCGCCGGCGCCGGCGCGGGAGCGGCGACCGAGTCGGAGCCCAGCTCCTGGGCCAGGCAGTCGGCGAAGCGGTTGAGCAGCTTGTTGCCGACGTCGACCATCACGCCCCGGCCGAACTGGGCCGGCTTGCCGGTGACGGCCAGGTCGGTGGTGACCGCGACCCGGGACGTCGCGCCCTCGTCGAACAGCTGCGCGGTCACCCGGGCGGTGGCGGTGCCGCTGCCGCGGGTCTCCTTGCCGCGGGCCTCGATGACCGCGATCCGCTGCGACTCGTCCTTCTCCAGGAACGACGCGGTCCCCCCGTACGTGACGGTGATCGGGCCGACCTTGACCTTGACCGTGCCCTCGAAGTCGTCGCCGTCGACCTTGGTGATCGTGGCGCCGGGCATGCACGGGGCGATCCGGTCGATGTCCAGCAGGATGGGCCAGGCCTGGGCGGCCGAGACCGGCACCTGGAACTCGTGGTCGAGCCGCATTGCTACTCCTCCCCCGCCGCCACCGCGGCGAGATCATCCGGCACGTCGACGTCACGCGGGTCGCCGGTGCCGTCACACGGCACCAGCCGTACCCGCTCGGGGTGGGCGGCCAACCACGGACCCGCGCCGCGGTCGCCGGTCGCGGTCGCGGCCACCTCGGCCAGGACGGTACGGCCCAGCAGCACGGGGTGACCGGGCCGGCCCCCGTACGTGGCCTGGGCCGCGTCCCCGCCGGCGGCGACGAGCCGGCGCACCGCCTCCGGGCCCAGGCCCGGCGTGTCGACCAGGGTGACCACCACGGCCGCGGCCGACGCCGGCAGCGCGGCCAGCCCGGCCCGCAGCGACGAGCCCATGCCGCCGGCCCAGTCCGGGTTGCGGACCACGGTCGTCCCGGCCAGGTCGGCGGTCGCGACCACCTCGTCGGCGGCGGCGCCCAGCACGACCAGCACCGGGTCGCAGCCGCCGGCCCGCAGCAGCGCGGCGGCCCGCTCGACCAGGAGCCGGCCGCGGAACCGGACCAGCGCCTTGGGCCGGCCGTACCGGCGCCCGCCCCCGGCCGCCAGCACCAGCCCGGCCGGCGGTCCGCCCCGGCCGCGATCGGGTTCACCAGGCCGGCGACCACCGGCCGGCGGCGGTGCCGGCGGCCGGTCGTCGCCAGGGTGGTGAACGTGATCCCCGGGAGCCGGGGAGCCGGTCACGAGCCGCCTGCCGGGACGGCGTGCCGGTGGATGGCGCCGTCGGTCTGGCCCAGCGGGACGCCGGTGCCGCCCCAGCGGCCGGCCACGATCTCCGCCGCGACCGCGACCGCGGTCTCCTCGGGCGTGCGGGCGCCGAGGTCCAGCCCGATCGGCGAGCGCAGCCGGGCCAGCTCCGCCTCGGTCAGCCCGGCCTCGCGCAGCCGCTCCATCCGGTCGTCGTGGGTGCGCCGGGACCCCATCGCCCCCACATACCAGGCCGGGGTACGCAGCGCGACCTCCAGCAGCGGCACGTCGAACTTGGGGTCGTGGGTGAGCACGCAGATCACGGTGCGTTCGTCCACGGTCTGCCCGGCCAGATACCGGTGCGGCCACTCGACCACGACCTCGTCCGCGTCCGGGAACCGGCGCGCGGTCGCGAACACGGCCCGGGCGTCGCACACGGTCACCCGGTAGCCCAGGAACGAGCCGATCCGGGCCACCGCGGCGGCGAAGTCGATGGCGCCGAACACCAGCATCCGCGGCGGCGGCGCGTACGCCTCGACGAACACCGTGACCTCGTCCCGGCGCCGCTGCCCGGCCGGCCCGTAGTGCCGCTGCCCGGTCGCGCCCTGGGCCAGCATGCCCCGGGCGTCGTCGGTCACGGCCACGTCCAGGCCTTCGACGCCCAGGGTGCCACTGACCCGGTCGGGCCAGACCGCCATCCGGGCCCCGACCTCGCCCAGGCCGGAGATGACGGTGGCCAGCGCGACCGGCTCGTCCGCGCCGATCGAGCGCAGCACCTCGCCCAGCTGCGGGGTGTCGGCCGCGGACACCGCCTGCACGAACACCGACACCGAGCCGCCGCAGGTCAGCCCGACCGCGAACGCGTCCGTGTCGGAGTAGCCGTACGTCTGCAGCACCGGCGGCTCCCCGCCGAGCACGTCCTGGGCCAGGTCGTACACGGCGCCCTCGACGCAGCCTCCGGACACGCTGCCGGCGACCTCGCCGCCGGGCTCGACCGCCATGGCCGCGCCCGGGGCCCGCGGTGCGCTCTTGGAAGTGCCGACCACGGTCGCCAGCGCGAACGGGCGGCCCGAGTCGTACCAGGACCGCAGTGAACCGAGCACGTCACGCACCGCGCACTCCTTCCCCGGCGCGGCGGGGGCCGCCCGAGCCGATCCCGCCGCCCGCGGCCCGGCCGCGGACGGGCAGGGTGCCGGCGACCACGCCGGCGAGCTGTTCCAGCGCCGCCAGGCTGTGCCCGGAGACGAAGTCGTCCACATGCGGCAGGGCCGCGGCCAGCCCGCCGGCCAGCGGGGCGAAACCGGGCCGGGCCGCCCGCGGGTTGCACCACACCACCCGGTGGGCCAGCCGGGCCAGCCGCTGCATCTGCACGCCCAGCCGGGCCGGGTCGTCCCGCTCCCAGCCGTCGGACATGATCACCACGACCGCGCCCCGGGCCGCGCCGCGCTGCCCCCAGCGGTCCAGGAACTCGGCCAGCAGCACGCCCAGCCGGGTGCCGCCGGACCAGTCCGGCACGGCCGCGGCCACCGCGGCCATCGCCCGCTCCGGGTCGGGCGTGCCCATCTCCCGGGTGACCCGGGTC
>DATDKW010000245.1:0-2529 GCA_036519715.1 Mycobacteriales bacterium
CCCTGGCGCTGCTTGTGGCGCAGGTTCTCGCAGATGACCATGACGCGACCGTGCCGGCGGATCACCTTGCACTTGTCGCAGATGGGCTTGACGCTCGGGTTGACCTTCACGGCCGTGCCTTCTCCTCGTTGCTGCCGGCCGCCGGGCCAGCGGGCGGAATCACTTGTAGCGGTAGACGATGCGCCCGCGGGACAGGTCATAGGGCGAGAGCTCCACCACGACGCGGTCCTCGGGGAGGATCCGGATGTAGTGCTGGCGCATCTTGCCGCTGATGTGGGCGAGAACCCGATGTCCGTTGGACAGTTCGACCCTGAACATCGCGTTGGGAAGAGGCTCGACGACACGACCCTCGACCTCGATGGCTCCGTCCTTCTTGGGCATATCCTCCGCTAACTACTCGTCTTCCTACGGATCGGCTCTCACAGCTTGAGGGCGTCTTCGGCTCATGCGGCCACAGCACAGCGAAGACGGCGCGAGCGCCGACGCTTCAGTGTACGCAGGCGTGGCCGGATCGGCAAAAAGCTCCCCTACCGGCCGTCCCGGTGCCCGCCGGAGAGGACCACCCCGACCACCGCGATCACCAGCGGGATGGCGGTCCAGATCGGCCAGAAGTAGATGAGGTTGCCGGTGCCGGCCGACACCGCGGCCCAGATCAGCACGTTGACCAGGAAGATCGCCAGCCCGCCGCCGATCGGGGCCCAGCGGGCGGTGTCGTGGCGCTCGCCAGCGGGCCGGGCCGGCGGCTGCGGGGTCGGCCGCCGCACCGGCGACGCCGCGTACTGCGCGGGCAGGTCCGCGGTCAGCGGCGCCAGCTCACCCATGGTCTTGGCCCGGTAGGCCGCGGCCACCCGCTCCTCCAGCTCGGACACGTCCAGCCGGCCCTCGGCGAACGCGCTGTTGAGGTGGGCGACGACCTTCTCCCGGTCCTCGTTGCCGGCCCGCATCGCGTTGGGCTCCAGCGGCCTGGGCTCCGGCGCGGTCATGCCCGCTGCGCCACCTTCACCCCGAGCTCGGCCAGCCGGGCGAACCCGCCGTCCTCGGCCGTGGTCACCCACGGCCCGTCCTCGGTGATGGCGACCGTGTGCTCCCAGTGGGCCGCGTACGACCCGTCGGTGGTGACGACGGTCCAGCCGTCGGCCAGCTCCCGGGTGCCGGGGCCGCCCAGGGTCACCATCGGCTCGACCGCCAGCGCCAGCCCGGGCACCAGCCGGGGGCCGCGGCCGGGCCGGCCGTGGTTGAGCACGTGCGGGTCCTGGTGCATCTCGGTGCCGATGCCGTGGCCGCCGTAGTGGTCGACGATCCCGTACGGCCGGGAGTGGGAGCGGATCGAGCCCTCCACCGCGGCGCTGATGTCGGTGAGCCGGCCGCCGGCGGTGGCCGCGGCCAGCCCGGCCCACAGCGACTGCTCGGTGATCTCGATGAGCTCGCGGTGCTCGGGGCGGATCTCGCCGACGCCGACGGTGATGGCGGAGTCGCCGTGCCAGCCCTCCACGATCGCGCCGCAGTCCAGCGAGATCACGTCGCCCTCGCGGAGCTTGCGCTTCGGCGACGGGATGCCGTGCACGACCTCGTCGTTGATCGACGCGCAGATGGTGCCGGTGAAGCCGCGGTAGCCCAGGAACGACGGGACGGCGCCCTCGGACCGGATGGAGTCCTCGGCGATCCGGTCCAGCTCCCCGGTGCTGATGCCGGGGGCGACGGCCGCGCGCATGGCCGCCAGCGCGCGCTGGGTCACCAACCCCGCCTCGCGCATGAGCGCGATCTCGTCAGGGGTCTTGATCTGGATCATCCGTCGCCTCCGAAACCGCACGAGCTACCCCTCGACCATACGGCTGTAAGGGGGTGTCGGGTGGACATCTGGCGGCGCGGGCGGCCCGCATCCACCGACATCCACCCGACACCCCCTACGCGAACGGGCGCAGCGCGGCTATAGCGCGCTCTGTGACGTTGTCCACCGGACCGGTGGCGTCGATGCCGACGAGGACGCCCTTCTCGGCGTAGAAGGCGATCAGCGGGGCGGTCTGCTCCGCGTACACCTCGAGCCGGTGGCGGACGGTGTCGGACTTGTCGTCGTCGCGCTGGAACAGCTGGCCGCCGCAGTCGTCGCAGATGCCCTCGTGGCTGGGCGGGTCGAAGTCGACGTGCCAGATGTGGCCGCAGTTGCGGCAGGTCCGCCGACCGGACAGCCGGCGGATGACCTCCTCGTCGTCGACCACCAGCTCCAGCACGACGTCCAGGGCCAGGTCGAACTCGCCGAGGATCTCGTCCAGCGTCTCGGCCTGCGGGACCGTGCGCGGGAAGCCGTCGAGCAGGAACCCGTCGGACGCGTCGTCCTCCTTCAGCCGCTCCCGGACCATGGCGCTGGTGACCTCGTCGGGGACGAGGTCACCGGCGTCCATGTACTTCTTCGCGGTCACGCCGAGCTCGGTGCCCTCGCTGACGTTCGCCCGGAAGATGTCACCGGTGCTGATCTTGGGGATCGCGAACTGCGCCGCGATGTACTGCGCCTGGGTCCCCTTCCCAGCCCCC
>DATDKW010000246.1:0-5014 GCA_036519715.1 Mycobacteriales bacterium
ATCTCCTGGGCGTACGTGCGGCTGATGGGTCCGGACGGGCTCGCGGCCGCGACCCGGGCCGCGATCCTGGCCGCCAACTACGTGGCCGCCCGGCTGTCCCAGCACTACCCGGTGCTCTACACCGGCCGCGGCGGGCTGGTCGCGCACGAGTGCATCGTCGACCTGCGGGCGATCACCCGGACGACCGGCGTGACCGTGGACGACGTGGCCAAGCGGCTCATCGACTACGGCTTCCACGCCCCGACGATGTCCTTCCCGGTGGCCGGCACGCTGATGATCGAGCCGACCGAGTCGGAGAACCTGGCCGAGCTGGACCGGTTCGTGGACGCGATGATCGCGATCCGGGCCGAGATCGACCGGGTCGCGGCCGGGGAGTGGGACGCGGCCGACAACCCGCTGCGCAACGCCCCGCACACGGCGTCGATGGTGACCTCGGACAAGTGGGAGTGGCCGTACGAGCGGGAGCTGGCCGCGTACCCGGGGTCGGTGGACCGGACGGCGAAGTACTGGCCGCCGGTCCGGCGCATCGACGGCGCCTACGGCGACCGCAACCTGGTCTGCGCCTGCCCGCCCATGGCCGCCTACGAGGATTGAGTCCTCGGGCCTCCGGCGGGGCAGCCCGCCGGAGGCGGCACCGGATCGGACCCGCGCCGGCCGCCCGCCGGGAGCTCCGGCCGGGACCCGCGCGGGCCGCCGGAGGCCGAGCCCGCGCCGAGTGGGCTAAGCGGTCCGGACGTAGCCGGCGAGGTGTTCGCCGGTGAGGGTGGTCCGGTCGGCGATCAGCTCGGCCGGGGTGCCCTCGAAGACGACCCGGCCGCCGTCGTGGCCGGCGCCGGGACCGAGGTCGATGATCCAGTCGGCGTGGGCCATGACGGCCTGGTGGTGTTCGATGACGATCACCGACTTGCCCCCGTCGACCAGCCGGTCGAGCAGCCCCAGCAGCTGCTCGACGTCGGCCAGATGCAAGCCGGTGGTCGGCTCGTCGAGCACGTAGACCCCGCCGTCGGAGCCCATGTGGGTGGCCAGCTTGAGCCGCTGCCGCTCGCCGCCGGACAGAGTGGTCAGCGGCTGCCCCAGCGAGAGGTAGCCCAGCCCGACCTCGTCCAGGTGGGTGAGGATCTTGTGCGCGGCCGGGATCTTGGCCTCGCCCGCGCCGAAGAACGACCGCGCCTCGGCCACGGGCAGCGCCAGCACCTCGCTGATGTCCTTGCCGCCGAGGTGGTAGTCCAGCACCGAGGCCTCGAAGCGCTTGCCCTCGCACACCTCGCAGGTGGTGGCGACCCCGGCCATCATGGCCAGGTCGGTGTAGACCACGCCGGCGCCGTTGCAGTTGGGGCAGGCGCCCTCGGAGTTGGCGCTGAACAGCGCCGGCTTCACCCCGTTGGCCTTGGCGAACGCCTTGCGGATCGGCTCCAGCAACCCCGTGTACGTGGCCGGGTTGCTGCGCCGCGACCCCTTGATCCCAGCCTGGTCGACCGTGACCACGCCGTCCCGCCCGGCCACCGAGCCCTGGATGAGCGAGCTCTTCCCCGACCCGGCCACCCCGGTCAGCACCACCAGCACCCCGAGCGGGATGTCGACGTCGACGTCCTTGAGGTTGTGGGTGTTCGCGCCCCGGACCTGCAGGGAACCCGACGGCGTCCGGACCGACGGCTTCACCGCGGCCCGGTCGTCCAGGTGGCGGCCGGTGAGCGTGCCGGCCGCCCGCAGCCCGGCCAGGTGGCCCTCGTACACGACCTCGCCGCCGGCGGTGCCGGCACCGGGACCGAGGTCGACCACGTGGTCGGCGATGGCGATCGCCTCCGGCTTGTGCTCGACCACCAGCACGGTGTTGCCCTTGTCCCGCAGCTGCAGCAGCAGCTCGTTCATCCGCTGGATGTCGTGCGGGTGCAGGCCGATCGTCGGCTCGTCGAAGACGTACGTGACGTCGGTCAGCGACGAGCCCAGGTGCCGGATCATCTTGGTGCGCTGCGCCTCGCCGCCGGACAGAGTGCCGGCCGGGCGGTCGAGGGACAGGTAGCCGAGCCCGATCTCCACGAACGAGTCCAGCGTGTGCTGCAGCGTGCTCAGCAGCGGCGCCACCGACGGCTCGTCCAGCTTCCGGACCCAGCCGGACAGGTCGCTGATCTGCATGGCGCAGGCGTCGGCGATGCTGATCCCGTCGATCTTGGACGACCGGGCCTCCGCGCTCAGCCGGGTGCCGTCACAGGACGGGCAGGTGGTGAACGTGACCGCCCGCTCCACGAAGGCCCGGATGTGCGGCTGCAGCGAGTCGACGTCCTTGGACAGGATCGACTTCTGGATCTTCGGCACCAGCCCCTCGAACGTGAGGTTGATGCCCTCGACCTTGACCTTCATCGGCTCGTGGTAGAGCAGGTCGTTCAGTTGCTTCTTGGTGTAGTCCCGGATCGGCTTGTCCGGGTCGAACAGGCCCGAGCCGATGAAGATCCGGCCGTACCAGCCGTCCATGCTGTAGCCGGGGATGGTGAACGGGCCCTGGTTGAGCGACTTGCTGTCGTCGTACAGGGCGGTGAGGTCGATGTCGGTGACCGCGCCCCGGCCCTCGCAGCGCGGGCACATGCCGCCGGTGATGCTGAAGCTGCGCCGTTCCTTGGTCTCCCGGCCGGCCTTGGTCAGGGTGACCGCGCCGGCGCCGCTGATCGAGGCGACATTGAAGGAGAACGCCTGGGGCGAGCCGATGTGCGGCTGCCCCAGCCGGCTGAACAGGATCCGCAGCAGCGCGTTGGCGTCGGTGGCGGTGCCGACCGTGGACCGCGGGTCGGCCCCCATCCGCTGCTGGTCGACGATGATCGCGGTCGTCAGCCCGTCCATCACGTCGACGTCGGGCCGGGCCAGCGTCGGCATGAAGCCCTGGATGAACGCGCTGTAGGTCTCGTTGATCAGCCGCTGCGACTCGGCCGCGATCGTGCCGAAGACCAGCGAGCTCTTGCCCGAGCCGGAGACCCCGGTGAACACCGTCAGCCGGCGCTTCGGGATCTCGATGCTGACGTCCTTGAGGTTGTTCACCCGGGCGCCGTGCACGCGGATCAGGTCGTGGGAGTCGGCTTCGAGCCGCTTGGTCATGACAGTCCCGTCAGCCGATCTGGTTGATGCGGACCATGTTGCCCGCCGGGTCGCGGAAGGCCGCGTCGCGGATACCGTACGGCTGGTCGGTCGGCTCCTGCACGACCTCGGCCCCGCCGGCCTGCAGCCGCTCGAAGGTGCCGTCGAGGTCCTTGGTCGCCAGCACGACGATCCCGTACGTGCCCTTGGCCATCATCTCCACGATGGTGCGGCGCTCCTCGTCGGTGATGCCGGGGTCGGCGCCGGGCGGGAACAGCACGATCGACGTGCCGGGCTGGCCGGGCGGGCCGACCGTGATCCACCGCATGGCCCCGCGGCCGACGTCGTTGCGGACCTCGAAGCCGAGGGTGTCGCGGTAGAAGGCGATGGCCGCGTCCGGGTCGTCCTGGGGCAGGAAGGCGCTGGCGATGCTGATGTCCATGGCGGTCACGCTAGGTGGGCGGCGGCGGCCGGCGCTTCTCGATTCCTGACCGGCCGGGTCACCTGCTTGGCCACGCAGGCCGGCAGGTCCGCGTCGGCCCGGGCGACCCGGGCCCGGTAGGCGCTGGGCGGCATCCCGACCAGCTCGGTGAAGCGGGTGCTGAAGGTGCCGAGCGAGGAGCAGCCGACCGCGAAGCAGACCTCGGTGACGCTCAGGTCGCCGCGGCGCAGCAGCGCCATCGCCCGCTCGATCCGCCGCGTCATCAGGTACGAGTACGGCGACTCGCCGTACGCGGCCTTGAACTCGCGGGACAGGTGGCCGGCCGACAGGTGCGCGCCGCGGGCCAGCGCCTCGACGTCCAGCGGCTGCGCGTACTCCCGGTCGATCCGGTCGCGCACCCGGCGCAGCCGGGCCAGGTCGCGCAACCGTTGCTGGTCGCTGCTGGTCATTCCACGGATCTTCCCATGCGGATTGGGGCCCGGACACAGCGAGGACCGGGCCGCACGGCCCGGTCCGGAAAAGGTGGTAGCTGGGAAAGGGGCCCGGCGGTCGTCGCCGGGCCGGAGGCCGGGAGACCTCAGGCGACGCGCAGCACCTTCGCGGGTGCGCGCCGAGCGCCGATGCAGCGTCCGTCCGGCAGGATCTCGCCGCAGTCCTCGAACAGCACGATCCCGTTGCAGAGGAGGCTCCAGCCCTGCTCCGGGTGGCTGGCGACGACGGCGGCGGCGTCGCGGTCGGCGGCGTCCGAGGTCGGACACGCTGGGTGATGCGGGCACATGGTTGTTGCTCCGGTCGGCTGTCAGTGCAGGTTGTTGTTAGTGGTCACGGTCACAGTACTAACGAGGTTCGATACCGGCACTTGATACGCGCAACTCTGCCGGCAACGACTTGGTAAAACTTGCAACGCCGGATCCGGGCCGGCTGTTCCACTCCGCCATGCGCGTCAATGGGTGCTAGACCGCGCGCAGCAGCGTGGCATAGAGCGTGAGGCCGGGGCCGAAGGCCAGCGCGACGAGGTGCCGGCCCGGCCCGACCGTCCCGGCCGCGCGCATCCGCTCCAGCACGAGCAGCACGGTGGCCGAGGAGCAGTTGCCCTGGTCGCGCAGCACCCCGTACGACGGCTCCAGGGCGGCGTCGGGCAGCTCCAGCCGGCGCTGCACCACCTCGAGGATCCGCCGGCCGCCCGGGTGCACGGCCCAGCCGTCCACGTCGTCCACGGCCAGGCCGTGCCCGGCCAGCAACTCGTCGACCACGCCGCGGACGTGCCGGGCCAGCACCGCGGGCACCCGCGGGGACAGCCCCATCCGGAATCCGAGGTCGGTCACGTCCCAGGTCATGTACTCGGCCGTGCTCACGTCCGTCTGCGCGACCACGTCCACGACCTCGAAGCCCGGCCCGGCCGAGGGCTGCAGCACCACGGCCGCGGCCGCGTCGGCGAACAGCGCGTGCGCCACGACCTGGTCCAGGTCGGTGGTCGGGGGCTGGATGTGCAGGCTGGTCAGCTCCAGG
>DATDKW010000247.1:0-4835 GCA_036519715.1 Mycobacteriales bacterium
CAGTGAGATGGTGGCGGCGTTCTGCGCCGATGCAACCGCCAACGCGGCGGCCGCAGGTGGCGTGTCCGCAGAGGTCGGCTTCCTGTGTCATGGGTTCGCGGCTCTTCCTGTCACGCCGAGTCGACAACAGGTCTTCACTGCGTTTCGGGAGCTTCCGCTTTATCGGGGCGTGATTCAAACTGATCCGCGGACGGCGACGTTGGTTAATTTGGAGACGTATTTCTGGTGTGGGGACGGCAGCAGGACGTGTGACCTGATCGGGGAACGAGAGCGCACGGTCACCCTGCTCGGGCAACCCGTGCGGATCCGGCCCCGGATCCTCTCCTACCAGTGGGACTTCGGCGATGGCAGCACCCAGGAGATCACCACCGGCCGCGCCACGCACACCTACGCGCACGCCACGACCGCTCACGTCACCCTCACCCTGACCTGGACCGCGGACTACGCCGTCGGCGCCGGCGCCTTCCAGGACATCGGGGACACCACCACGACCACCAGCCCCGCCCGCGCCCTCCCGGTGCGCGAAGCCGAATCGGTGATCATCACCGGCCGCTAATGGTCCGTCGCCACAAAGAATCCGACCGGCCATTGTGTATTCGCGTTAATCCGCCCGAGTGACTCGGTGGTGCCCGGTCCGATCCTGTGCTTACAGTCGATTCCCCGCCCCGCAGAAAGGGAATCCGGTATGCGCAGGAGCAGGTCCCTCAGCGCAATCCTGGCGATCTTCGCGCTGGCAATTCTCCAGCTGGTCGCCCCGACCCGCGCCATCGCCGCGGCCAACCCGTATGAGCGCGGCCCGGCCCCGACCAGCGCCAGTGTCGACGCCACCCGCGGCCCGTTCGCCACGGCGCAGACGACGGTGTCGAGGTTCTCCGTCATCGGCTTCGGCGGCGGCACCATCTACTACCCGACCTCGACCGCAGAAGGCACCTTCGGCGGCGTCGCCATCGCCCCCGGCTACACCGCCACCCAGTCGAGCATCGCGTGGCTGGGCCCGCGCCTCGCCTCCCAGGGCTTCGTGGTGTTCACGATCGACACAAACTCGATCTACGACCAGCCCGCCAGCCGCGGTGACCAGCTGCTCGCCGCCCTGGACTACCTGACCGGCCGCAGCTCGGTGCGCACTCGCGTCGACGCGACCCGGCTCGCTGTGATGGGCCACTCGATGGGCGGCGGCGGCACGCTCGAGGCCGCGGCCGACCGGCCGACCCTGCAGGCGGCCATCCCGCTGACCGGCTGGGACACCCGCAAGAACTTCTCGACCAACCAGGTCCCGACGCTCGTCGTCGGCGCCGAGAACGACACGGTCGCGCCGGTCGCCACCCACTCGATCCCGTTCTACACGTCGCTGAACGCCACGTACGAGAAGGCGTACCTGGAGCTCAACGGGGCCAGCCACTTCGCGCCCAACAGCCCCAACACCACGATTGCCCGCTATTCGATCTCCTGGCTGAAGCGTTTCGTGGACGACGACACCCGGTACGAGCAGTTCATCTGCGGCATCGGTGCCGGCACCGGCACCGCGATCTCCGACTACCGCAACACCTGCCCGCTGGCCTGACGGAAGGGCGGGGCCGTCACGCCGACGGCCCCGCCTCCAGCCAGTCGGTGAGGATCCGGTGCGCGATCGACACCGGCGGCGGCAGCTTGACCACCCCGGCCCGGATCTCGTCCCGGGAGAACCAGCGCCCGTCGGCCAGCTCCCCGTCCCGCAGGGTCGGGGTCAGGTCCCCGACCGCCTGCGCGGTGTAGCCGAGCATCAGCGACGCCGGGAACGGCCACGGCTGCGAGCCCGCGTACGTCACGCCGGTGACCGCCAGCCCGACCTCCTCGTCCACCTCCCGCGCGACCGCGGCCTCGGCCGACTCCCCCGGCTCCACGAACCCGGCCAGGATCGAGTACCGCCCCTCCGGCCAGGTCGCTTGCCGCCCGAGGATGCACCGGTCGCCGCCGTCGTGGATCAGCATGATCACCGCCGGGTCCGTACGGGGGAAGTGGTCGGACCCGTCCGACGGGCACCGCCGCACCCAGCCGCCGAGCACGAGATCCGTCGGCGTCCCGTCCAGCGGGCAGCGGTGGTGCCGGTCGTGCCACCGCGCCAGCGCGACCGCGGTGGTGAGCAGCCCGGCGTCCCGGTCGTCCAGCGCGGCCCCGATCTCGCGCAGGTCCGCCCACCGGTCGGCGACCAGGTCCCGCGGGGCCCGCACCGCGAACACCGGATCGGACCCGGCCAGCCCGAGGAAATAGCGCTCGACCGAAGTCGCAGCCGGGACCGACGACGCCGGCCGCAACGCCAGCTCCGCCCCGGCCGCGCCCTCCTCGATCGGGGACGAATACTCCGGGGTGACGATCAGCGCCAGCCCGCGCTCCCACGCGGCCGCCAGCCAGGCGGCATCGGTCCGCCGCTCGGCCGCGCGGTCGTGACCCGACCGGGACAGCACCGGCACCTGCGAGAGCAGCACCTCAGACCGACGCCGACTCGACCGGCCCGAGGGCCGCCAGCGAACCGGCGACCGCCGCCGCCTCCCCCAGCACGACGGTCACCATCCCGGCCGGCGCCAGATACCGCCGCGCGGCCTCGAAGGTCTCCTCCAGCGTCACCGCGGCCAGCCGGCGCGGATGCTCGCGCAGCCAGTCCAGCCCGAGCCCGACGCCGATCAGCGCGGACAGCGTGGAGGCGAGCCCGGCCTGGGTCGAGATGGACAGCGCCAGCGAGCCGACCGCGTACTGCCGGACGTCCTGCAGCTCCTCCGGCTTCACCGGCAGCGTCGCCATCCGGCCCAGCTCGTAGCCGATCTCCAGCAGCGCCGGCGCCGTCACCGCGGTGGCCACGTCGGCGTCCACGACCAGCCGGGAGCCGGCCACGCTGTGGGTGATCCGGCTGTGCGGGCCGTAGGTGTAGCCCTTGTCCTCGCGGATGTTCTCCACCAGCCGGGAGGAGAAGTAGCCGCCGTAGATCAGGTTGGCCAGCTGCAGGGCCGGATAGTCCGGCGCGTCCCGCCGCACCGCCGGCCCGCCCAACCGGATCGAGGACTGCACCGAGCCGGGCCGGTTGACCAGCAGCAGCGGCTGCGGCCGGACCGCCGGCAGCGGCGGCAGCGCCCGGCCCGCGGCCGAGCCCGTCCACCCGGACAGCGCCTTCTCCACGGTGTCCAGGGCGCGGGCCGGGCTGAGATCGCCGACCAGCACCAGCAGGCTGCCCTCGGGACGGACCCGGTCGGCGTGCAGCCTGCGCAGCTGCCCCGCGGTCACGGCCTGTACGGCGTCCACCGTCGGCAGCTCGTGCGCGTACGGATGGGAGCCGTAGAGGCGCTGGTTGAGGGCCTCGCCGACCAGGACCGACGGCTGCGAGCGCAGGATGGCCAGCCGCTCGGCCAGCCGCGAACGCTCCCCCGCGACCTCGCGGGCCGGGTACGACGCGGACCCGACGACCTCGGCCACCAGAGCGAGCAGGTCGGCCAGCCCGGTCCGCAGCACCGCGCCGCCGACGACGAGCCGGTCGCTGTCCGAGGACACCGACAGGTCGGCGCCCAGCGTCTGCAGCGCCGCGGCCAGCTCGACCTGATTGCGCTCCTGCGTGCCGGCCAGCATGGTGTTGGCAAGCACGCTGCTGCGGGCCGGATGGCTGGCCGCGGTCCCGCTGAACGGGATCCGCAGCCGCATCTCCACCAGCGGGACGCCGGGCCGGCGCACCGCGACGACCCGGAGCCCGGACGGCAGCACCCGCTCGGCCGCGGTCGGCTGCTTGACCTTGGGCACCGGCCCGAGCGGCGGCACCGTCTTCGGCACGACCCCCTCGGCCAGGTCGGTGGCGGTCACCGGGCACCTCCGGGCGCGATCTCCAGCACGGCCCGGCGATCCGGTCGCAGCGCCGCGGCCGCCGACCGGATCTGGTCGGCGGTCACCTCGGCCAGCCGGCCAGGCAGCTCGGACAGCAGCTCGGCCCGGCCGTGCACCAGCTCGGCCGACGCCAGGGCCTGGGTCCGGCCCAGCATCGGATCGAGGTCGCGGAAGACCTGGGCCAGGATCCGGGACCGGACCCGCTCCAGTTCCCCCGGGTGCAGCCCGTCGGTGGCCAGCCGGTCGAACTCCTCGGTGGCCGCGTCCAGCACCTGGTCGGCGGTCGCGGTCGGGGCCTGGTGGGCCTGGAAGATGAACGCGGTGGGGTCCCGGACGTCGAACGGGTCACCCATCAGCCCCAGGTACGCCCCGAGCTGGGTCACCGTCCGGTCGCCCTGGACCAGCCGCTGCTCCAGCCGGGACGCGTCGCCGTCGGCCAGCACCTCACCCAGCACCACGTACGGCAGGTAGTCGCCGAAGCTGCCGACCGGGTCGGGCACCCGCCAGCCGGCCGCCACCGCCGGCACCGGCGCCAGCGGGTCGGGCAGCGACTTGCGCCGCTCGGCGTCCAGCGCCGGCTCGGTGAAGTCCGGCCGGGTCGGGCCGGCCCGCCCCGGGATGTCGCCGAAGTGCTCGTCGATCAGCGCGAAGGCGTCGTCGGGGTCGAAGTCGCCGACCACGGTGAGGACCGCGTTGGCGGGCGCGTAGTAGCGGTCGAAGAAGTCGGCCGCGTCCGCGACTGTCGCGCTCTCCAGGTCGACGAAATCGCCGTAGCCGTTGTGCGCGTTGGGGAAGGTGTCGAACAGCACCGGCGGCAGCAGCAGCCACGGGAACCCGCCGTACGGCCGGTTCATCACGTTGACCCGGATCTCCTCCTTGACCACCTGGATCTGGTTCTGGAGGTTGTCCTCGGTGATGCGCGGGCTGCGCATCCGGTCGGCCTCCAGGAACAGGCCGCGGGACAGCGCGTTGCTCGGCAGCACCTCGAAGTAGTT
>DATDKW010000248.1:0-4260 GCA_036519715.1 Mycobacteriales bacterium
CCGCCGGGCCGGGACGACGCCGCCTTCACCGATGCCGCGGCCTGGCTGGCCGACCTCCGCGGCTGACGCCTTCCTCCAAGACCGGGCCTGCGCCGCCCGGCAGGCTGGGACCATGTCCCACTACCCGCCGATCACCCCGCATCTGGCCATCGCCGACGTCGCCGCCGCGCTGGACTTCTACCCCAAGGCGCTCGACGCCGTGGAGCGCCTGCGGCTCAGCCTGCCGGACGGGTCGATCGCGCACGCCGAGCTGGAGGTCAACGGGGCCCTGATCACGCTCGGCGCCGCCATCGAGGCGTACGGGCTGGTCGCGCCGGACCCGGACGGTCCGGTCCAGGTCGCGGTGACGCTGTCGGTCCCGGACGTGGACGCCGCGTACGCGCGGGCGGTCGGAGCCGGCGCGACCAGCATGTCGGAGCCGGCCGACCAGTTCCACGGCGACCGCACCGCCGCGGTCCGCTGCCCGTACGGGCACAAGTGGATCTTCCAGCACCACCTGCGCGACGTGTCCCCGCAGGAGCAGCAGCGGCTGCTCACGGAGATGATGTCCGGCTCCTAGCTGTGCTGGTCGACCGGCGGACGACCAAGAAAACCTAGAATCGAGGGGTGACCGAGCTGCCTGCCGTGGTGCTGCGGGCGCCGGCGGGCAGCCGCCCGTTCCGGCTGCACCGGCGGCCGCCGGTGCCGGCCCTGGCTGACATCGTCGGCCACTTCTGGTCGGTCGAGTGGGCGCTGCCGCCGGGCGCGCACCACGACCAGGACGTCGTCTCGCACCCGTGCGGGCACCTCACGGTCGAGGAGGACGGGGCCTTCGTCCAGGGCGTGCCGACCAGCCGGTTCCGGCGGCGGCTGACCGGCGCCGGCCGGGTGGTCAGCGCTCACCTGCGCCCGTCCGCGCTGAGCGCGCTCACCGACCGGCCCGCGGCCGAGCTCACCGACCGGCGGACCCCGCTGGCCGAGCTGATGCCGCACGCGCCCGGGCTGGAGAAGGTCCGGGCGGCGGAGAGCCCGGAGGCCGGCATCGACGCGCTGGAGGAGTGGTTCACCGCGGTCGGCCCGCGCCGCCGCCCGGGCGCCGAGGTCGTCGACGCCGCGGTCGACCTGATCGCGGCCCGGACGGACCTGACCCGGGTGGACGCGCTCGCGGCCGAGCTGCACGTCACCGTACGGACCCTGCAGCGCCGGTTCGACCGGCACCTCGGGGTCGGCCCGAAGTGGGTGCTCCGCCGCTGCCGGATCCAGGACGCGCTCGGCGTGATCGAATCCGGCGGCGACGTCGACTGGGCCGCGCTGGCCACCGACCTCGGCTTCGCCGACCAGTCCCACTTCACCAACGCCTTCACCGCGCTGGTCGGGGTGCCGCCGGGCGCCTACCGCAGCCGCCCGGCCGGAGGCTAGAGATACAGCCCGGTCGACTCCTCGATCCGGGCCGCCGCCAGCGCGTGCACGTCCCGCTCCCGCAGGATCAGGTAGAGCGCGCCCTGCACCTCGACCTCGTTGGGCTCCTCCGGGCTGAACAGCACCCGGTCGCCGACCTCGATGACCCGCACGTGGTTGCCGGTGGCCAGCACCTCGCCCCAGACCAGCCGGGTCGCGGCCACCTGGGCCGTGGACGGGATGAGGATGCCGCCGGTCGAGCGCCGCTCGCCCTCGTCGCCGGGCGCCTTCACCAGCACCCGGTCGTGCAGCATCCGGATGGGCAGCCGGCCACCGCCGGTCAGCGAGTCCGCCACGTCCGGAACCTACCCGGGCCCGCCCGCCCGCTCATCCCCAGCCCAGCTCGTGCAGCCGGGCGTCGTCGATGCCGAAGTGGTGGGCGATCTCGTGCACGACGGTGACCGCGACCTCCTCGACCACGTCGTCCTCGGTCTCGCAGATCGACAGGATCGGCTGCCGGTAGAGGGTGATCCGGTCCGGCAGCATGCCGCCGTAGTCGTGGCCGCGCTCGGTCAGCGCCACCCCGTCGTACAGGCCGAGCAGGTCGGGGTCGGCCGGGTCCTGCTCCTCGACCAGCACCACGACGTTGTCCATCAGCCGGGTCAGCTGCTCGGGCACCTCGTCCAGGGCGTCGCCGACCAGCTCCTCGAACCGCCGCCGGGACACGTCCACCACAGGTCAAGAAAAGCAGACGAAGTGCAGGTCGGGCGCGGCGGTGTCTGGACCGGAGCGCCCACCGGGGCCCCGTCGCCGCGCTCACCGTCTCGGCGCGGAGGGAAGACGCCGCCATCTGCGCCCGACCGGAACGAGCCGGACAGCAGAGCGGGGCGGGATCCGGCGACCCGGTCCCGCCCCGCTCTGCGACGGGCTACTTCTTGAAGGTCCCCACGGGCCGGAAGGTGTGCCCCGGGAAGACCGACGCCGCATTCTTCACCCCGAGCCAGGTCAGGCCCTCGGTGAGCACGTCGCGCAGGTCGTTGGTGCCCTTGGTCTCGTTGTCCTGGCCGGAGACCCCGATGATGGGGTCGCCGCCGCGGACGCCGCCGGTGGAGCCGCCGCCGAGCACCATGACGCCCTGGGCGTGACCGTGGTCGGTGCCCTGGCCGCCGTTCTCGCCGAAGGTCCGGCCGAACTCGGTGCACGTCATGATCGAGACGAACGGCCGCAGCGGCGCCCCCAGGTCCATGAAGAACGCGGTGAGAGCCCCGTTGAGTTCGGTCGCGTGGTCGTGGAGCTGGCCCTTGGAGTTGGTGTGGGTGTCCCAGCCGCCCATGTCGATGTTCACGAACCGGAGCCCGACCTTGGCCTTGAC
Organism: Mycobacteriales bacterium; assembly: GCA_036519715.1. Classification (GTDB taxonomy): domain Bacteria; phylum Actinomycetota; class Actinomycetes; order Mycobacteriales; family CADCTP01; genus CADCTP01. Next base: position 2,750 of record DATDKW010000248.1, read on the forward strand.
CAGCTGGGCCGCGGTCTTGAAGGCCTGGGCCAGGCCGGTCTGCGGGTATTCCGCGGCCGGCTTGTACTCGGTCCTGTTCAGCCCCCGGACCGTCTTGATCGCACCCAGGGTCTCCAGCGCGGTCTGCGCCACCGGGTCCTTGTACTGCGAGTAGAACTTCTGCAGCACGGCCTCGGACTTGGCCTTGACCTCGTCGCCGCCGTTGAGCCCGAAGGACTCGATCCGGTCCAGGGTCAGCGCCCCGGAGCCGGCCAGCGACTTGGGCAGGGTGCCGCCGACCATGACCGCGGACAGCACGGCCGGGTTGGGCAGCAGCTTCAGCGCCCGGGCGGCCCAGCCGTCCGAGGACGGCATGTTGAGGCCGCCTTCGAGCAGGTCCTGCGCCTCGAAGTGGCTGTGCGTCCGGTCCTGCGAGTCGGCCGCCGGCACGTAGCCGAAGCCGTTGGCGCCGAGGGCGGCGTACAGCGGCTTGAACTCGTTGAGCGCCCCGACCCCGCGGCTGAGCGGGAACGCGGTCTGCTCCGTCTCGGCGATCGTCGGCCGGGCCGTGCGGTACTTCGGATTGCCCAGCAGCGGGAACAGCGTGTGCTGGTCCATGCCGCCCCGGAACACCAGGTTGATCAGGACCCGCTGAGTCGGCGCGGACCCCGGCGCCGCGAACGCGTACTTGGCCGTCAGCGGCTGGACCGCCAGCCCGGCCGCGAACGCGGTCGAGCCCTGCAGGACCTTGCGCCGGGTGAAGCCCTTCTTGAACGGCTCGGCGAACGTGATGCTCTCGTCACCGCACTCGCAACCGGAGTGCAGTCCCTCTGGTCTCTCCTCGTGCGGGACCGGCCCGTCGCCGAGGGACCACTTCTTGTCAGTCATGTGGAGGAGCCCCTCAGGTGTAGTTCAGGTGCGGCACGGACAGGACGGTGCGCACGACGGTCGGCAGGTCGTTGACCCTGCTGGCCGCCGTGGTCGGCGCGCTGCCGATGGACGCGTGCAGAGCAGTGGTGAAGTTGGGCTGCAGGGCCTGCCCGACGAGCCGGGACTCCAGGCCGGCGACCAGCTGGGCCTGGGTCTTCGGGTTTCCGGCCAGCGCCATCGCGGTCGGGACCTTGATGCCCTTCCAGTAGCCGCCGGCGGTCATGGCGTTCTGGTTCCAGCGGTCCACCAGGCCCTTGCCGGACAGCCAGGCGGCCTGGAAGTCGGGCTGACCGTCCGGGGTGGCGCGGCCGTGCGGCCCGCCGCCGGACTGTTCGACCTGGTAGCGCAGGTCCCGGATGCCCTGGAAGGTGCCCTGCTTCTCGGCGATGGCCTCGTCCAGGCTCGCGTCCAGCGTCGACTGGGTCGCCCGCAGCGTCGCCGGGATGAACTCCCAGCCGGTCCGGTACTTCTGGCCGACCGACTTGCGGAAGTCCTCGGAGTTGAACAGCGCCCGCAGCATCGGCTTGATGTCCGTGCCGGCCTTGGTGAACTCGGCCGCCAGCTTGGCGATCAGCTCCGGCCGCGGGGTGTCGGAGACGAAG
>DATDKW010000249.1:0-16148 GCA_036519715.1 Mycobacteriales bacterium
CGCCAGCACCTCGGGCTTGAGCCGGGCCCCGCCGCAGGCCGGGCAGGGCACCTCCCGCATGTAGCCCTCGTACTTCTCCCGGCTGAACTCGGAGTCGGTCTCCGTGTGCCGCCGCTCCAGGAACGGCACCACGCCCTCGTACGCGGCGTAGTAGGCCCGCTCCCGGCCGTACCGGTTCTTGTAGCGGACGTGCACCTGGGCGTCGTGCCCGTAGAGAATCGCCTTCTGGGCGCGGGCCGGCAGCCGCTCCCACGGCGTGTCCACGGTGAACCCGAGGGCGTCACCGAGCGCGGTCAGCAGGCGGAGGAAGTATTCGGCGGTCTGGCCCATGCCCCACGGCGTGATCGCGCCCTCCCGCAGCGTCCGCTCCGGGTCCGGGACCACCAGCTCCGGGTCGACCTCCTTGCGGGTCCCCAGGCCGGTGCACTCGGGACAGGCTCCGTACGGCGAGTTGAACGAGAACGAGCGCGGCTCCAGCGCCTCGAACGACAGGTCGTCGTAGAGGCAGGCCAGGTGCTCCGAGAAGGTCCGCTCCCGCTCCGGGTGGTCCTCCGGCCGGTCCACGAAGTCGAGCACGACCAGGCCGCCGGCCAGCCCGAGCGCGGTCTCGACGGAGTCGGTGAGCCGCCGCTTGGACGAGTCGCGGACGACCAGCCGGTCGACCACCACCTCGATGGTGTGCTTCTCCTGCTTCTTCAGCTTCGGCGGCTCGGTCAGGCTGTGCACCACGCCGTCGACCCGGACCCGGGAGAAGCCCTTGGTCTGAAGCTCGGCGAACAGGTCGACGTACTCACCCTTGCGGCCGCGGATGACCGGGGCGAGGACCTGGAACCGGGTCCCCTCCTCCATCTCCAGCACCCGGTCGACGATCTGCTGCGGCGTCTGCCGGCTGATCGGGCGCCCGCACTGCGGGCAGTGCGGGTGGCCGGCCCGCGCGTAGAGCAGCCGGAGATAGTCGTAGACCTCGGTGATCGTGCCGACGGTGGAGCGCGGGTTGCGGGAGGTCGACTTCTGGTCGATCGACACCGCCGGGGACAGGCCCTCGATGAAGTCGACGTCCGGCTTGTCCATCTGGCCCAGGAACTGCCGCGCGTACGCGCTCAGGGACTCGACGTACCGACGCTGACCCTCGGCGAAGATCGTGTCGAAGGCCAGGCTGGACTTGCCCGACCCGCTGAGCCCGGTGAACACGATCAGGCTGTCGCGGGGCAGGTCGAGGTCGACGTTCTTGAGATTGTGCTCGCGCGCACCGCGCACGACGAGGCGGTCTGCCACAGGGTGTTTCTCTCTCCGGCCGGCGGGAGGGAAGGTCGGCAATACGGTAGCGGCGGGGTCCGACAGTTTCTTCCCGGAACCCGTCCGCGCAGGTCAGCTCGCTCCCGGACGGTCGAGCCGGGCCTCGATCCGGTCCAGCCGGGCCAGCACCTCGGTCAGCAGGGCCTCGATCCGCTGCCCCTGGTCCCGGTGCGGCGCGGGCCCGGGGCCGTCCCCGGGCCGCGAGGGCCCCGGGCTGTGCCGGCCTCTCCCGGCCAGTTGGCGCTCGACGGCCGGGCCCAGCGCGGCCCGGTCCAGCCCGGCGGCGGCCAGGACGGCCGGCAGCTCGTCGCCGCCCTGGCGCAGCAGCGCCAGTAGGAGGTGCCCGTTGTCGATGGCCTCGTGGTCGCGCCGCGTCGCCTCCTGCAGCGAATACTCCATCGCCTTCTTCGCGGCCGGGGTGAACGGCACGTGGCCGTCGCCGCAGGTGACGGCGTCCCGGTCCTCGGGGACGACCTTCTGAACGGCCTGCCGGAGCCGGTCGGGGGTCGCACCCAGGTCGGCCAGCGCGGCGGTGCCGGCCCCCTCGTGGGCGGCGGCGATGCCGAGCAGCAGATGCTCGACGGTGATCGAGGAGTGGTGCAGGCCGGTCGCCGACTCCTGGGCCAGCACCACGGCCCGCCGGGACCCGTCGGTGAATCGCTCGAACACGACTCAGTCCGTGGTCTCGGTCGTCTCCGTCGCCCGCAGCACGTACGTCCGCGTCCCCGGCGGCGGTCCCATCAGGATCGCCGCGGTCGAGTCGTAGCCGCGCGCCGGGCGGGCCACCGGGACGCCCCGGCCGTCCTGGAGGCGGACGTCGGCCGGCCGGTCCTCGGCGTGGACGACGTGCACCGGGACCTGGTCGGGCAGCGGCGGCGGTGGCGGCGGTGCTCCGGTCTCGAACGACATCGCGACCTCCCGGGTGGCTGGTGATCCAGGGTACGCCGTGGGGCAGGATCAGGGACATGACGTACACCGGGGACGTGAAGGTCGGCGGACCGGCCGACACGCGCGAGCTGGCCGGCCTGACGATCAGCAAGCTGGCGGTCGGGCCGATGGACAACAACGCGTACCTGCTGGTCGACCGGGCCAGCGGCGAGGGGTTGCTGATCGACGCGGCCAACGAGGGCGACCGGCTGCTGGAGCTGGTGGGGAGCACCCCGCTGGCGACGGTCGTGACCACCCACCGGCACGGCGACCACTGGCAGGCGCTGGCCGCGGTGACCGCCGCGACCGGCGCCCGGACGGTCGCCCACGAGCTCGACGCGCCCGAGCTGCCGGTCGCCGTCACCTCGACGGTGGCCCACGGCGACACCGTGCCGGTCGGCTCCTCGTCGCTGTCGGTGGTGCACCTGCGCGGGCACACGCCCGGTTCGATCGCACTGGCGTACGAGGACACCGACGGGGTGACCCACCTTTTTACCGGCGACTCCCTTTTCCCCGGCGGCCCGGGCAACACCGAGAAGGACCCGGCCCGCTTCGGCTCCCTGATGGACGACCTGGAGGAGCGGGTCTTCGGCGTCTACGCCGACTCCACCTGGGTCTATCCCGGGCACGGCAGCGACACCACCCTCGGCGCGGAGCGCCCCTCCCTCCCGGAGTGGCGCGCCCGCGGCTGGTGACCTCGGGTCAGGAGATGCAGACGCAGAACGGGTGGCCGGCCGGGTCGAGGAAGACCCGGAAGGACGTGCCCGGCTGGTGCTCGGCCTTCGTCGCGCCGAGCTCCAGGACGGCGGCCTCGGCGGCGTCGAGGTCGTCGACCATGACGTCGATGTGCATCTGCTGCGGCACCTCCTGGCCGGGCCACTGCGGCGCGGCGTAGTCCTGGACCTGCTGGAATCCGATGGTCTGGCCGTAGTCGGCGCGGACCTGGGCCCAGCCCTCGTCGTTCTCGACCTTCCAGTCGAGCAGCGCGCCGTAGAACGCCGCGAGGGCGGCCGGGTCGGGACAGTCGATGACGATGCTGGGGTAACGGGCGATGGCCATGCCGAGCACCGTAGATCCAGATCCGGACGATCCCCGTCCGCTACACCCGGCAACCGGACCGCCGTCCGGGATGACGACCGCGTGGCCGCCGGCCGGCTCGACGCCCTCACCGCCGAGCGGCAGGATCCGATCCATGGAGGTCCGGCCGGGGTTGCCTGGGGAGGCGGGGGAGATCAGTGCGCTGGCGTTGCGGAGCAAGGGGCATTGGGGGTACGACGCGGCGTTCCTGGAGGCCTGCCGGGAGGACCTGACCATCGACCCGGCCTGGTGCGACGGCGTCCGGCTGATCGTGGCCGAGGAGGACGGGGTCCTGCTCGGCTACGCCCGGATCGCCGGCGGGCCGCCGACGGCCGAGCTGGCCGGCCTGTTCGTGGACCCGCCCGCGATCGGCCGCGGCGTCGGCGGCCTGCTGCTCCGGCACGCGCTCCGGATCGCCGCCGACCTCGGCATCGACACCCTGGAGATCGACTCCGACCCGTACGCGGAACCCTTCTACCTCTACGCCGGTGCCGTCCGCACCGGCACCTCCCCCAGCACCGTCGACCCCACCCGCCTCCTGCCCCACCTTGAGCTCCCCGTCGGCCGGCCCGGGTGACTCAGGCCGGCCGCAGGTCGGCCAGCAGGCCGAAGTGGTCGCTGGCGGTGTCGACCGGCCCGTCGAAGATCCGGTCGCAGGACTCGATGAGCAGGCTCGGCCCGCCGGAGTCGCCGCAGCGGACCAGCACGTAGTCGATCCGGCGGAAGGGCCAGTCCGGATCGCCCGCGTTGAGGTTGTCGGGGCCGTAGGTGGGCCCGGCCTCGCCCGGGCGGGCCGACTCCCAGGCGTCGCGGTAGCAGACGCTCGTCCCGTCGAGCGCGTGCCGCCCGGTCCAGAACCGGATGCTGGTCGCGGCCGGGTCCGCGTCCAGGTCGCCGGCCACCAGGACGTGGCCGGGCCGGTCGGCCAGCAGGCCCTCGATCGCCCGCGCGGCCTCGACCGCCTGCTGTTCGCGCTGGGCGGCGTGGTCGAGCTGGTAGTCCGGGAAGTGGTTGACCAGCCACACCCGCCCGTCCGGCGCCAGCACCTCCACGATGAGGGTGGTCGCCGCGAACGCGTCCGACGTCCGCTGGTCCAGCTCGACGACCTCGCCGACCGGCCACCGGCTGGCGGTGCTGATCCCCTGCCCGGTGTGCTCCCTCGCCTCCTGGTGCACGATCCGGTAGCCCTCGCCGAGGATGTCCCGGGCCTGATCGTAGGTGTCGGTGCGGATGGTCTCCTGCAGGGTCACCAGGTCCGGCGCCAGCCGCGCGAACCCGTCCCGTAGCACCTCCCGCCGCTTCTCCCAGTCCCCGGCGGTGTTCCAGACGTTGAGGGTGGCGATCAGCATGATCGCCCGGTACCCGGGATCCGGACCGGGTCACCAGCCGACGGCCACGAGGAGCCATTGGGGGTCGCCGTGGGAGATGAAGGAGGACTGGCCGGCCACGCCGTCGTACGGGAAGCCGTAGGCGAGGTGGCTGGTGGCGTGGTCGTGCCAGAACTTGGCGTACCAGTTGGCCGGCGAGGCGCCGTGGTAGAGCGACGGCGTGTTCCACTGCGCCTGCGGCAGCTGGATCACGTGCCGGTCGAGCGCCGCGCACCGGTTCGGGTCCTGGGCGAGGGTGGTGCACCCGGCGGGACGGCGTCAACTGCCCGTTCAGGTGCCTCCGGCCGGCCCCGGCCGGGGGTCGCTGCGGAGGATCGCGTACCCGACGGAGTCGAGCGGGGCCCCGCCCGGCACCGGCCAGGCCTCCCGGTAGGTGGCCTCGTGCGTGTAGCCGCAGCGCTCGAACACCCGCCGCATGGCCGCGTTGTCGGCCCGGGTCGTGCCCTCGACCCGGTTCTCCTGGGGCAGCGTGGCGAAGATCCAGTCGGTCAGCCAGGCCACCGAGGCCGTCCCGATCCCCCGACCCCGGTACGCCGCCCGCAGCCGCAGGTCGAACATCGGCCCGCCGTCCAGGTCGTACAGGCGGAGGATCCCGGCCCGGTCCTGGCCGGCCGTGATCCAGAACGAGCGGACGCCGTCGCCGTCCCAGCGCACCCCGCGGCCCCCGCCGGCGTGGAAGGGCCAGTCCTCCTCGGTCAGCAGGGCCTCGAGCGCGGCCGCGTCGGCCGGCCCGTACGGGACGAAGTCGAGGTCCACCCCGCGACGCTAACCACACGGGCAACCGGGTTTGATGTCCCGGTCGCGACCGGACCGTCCCGGGAACGGCGCTTCCGTGACCTGACCCGTGAAGGACCCGACCGATGACGACCCGCACCGCTGCCCTGTCCGCCGTCCTGCTCGCCGCCGGGCTCGTGCTCACCGGCTGCGGCGGGGACGACGGCGACCCGACGGCGGCCCAGACCACGTCCGGCCTGCCGATCGGCTCGCAGCTCAACTCGCCGCAGCCGCCGATCGGCACGGCCACCCCGGGCGGCGGCAACGTCAAGGATCTGCCGGCCGGCTTCCCGCTGCCGCCGGGAACCACGGTCGGCCGGGTCGCGGTGCGGGCCAGCGGGATCGCCGCCCCGCTGACCGTGGTGGACGGCGACCAGGCCACGACGTTCTGGAAGCAGGCGCTGCCGGCGGCCGGCTACACGGTGTCCAAGGCCGAGGTGACCGGCGCCCTGGGCGAGATAAAGTTCAGCGGCCACGGGTGCCTGGAAGGCAGCCAGCTCGGGATCAGCGGCAACCACGTCGCCCTGGAGTGTGAGCACCAGTGAGCTCGGCCCGGACCGCGATCGCGGCCGGTCTGCTGGTCGCCGGTCTGGCCGGGTGCGGCGCCGACGTGAGCATCGGCGCGGCCCCGACCTCGTCGGCCCTGTCGACGGCCCCGTCAACCACCGTCGCACCCACCACGACCGGCGGCGGCGTGTCCAGCGGCGCGATCACCCGGCCGCCCTCGTCCGGCAGCGGCAGCGCCGGTGTGCTGCCGGCCGGCTTCCCGCTCCCGCCCGGCACGACGGTCGGCCCGGTCGCGGTGCAGGGCGGCGAGATCGCCGCGACGCTGTCGGTCCCGGACGGCAAGCAGGTCTTCGACTACTGGAAGCAGCAGCTGCCCGCGGCCGGCTACACGGTGGACGACGCCGAGATGGTCGGCGGCATCGGCCAGATCAGCTTCAGCGGCAACGGCTGCGCGCACGGCAGCCGGCTCGGGATCAGCGGGCCCACCGTCGCCTTCCGGTGCGCGCGGGCCTAGCCTCCAGTGCGCGCGGGCCCAGCCTCCCGGTGCCCGTGGGTTAGGAGACGGTGACCACGAGGTCGGCGGCGGCGCGGCAGGCGTCGACCAGGCGCGCGTTCGGCTCGTCCACGGCGGCGACCCACTCCCGGGCCGCCGCCTCCTCCTTGCCGAACGCGACGTGCCGCGCGACCAGCCGCTCCAGCCGGAGCGCCTCCTCGACCTCGACGTACCAGACCTCGGTCAGGGCCGCGCGGACCAGCGTCCAGGGCTCGGTGTCCAGCAGCAGGTAGTTGCCCTCGGTGACGACCAGCCGCACCGGCGGGTCGACGGCGATGCTGCCGGCCAGCGGCTGCTCCAGGGTGCGGTGGAAATCGGGCGCGTACACGGGGTGGCCGGTCTCGGCGGTCAGCCGGCGCAGCAGGGCCAGGTAGCCCCAGCCGTCGAAGGTCTCCGGCGCACCCTTGGCCGACCGCAGCCCGAGCCGGTCCAGGGCCGCGTCGGCGAGGTGGAACCCGTCCATCGGCACCCACGCCGCCACCGGCCCCAGGGTCTCGACCAGCCGAGCCGCCAGCGTCGACTTGCCCGACCCGGGCGCACCGGCGATCCCGAGCACCGCCCGCCCCGGTCCCGACGCCAGCCCGGCCGCCCGCGCCACCAACTCCTCGAAGGTCACACCGGCATCGTGCCTCAGCGCCAGACGCGGCGTCCCAGGCCGAACCAGAGGAACAGCACGATCGGGAACACCGGGAAGCGCAGCACCGCGCTGGCCACGATGGCCAGCACGATGAGGACCGGGAACACCGGCACCCCGGCCAGCACCGGGCGGGGGCGCCGCGGCTGGTTCCGGGCCACCCGGCCCTCCTCCCATCCCGGCGCCGGCAGCGGCCGGAACGGCGCCGGATCGGGCAGGTCGCCGAACAGGCCCTGCAGGTCGACCCGGGTCCGGGACGCGTACGCGGCCTGCACCCGGGTGTCGTACTCGTCCTGGTCGAGGCGGCCGGCGGCGAAGTGCTCACCCAACGCCGACACCGCCTGCTGGCGCTCGGCGTCGCCGACCCGCAGCAGGTCGGCAGGCAGCGGCTCGGACCGGACCGGAAGGGGTTCGCTCATCGTGCGGCTCCGGATGTAACGAGGTAATCAGACACCCCTTCCAACGAGCCGATCATGGCCGCTGTGCCCGGACCGCGTACGACATCGGGAGTATCTCGCCGTACGCGCTCAGCCGTATCTCAGGATCAGGGCGCGGAGCAGTAGAGGAAGACCTGCCGCTCGGCCGGCATCTCGGCCGAGGCCGGTTCGAACTCCTCCACGTCGACCTCGAGCACGTGCAGCCCCTCGGCCCGGATCGCCGCCTCCAGGTCCGCCTGCGGGTACGCGGTGACCGACACCTCCTGCCCCAGGAACGGCAGCGGCGCGTAGTCGAGGTCGCCCTCGACCATCCCGATCGCGACCGCGCCGCCCGGGTTGAGCACGGCCCGGATCCGGCGCAGCACCCGCGGGATGTCCTGCCGCCGGACCATGAGCAGCGAGAAGAACGCGCACACGGCGTCGAAGCGGCCCAACGAGTCGTCCAGCTCCATGAGGTCCATGGCGACGAACCGGCCGGTCGGCACGTTGCGCCGGGCCAGCGCCAGCATCTCGGTCGACACGTCGAGGCCGACGACCTCCAGCCCGCTCTCGGTCAGCATGCCCGCGGTCGGCACCCCGGTGCCGCAGCCGAGGTCGAGCACCCGGCTACCGGCCGGCAGCCGGTCGATCACCCACTGGGTGGCGATGATCTGCCCGGACTTGTGCGGGAAGACGTCGTCGTATCGCTCCCCGATGGCGTCGAAGGCCGCTGCCTGGCGGCGTGTCTCGGCCGAGAACACGTCGTCACGACTCCTTCCGGCCTGCTGCGTCGGTGTTAGTTGATCATGTCAGGCCAGGTGCCGCGACCACCAGTCCAGCACCGCCTCGAACCGGGCCAGCCGGTGGCTGGGCAGCCCGGTCCGGCTCAGCTCGTGCCCCTCGCCCGGGAACAGCAGCAGCTCGGCCGGCGCGCCCCGCATCTTCAGCGCCACGAAGAGCCGCTGGGCCTGCTCGACCGGGCAGCGCCAGTCCTGCTCGGAGTGGATGATCAGGACCGGCAGGTCGATCTTGTCCGCGTACGTCAGCGGGCTCTGCTCCGCCAGCGCGGCCGGGTCGGTGCCGGCGTACTGGGGCCCGAAGGTGAAGCCGATGTCGCTGGAGCCCAGGAACGAGTCCCAGGCCGTGACCGCGCGCTCCACGATCGCGGCCCGGAACCGGTCGCCGGCGTGCCCGGCCAGCCAGGTCGTCATGAACCCGCCGTACGACCCGCCCATCACGCCGACCCGGCCGGTGTCCACGCCGTCGGTGGCCAGCGCCGCGTCCAGCAGCGCCAGCAGGTCGTCGGCGTCGACGGTGCCCATCCGGTGCTTGATCGCCCGGGCGTGGTCCTCGCCGTAGCCGGCCGCGCCGCGGGGGTTGCCGAGCACCACCACGTAGCCGGCGCCGGCGTAGACCTGGGCCTCGTCGAAGAGGGTGTAGCCGTACTGCGCGTGCGGGCCGCCGTGGATGGCCAGCAGCACCGGCCGCGGCCCCGGGTGCGCCTCCGGGTCGGGGTGCACCAGCCAGCCGTGCACCGGGTAGCCGTCCGGCGCGGTCGTGGTCAGCTCCTGCATCGGCCGCAGCCTGCCGGTCGCGGCCAGCTCGGCGCCGAAGTCGGTGAGCGGCTCGTCCGACCCGACGCGGACCAGCTCGCCGGCGCTGGTGGCGTCGGCGACGACGGCCACCAGCGTGTCCTCGCCGTACGCGGCCGCGGTCACGGTCCGGGCGCCGCCTAGCAGCACCTCGGGCTCGCTGTCGAGGCCGACCGCGACCAGATCCTGGGCGCCGCGATTACGGGTGACGGCCAGCACCCGGTCGCCGGCGCGGACCAGCCCCTCCCCGGCCGGGCCGAGGTCGTGCTCGGGCGCGGTGAGCCGGGTCGGCTTGGCCGAGGCGTCGGCCGGCACAGACCAGACCGCGTGGTTGCGGCCGACGAAGTCGCCGTCGGTCAGGTCGGTCGCGGCCAGGAACAGCACCGTCGCCCCGTCGGGGGTGGCGACCGGGAAGTCGGCGTCCTGGTCGCCGGGCGTGAGCCGGACCAGGTCGGATCCGTCGGCGGCGCACGCGTACACGTCGCTGTGCAGGTTGGTGTATTCGGAGGCGTCCCGGTCGCTGGAGAACAGCAGCCGGCCGTCCGGCGTCCAGGCGACCCGGTGGTGGTCGGCTACGGCGTCGGTCACCTGGACCGGCGCGCACCCGTCGCCGAACGGGTCCAGCACGAACACCTGCTCAGGCCGGTCGAGCAGGAAGCCGACACCGTCGACCCGGGACCACATCCGGGTGATCCGCCGCGGCGGCTCCTTCTCCGGCGTCCGGTCCTTCTCCGTCCCGTACCGGCCCTGCTCGGGGACGCGGGCCGAGTAGGCCAGACGGGTGGAGTCCGGGCTCCAGCGCGGCGCGCCCGCGCCCAGCGGGTGGTGCTCGTCGGTGGTGACCGCGCGGGCGTCGCCGAGGTCGGCCGGCAGCACGTGCAGCTGCGGCTTGCCCTCGGCCGGGGCCCGCAGGAACGCGATCCAGCGCCCGTCCGGCGACCAGGCCGGCGCGCTGTCCCGGGGACCGTCGGTCAGCGGCCGCGGCGGCATCGCGCCCGTGGTGTCCACCAGCCACAGTCGGGAGCGGTAGCCGTCCTCGTCCAGGTCGGCGCAGGTGACCGCGACGACCGCGCGGGACCCGTCCGGCGACAGGGTCGGCGCGCCGGGCAGCCGGAGCAGGGCGATGTCGGCGGGGTTCACAACCCGACGGTAACAACCCGGCCCGATCACGCCGGTGTAGCCATGGTGCTCCAGCCGGGGCGGGGCCGGACCGCCGGTGGCCCGGACGCGCGAGCCGGGCCGGCCATGGTGAGATGCCTCGGTGCGCACCCTCTTCGCCAACGGTCAGGTCTTCGACGGAACCGGGTCGCCGCCCGCCGACGCGGACGTGGTGGTCGAGGACGGCCGGATCGTCGACGTCGGTCCCGGGCTGGACGGCGACGAGGTCGTCGACTGCGCCGGCGCCACCGTGCTGCCCGGGTTCAACGACTGCCACGTGCACCTGCTGTTCAGCGGCGTGCACCCGCTGAAGACGCTGCAGACCCCGTTCTCGTACCCGTACTTCGAGGCCGTCCGGAACCTGCGGACCACGCTCGACCTCGGCATCACCACTGTCCGCGACGCCGGCGGGGCCGACCTCGGGGTCAAGGACGCGGTCGGCACCGGGCTGATCCCCGGGCCGCGGGTGCTCATCGCGGTGAGCATGATCAGCCAGACCGGCGGGCACGGCGACGGCTGGTATCCATCCGGCTGTTCGGTGCCGCTGCTGGGCCCGCACCCGGGCCGGCCCCGGACCGTGGTCGACGGGCCCGAGGAGATCCGCCGGACGGTGCGCGAGCTGGTCCGGGCCGGCGCCGACGTGATCAAGGTCGCCACCAGCGGCGGCGTGCTCTCGGCCCGCGACGACCCCCGGCACGGCCACTTCCGGGACGACGAGGTGGCGATGATGGTGCACGAGGCCGAGGCGGCCGGGATCACGGTGATGGCCCACGCCCAGGCCACCGACGGCATCAAGACCGCCGTACGCAACGGGGTCCGGTCGATCGAGCACGGCATCTACCTCGACGACGAGGCGATCGAGCTGATGCTGGACTGGGGCACCTGGCTGGTGCCGACGCTGGCGGCGCCGCGGGCGGTCCTGGACATGGCCGCGTCCGGCGTCCAGTACCCGGACGCGGTGCTGGCCAAGGCCCGGATGGTCCTGGACGACCACACCGAGTCGGTCCGGCGGGCCATCGCGGCCGGGGTGACCGTGGCGCTGGGCACCGACTCCGGCGTCGGGCCGCACGGGCACAACCTGAGCGAGCTGCAGCTGCTGGTCGACTGCGGGATGACGCCGGAGCAGGCGCTGCACGCGGCCACCCAGTCGGCGACCGAGCTGCTCGACGTGGCCGCCGACCGGGGCACGGTCGCGCCCGGGCAGCGGGCCGACCTGGTCGTGGTGGACGGCGACGCCCGCGAGTTCGGCACCCTGGCCGACCGGATCCGCGCCGTCTACCAGGACGGGCTGCTGGTCGGCGGCACGGACTTCACGCCCGGTCGGTAGCGCTGCCGGGGCCGGGCCTCACCCTCCCGGCCGAGCGGTCGGCCGCGGCCGCGTTCTCGCGCTCCTCGATGGCGTCGGTGCCGTCCCGGCCGACGTCGCGGACGGCGTTGGACGCGGTGTCCGCGGCCGAGGGCACGTGCTTGGCCGCGGACGGGTCCCGCCGTACCTTGCGCAGGCTCAGCCAGGTCGTGATGGCCAGCACCAGGATGATCACCGACAGGGACGGCACGATGCCGATCTCCGGCGCCCACGAGACGCCCTGGCCGTGCAGCGCCTCCAGGATCAGCTTGATCCCGATGAAGCCGAGGATCACCGCCAGCCCGGTGTCCAGGTAGACGAGCCGGTTGAGCAGCCCGCCGAGCAGGAAGTAGAGCTGGCGCAGCCCCATCAGCGCGAACGCGTTGGAGGTGAAGACCAGGAACGGTTCCTTGGTCAGCCCGAAGATCGCCGGGATGGAGTCCAGCGCGAACAGGATGTCGGTGGTCCCGATGGCCAGCATCACCACCAGCATCGGGGTGACGAAGCGGCGCCCGTTGATCCGGGTGAACACGGCCGAGCCGTGGTAGTCCTCGGTGACCGGCAGGACCCGGCGCAGCAGCTTCAGGGCCCGGTTCTCCGTGAACTCCTCCTCGTCGCTCTCCCCGCGGAACGCCAGCCGGTAGCCGGTGTAGAGCAGGAACGCGCCGAAGATGTAGAACACCCACTCGAACCGCTCGATGACTGCGGCCCCGGCGGCGATGAACAGTCCGCGCAGCACCAGGGCGGCGATGATCCCGAACAGCAGCACCTTGTGCTGGTGGATGGCCGGCACCCCGAACGTCGTCATGATGATCACGAAGACGAAGAGGTTGTCGACGGACAGGCTGTATTCGGTGATGTAGCCCGCGAAGAACTCCCCCGCGTACTGCCCGCCGGAGAACATGAGGATCCCGAGCCCGAAGAGGACCGCGCAGGCGACGTAGAAGGCGACCCACCGCGCGGCCTCGGCGACCCGGATCGCGTGCGGGTTGTGGTCGACGATGAAGAGGTCGGCCGCGAGCAGCACGAGGATCCCGGCGATGGTGGCGAACCAGAGCCACACGGGTACGTTCACGGGCCTCCTCCGGACGGACACGACAGGGTCCAGCCCGGAGGTCTCTCCCGCCGCTCGTGGCGACCGGCGGAACCGGGTCCTCTCGGACCGTGATGACGGCACCGCCGCGTAGGGATACTCCCCTCCGACTCCCCCACTATGGCTCATGTGACGGGCCCCGGACCAGCGGGGTGGGGGAAACCACCTTGGTGCCGGGCGGAAAATGTCGGCCCTGGTGGCTAGCGTGCGGCTATGGGCACCAAGATCCAGATCACCGCGGACTGCGCCGACGTCTCCGTGGCAATGGCGTTCTGGGCTCCGGCCCTCGGCTACGTGCCCGAGCCGCCCCCGCCCGGCATGCCGCAGTCCCCGTCACACGGGGCGCTGGCGGACCCGGACGGGATCGGGCCGCGGCTGTTCTTCCAGGCCGTGCCCGAGCCGAAGACCGCCAAGAACCGGTGGCACCTCGACGTCGAGGTCACCGACCGCTCCCAGTCCCTCGCCGAGAAGGAGGCGACCATCGCGGCGAAGGTCGCGTCGCTGGTCGCCCTCGGCGCCACCGAGCTCGAGACCATCCACGAGGGCGGCGGCACCTTCACCGTCCTCCGCGACCCCGAAGACAACGAGATCTGCGTCCAGTGAGGGGTCACCGCCCCTACCGGCGCAAAGCCGATAAATCCGGCTTGGCATCATTCCTGACATGGTCCTTGCGGCGTCGGACGGTGTCGTCTCGGGGCCACGCCGATGACCGTCCATGCCTTCGTCGACGAGTCCCACCGCAGCACATATCTGATGGTCGCGACCCTGGTCACCGCGTCCGAGCTGCCCGCCGCCCGGACGCTGGTGCGGGCGCTGCCGCTGCCCGGCGCGCGTCGGCTGCACTTTCAGTCCGAGCGGGACAGCCGGCGCCGGGAAGTGATCGCGATGCTGGCCTCGACCGGCCTGCGTACCCGCGTTTACGAGAGCCGGGGACAGCCCGAGGCGGCCCGCTGCGCGGCGCTGGTCGCGCTGACCGAGGACCTGTTCAAGCTCGACGCCGGGCGGCTGGTGCTGGAGAGCCGCGGCCGGGTCGCGGACGGCCTCGACCGTCGCGTGATCGCCCGCACGCTCGCGCGGTCCGGGCCGGACCCGAGGCTGTCCTACCAGCACCTGCGACCGTACGAGGAGCCGATGCTCTGGGTCTCGGACGCGGTGGCCTGGTGCTACGGCGCCGGCGGCGGCTGGCGTCGGCGAGCCCTGCCGCTGGTGGACGAGGTGACCAGGGTCCAGTCCGTCCGCGCCTAGACAGCGCGAAGCCCGGGCTCCCGTCGTCCGGCGGGTCCTGCCCGGGCTCACTTTCCCGGTCTACTGACCGGGACGCACAAATCGTACACCGTCGGGTCAGCGGGGGCGGAGGCCGAGGGAGTGGAGTTCGAGGGCGGCGAGGGCGGTGGCGGCGTCCTCGTCGCCGGCGCGCCAGCGGGTGACGGTCGACTCGGGCAGCCGGGCCAGCTCGCGCGGGTGCCGGCGGACGACGGCCCGGGTGGCGAAGACCTCCAGCGCATCCGGCCCGGACAGCAGGGTACGGACCGCGCCCACCTCCCGGGCCCAGCGCAGCCGGCCGGGCAGCCACAGCGCGACCACGATCCCGGCCGCCAGCAGCAACAGCAGCCCGGGCACGAACAGCGCCAGCTGGTGCACCGCGTCCACCTGCCGCCGGCCGGCGTCGGCCAGGGTGTCGCCGGCCCCGCCGGCCTGCCGGAACGCCCCGGCCACGTCGTCGCCCACCACCGGCAGCCCGCCGACCTTGTCCCCGGCGTCGTTGAGCGACCCGGAGAATGAGGATCCCGCCCGCTGCAGCGTCTCGCCCGGCCCGGCCAGCTTCAGCAGCCGCTCCCGCAGCTGCAGCGCGAGCCAGACCCACAGGGCGATCCAGGCCACCACGACCACGTCCGCCACCAGCTGCCGGGAGAACCGCCCGGGCGTGTCCGCGTAGAGCTTCATGCGCGCACCCTGCCCGTTCCCGGCCGGGGAAGAAACTGTCGGACCCCGTGCTTATGGTCAAGACATGCGCGCCACCACCGACATCGTCCCCACCCAGGGTGTCTTCAAGGTCGTCAGCGACTTCGAGCCGTCCGGCGACCAGCCCGCGGCGATCGACTCGCTGGAGAAGCGCATCCGGTCCGGGGCGCGCGACAGCGTGCTGCTCGGCGCGACCGGCACTGGCAAGTCCGCGACCACGGCCTGGCTCATCGAGCGGCTGCAGCGCCCGACCCTGGTGATGGCGCCCAACAAGACCCTCGCCGCCCAGCTCGCCAACGAGTTCCGCGAGCTCCTGCCCAACAACGCGGTCGAATACTTCGTCTCCTACTACGACTACTACCAGCCCGAGGCGTACGTGCCCCAGACGGACACGTACATCGAGAAGGACTCGTCGGTCAACGACGAGGTCGAGCGGCTGCGCCACTCGGCCACCATGTCGCTGCTCACCCGCCGGGACGTGGTCGTGGTTGCCACCGTCTCCTGCATCTACGGCCTGGGCACCCCGCAGGAATACGTGGACCGCTGCGTCAGGCTGCACGTCGGCCAGACCATCGAGCGGGACAAGATCCTGCGCCAGCTCGTCACCGAGCAATACACCCGCAACGACCTGTCCTTCACCCGCGGCACTTTCCGGGTCCGCGGCGACACCGTCGAGATCTTCCCGGTCTACGAGGAGCTGGCCGTCCGGGTCGAGATGTTCGGCGACGAGATCGAGCGGCTCTATTACCTGCACCCGCTGACCGGCGAGGTCATCCGCGAGGTGGAGGAGGTCTTCGTCTTCCCGGCGTCCCACTACGTGGCCGGGCCGGAGCGGATGGAGCGGGCGATCGAGCGGATCGAGGCCGAGCTGACCGAGCGGCTGGCCGAGCTGGAGAAGCAGAACAAGCTGCTGGAGGCCCAGCGGCTGCGGATGCGCACGACCTACGACATCGAGATGATGCGCCAGGTCGGCTTCTGCTCCGGCATCGAGAACTACTCCCGGCACATCGACGGCCGCGCCCAGGGGGAGCCGTCGTTCACCCTGCTCGACTACTTCCCCGAAGACTTCCTGATGGTGATCGACGAGTCGCACAACACCGTCCCGCAGATCGGCGGGATGTACGAGGGCGACCGGTCCCGCAAGAACATGCTGGTCGAGCACGGGTTCCGGCTGCCGTCCGCGATGGACAACCGCCCGCTGAAGTGGGAGGAGTTCGTCGACCGGATCGGCCAGACGGTGTTCCTGTCCGCCACCCCGGGGCCGTACGAGCTGGGTCGCACCGGCGGGGAGTACGTCGAGCAGGTGATCCGGCCGACCGGGCTGGTCGACCCCGAGGTCGTGGTCAAGCCGACCAAGGGCCAGATCGACGACCTGGTGCACGAGATCCGTGTCCGGGCCGAGAAGGACGAGCGGGTCCTGGTCACC
>DATDKW010000250.1:0-2058 GCA_036519715.1 Mycobacteriales bacterium
GCCTGAGCGCGCCGGGCGGTCCCAGCGGGG
The DNA here is from genome assembly GCA_036519715.1 of Mycobacteriales bacterium. Classification (GTDB taxonomy): domain Bacteria; phylum Actinomycetota; class Actinomycetes; order Mycobacteriales; family CADCTP01; genus CADCTP01. The sequence goes on from DATDKW010000250.1 coordinate 31, forward strand.
ACCGCCCGGCACCGCCCGGCAGGATCACTCCGCCGCGATGGCCTGCAACACGTTGAGCCGGGACGCGCGCCGCGCCGGCAGCCACGCGGCGATCACCCCGGCGACCGCCGCGAGCAGCAGGTAGATCGCCAGCTGGCCGACCGGGAAGCTGAGCTCGGTCACTCCCTGGTTGCGCAGCGCCCGTTGCAGCGCGACGCCGAAGACGCCGCCGACCACCAGCCCGAGCAGCCCGCCGAAGACCGCGATCACCACCGACTCCACCCGGACCATCCGCTTCACCTGCCGCCGGCTCATCCCGACCGCCCGGAGCAGGCCGAGCTCGCGGGTGCGCTCCAGCACCGACAGCGCCAGCGTGTTGATGATGCCGAGCACCGCGATCAGCACCGACAACGCGAGCAGCGCCGAGAGGATCCGCACCGCCGCGTCGATCTGGCCGGCCGCCTCGGCCGCGAACTGGCTGCGGTCCTGCAGGTCCACGTTCGGGTACGGCTTGATCGCGTTTTCCAGCGCCTGCCGCAGCTGCCCCAGGTCGGCCCCGGACGCGGCCTTCACCAGCGCGACCGCATACAGCTTGCCGTCGTGGAAGTGCGGTGCCACGGCCTGGTCCAGCACGTAGTCGCCGACCAGCTGGTTGGACTTGTACGTGCCGACGATCGTGAACGGGGACGTGCTGCCGTCCCGGAAGGCGAAGCTCAGCTTGTCGCCGACGTGCCAGCCCTTGTCCACCACCACCTTGTCCGACACCAGCACGCCGTCGGGCCGCAGCGCGCCCACCGAGCCCTGCTTCTGCTGCAGCGACATGGTCTGCCCGATCGCCGCCGGCGAGGTCGCGATGGTGCTCTCGCGCTCGCCGTTCACCCGCACCATGTCGAAACGCAGGCCGTCGACCTGGCCCACCCCGGACTGCTGCCGCAGCGCGCCCATGGTCTGCTCGGAGATGCCGGAGGTCTGCGAGTCGAGGACGAAGTCCGCCCCTACCGCGCCGCTGACCACGCGCTGGATCGACCCCTTCAGCGAGGAGCCCAGCACCCCGACTGCGCTGACCAGGGCCAGCCCGATCATCAGCGCGGCCGCGGTGGACGCGGTCCGCCGCGGGTTGCGCATCGCGTTCTCCCGGCCGAGCTTGCCCGGGATCCGGCGGGTGAACAGCCACCCGACCGCCCGGCTCACCGGCCGGCTCACCAGCGGCGAGAGCAGCGTGATGCCGAGGAAGGCGAGCGCCGTGCCGACGCCGAGGATGGGCAGCCCACTGCCGGTCAGCCCGAAAGTCATGGCCACGGCGCCGAGGACGAGCACCACCACGCCGCTGATGGTCTGCCGGGTGAGCGACCGGTCCGGGGTCTCCGCGTCCCGCATCGCGGCCACCGGCGCGATCTTCGCCGCCCGCCGGGCCGGGATCAGCGCCGCCGCGACTGTGACCAGGATGCCGACCGCGAACGCGGCGATCACGGTGCGCGGGAGGAGGAGCGTCGGGCCGGGCGGAAGCTCCGCCCCGATGGCGTTGAACGCCGCCTTGAGCCCGATCGCGACGCCGATGCCCGCCAGTAGCCCGACCGCCGAGGCAATGACGCCGACGATCAGGGACTCGAACAGCACCGACCGGTTCACCTGCCGCCGGCTGGCGCCGAGCGCCCGCATCAGGGCGAGCTCCCGGGTGCGTTGGGCGATCAGGATCGAGAACGTGTTGAAGATGATGAACGCGCCGACGAACAGCGCGACGCCGGCGAAGACCAGCAGGAACGTGTTGAAGAAGCCGAGCCCTTGCTGGACGTCGCTGGCCTGCTCGTCGGCGAACTGCTGGCCGGTGATCGCCTCGACACCCGCTGGCAGCGCGGCGGCGATCCGGTCCCGCAGCTCGGCCTGGCCCACCCCGTCCCGGGCGGCCACCTGGATGTCGGTGTACTCGCCCGGCGTGTCCAGCACTTTCTGCGCGGTCTCGGTGGTGAACAGCACGTAGGTCTCGCCGCCGAGGGAGGACTTGCCGTCCGCGTACCGCGCGAGGCCGACGATCTTGAACTGCTGCTGCCC
>DATDKW010000251.1:0-16100 GCA_036519715.1 Mycobacteriales bacterium
GACGTCTCCACCGGCCAGGTGGTCAAGGAGGAGCGGCCGCAGTACGGCCGGTCGTACCAGACCCCGTTCGCCGACCGGATCCGCAACGAGGTCGGCCGCGAGTTCGGCACCGCCGTCGTCGCGGTCGGCGCACTGTCCTCATGGGACGACGTCAACTCCGTCATCCTGGCCGGTCGCGCGGACCTGTGCGCGCTGGGCCGGGCACACCTCTACGATCCACAGTGGACGCTGCATGCCGCGGCCGAGCAGGGGTACCCGGGGGTCGTCTGGCCGGCGCCGTTCCGGGCCGGGAGCCGGCGACCGCAGGTCGGCCGGAGCGACGGCCCGCGGCCGCGGCTGGAGCTGATCCGCACCGGCCGCGCCGGGACCCGGCACACCCGCTGGCATCCGCCGGGGATCGGCGCGCCCTAGTCCGCGGCCGCCGACCCGGGGCTGCCGGTGCGATTCGCGCCGATCGGCGGGACGCCCGCCGTCGGCGGCGGTGCGGCGCTGCGGGTCGCCGACGTGGTCGCCTCTCGACCAGGCCTGAGGCGACGGACCGGGGCGCTTCCTCATCTGCCGGCGATCAGGCGCTCCGTGGTCTGATCGCGGTGACGCGTTCCGCGGCCGGGAGGTCGATCACCGCCTGCTGCAGGACCTCCAGCAGGGTCCACGTCGTCTCCGGCGGTGTCCCCCGGGCGTCCAGCATGTCGATCTGCCAGTCGACGTGCTCCTGGAACAGCCGCGGGTCGTCGACGAACAGGCTCGCCGCCAGCGCGTCCACCAGCTGGGCGCCGACCTGCCGGATCGACGGTGCGCCCCGGGTGTCGGCCCCGGACGGCGGGATCGCGCCCTCCGACCGGGCCGCCAGCCGGTCCACCAGCCGGCTGCGGCGGTCGAGGACGGCGAGGTACGCCGGCGGGATGCCGGCCCGCCGCGCCGGCGGAGGAGGGACGTCCTCGTCGATCCACCGGCGGAGCAACCCGTGTGCGGACGCCGTGTCCGGCGCCCACGCGGTCGCCCCGACCGCGCGCGCCCGGTGCGCGTCCGGGCCGCACGCGGCCCCGCCGACGATCGTCGGGACGCCGGCCTCCGCGGCCACGTCGATCGAGCGCGCGAGCTGCGGGAGCGTGGCCGCGGTGGTGCAGCTGAGCAGCAACGCGGCCGGCCGGAACCGGTGCAGGAACCGCCCGAGGTGGTCGTCCGGGAGGTCGGTGCCCAGGAAGATGGCGTCCCAGCCCCGCGCCCGCAGGCCCTCGGCGACCATCCGCGCGGCCAGCCCGTGCCACTCCCCGGACGGGGTGGTCACGCAGACGGGCGACCCGCGGGGCACCGGTGGCGGCTGCCGCTGTGCGAGCACACTGAGCACGACCTCGGTGATCGCGGTGGCCGCGTGCTCCTCGGCGATGCTCCAGTCGTCGCGCTGGGTGCGCAGGCCGATCTCGGCCTGCGCCGGCGCGAGCATCGCCTCGATGACCTCCGCCGGGCTCCGCGCGTCCGCGGCCCGCGTCGCCACGCCGAGGGCAGCACCGCGGTCCTGCCTCGACAGTGCCCGCAGGTAATCACCGGTCGCAGCCAGGCACTGCACGTCAGCGACTCCCGTCAGCCCGTAGGCCGACACGATCTCACGTCTTCCGCCTCCGTCCTATCCCCTCGGAGGAGCCCGGCGTCCGCCCGGTCGGCGAACGTCCTCGACGACCTCCCCGCCGCACCACTCAGACCAGGTCGAGGCGGTGGCGGCCGGTGTCGGCGTAGCCGGCCCGGGCGAACGCCGCCGCCATCGGCAGGGGCGGGCGCTCGCATATTCGCCGTCTCCGGGCTATGAGTTGCACCCGCCGGAGATCGCCAGGCCGGCCCGGCGGGCGAGTGGAGGCGGCGTGCCACGCCTGGGGCTTCGCCGAGGCGCGGGCGACCGGCCCCTGGCTGCTCCGGGCCGCCACCGCCCGCTCCGCCCGGCGGGCCCGGTTCATCCCGGCCGAACACGTCCGGGACTGGGGACCCGGGTCCATCACCCTCACCGTCCGGGGCGGCGACCTGCCCCGGCTCGAGGACGTCGTGCGGCCGTGACCGACACCGAAGCTCTCCTGGCGGGCTGGACCCTGTTCGCCCTCCTGGTCGCCGTCATCGCGGTCCTGGCCCGACGACGGTGACGCGGGCCGGGAGCGGCAGGACCAGACGCGCGGTCCGCACCGCGCCGGCGGTCCGGGCCCTGCCCGCGACCTGAACCGCGCCCGCCGCTGATCCCGGCGCAGGACCTTCGGCTCTGCTCGGCCGGATCGCGGCGCGCCAGGCTGGTGGTGGCAGAGGAGGATCCGTGTCGAACGCGGGACGGGGCAGGCAGCCGACCGGCAACCGGATCGTCATGGCCGTGCTGCGGTCCCGCTGGCACCGCCTGCTCAGCGGCTCGTTGGCGCGGATCACCGTCCGCGGCCGGCGCACCGGGCAGGTCTTCGCCCTCCCCGTGCAGTACGCGCGAACCGGCGACCGGCTCGTCCTGCTGCCCGCCCACGCCGAACGGAAGCGCTGGTGGCGCAACCTCGACGGCGGGGCCGAGGTCCGCATCCTGCTCGCCGGACGGGACCGCCCGGGCCGGGCCCAGCTGGTCCGGGCCGGGACACCGGCCTTCCGGGACGCGGCCGCGGAATACGGCCGGCGGTTCCCGAGAGCGGCCCGGACCGCAGCCTCGTCGCAGGTCCTCGTCACGGTCGCCCTCACCGCCGCCGCCCCGGGTGCGGCCCCGTCCCGGCCGGGCCGGGCGCCGGCAACCCGCCGGGTACCGACGGGGCCACCGGCCGGGCGGCGGAGCCGACGGTCCCCGGCCAGCCGGGCGCTTCGCCTTCCTCTCGCTTCCGTCAAGCGTCCCGGCGGGATCGGAGCTGAGTGCGGGGAATGAGCCCGGCGAGCAGGGCAGTCGCCGGCCGTGCGGGACGGGCTCGCCGAAGGCCCGAGGCCGGTCGCCGCCATCGGTGCCGGACCCGCGGCCCGCCGCGACGGCCGCGGTGTGCTGTACTCCCTCCGCGGGCCGGCAGCGGGAGGAGCTGGGTGCCTTACCTGTCTCGGTGGCGGCGGCGGCTCGGCCGCGCCGCCGGCCGGCAGCTGCGTCGGCCGGGGTTCGTCGTGATGGCCGGCTTCGCGACGGCGATCCTCGTCGTGACGGTCCTGCTGATGCTGCCGCCGGCGCACCGGGACGGCCCGCCGACGACGTTCCTGCAGGCGGTGTTCACCGCGACGTCCGCGGTGTGCGTGACCGGGCTTGTCGTCGTCGACACCCCGACGCACTGGACGACGTTCGGGGAGACGGTCATCCTCTCCGGCATCCAGTTCGGCGGCCTGGGCTTCATGACCTCGGCGTCGCTGCTCGGCCTGGCGGTGGCGCGGCGGATGGGCCTCCGGAGCCGGGTGCTGACCGCGGCGGAGACCAAGGCTCTGGGCCTGGGCGACGTCCGCCGGGTGGTGCGCGGGGTCGCCCTGATCAGCTTCTCGGTCGAGGCGACCGTCGCGATCGTCCTCGGGCTGCGGCTGTGGCTGCACTACGACACGCAGGCGGGGCTCGCGGCGTACCAGGGCGTGTTCCAGGCCGTGTCCGCGTTCAACAACGCCGGCTTCGCACTGTACAGCGACAACTTGATCGGCTTCGCGACCGACCCGATCATCTGCCTGCCGCTCGCCGCCGCGGTGGTCATCGGTGGGCTCGGCTTCCCGGTGGTCTTCGAGCTGGGCAGGGAGCTCCGCACGCCTCGGCGATGGTCGGTCCACACGAAGATCACCTTGCTGGGCACCGCCGCGCTGCTCGTCGGCGGCACGGTCGCGTTCCTGGCCCTGGAATGGCGCAACCCGGCGACCCTCGGTCCGCTCGGCGGCCCGGACAAGCTGCTCGTGAGCCTGTTCCAGGGTGGCGTGCAGCCCCGTACCGCCGGGTTCAACTCGATCGACTACGCCGACGCGAATGAGACCAGCCTCCTGGTCACCGATGTGCTCATGTTCATCGGAGGCGGCAGCGGCGGAACCGCGGGCGGCATCAAGGTCACCACCTTCATGTTGCTGTTCTTCGCGATCCTGGCCGAGGCGCGGGGCGACCCCACGGTCGACGTGTTCGGCCGGCAGCTGCCCCCGGCGGTGCTGCGCCAGGCGTTGTCGGTGGCCCTGCTGAGCGTCGCCCTGGTCGTGTCCGGGACGGTGACGCTGCAGGGACTGTCCGGTCTGGAGCTGGACGCGGTGCTGTTCGAGGCCGTCTCGGCGTTCGGGACCGTCGGCCTCTCGACCGGCATCACCGCGACCTTGCCCGGGTCCGCGCAGTACGTTCTTATCGGGCTGATGTTCGCCGGTCGCATCGGCCCGATCACGCTGGCATCGGCGCTGGCGCTGCGGGAGCGCCGCAAGCTGTACCGCCTACCGGAGGAGCGACCCATCGTTGGCTAGGGGAATCCATGCCGGCGCCGTGCTGGTCATCGGGCTGGGGCGCTTCGGCAGCTCTCTCGCCGTCAGCCTCGCCCAGCTCGGGCACGACGTGATGGCGGTCGACGCCGATCCCGCGCTGGTGCAGGAGTACTCGGACCAGCTCACCCACGTCGTCCAGGCCGACGCGACCAGCGAGGCCGCCATGCGGCAGCTGGGTGCCGCGGACTTCGACCGCGCCGTGGTCGCGATCGGCACCGGGATAGAGGCCAGTCTGCTCAGCACCGGCGTTCTGATCGACCTCGGCATCCGGGAGATCTGGGCGAAGGCGATCACGACCCCGCACGGCCGCATCCTGGAGCGCATCGGCGCCGGTCACGTCGTGTACCCGGAGCGGGACACCGGGCAGCGGGTCGCCCACCTGATCAGCGGTCGGCTCATGGACTACATGGAGTTCGACGACGGCTTCGCGATCATCAAGATGCGGGCACCGCGGGAGGCCCACGACCGGACGCTGGCCGAGTCGGCGCTGCGCGGCAGGTACGGGGTGACGATCGTCGGCGTGAATCGACCCGGCGAGAGCTTCATCTACGCCCGGCCGGAGACGCGTCTCCGGGCCGACGACGTGATCATCGTCGCAGGCTCCAGCGACGTGGTGGAAAAGTTCGCGGCCGACACCAGCTGACGCCGGCAGCGTCCCTGTCGAAACGCGCCGCTCGCTCCGCGTCCCGCAGACCCGTCCGGTGATCGTTCTCGATCAGCTGATCGATGATCCGGCCGGCGCGCGCGCCGTCTCCCGATCCGGCGCGATCGCCGCGGCCGACGTCGGCGGACCTGAAGAGATCCTGAACGACGGCCTCACCGGACGGTTGTTTCCGCCCCGAGATGCCGATGCCCTGGCGCGCGTGTTGATCGAGCTCGCCACCCACCCATCTTTTCGTCGCCAACTCGGCGAAGCCGCGTTGCGAGACGTCTGCGAGATGTGGGGGTGGCCCGAGGTGGTCAGACGCATGACCGACGTCTATGACGAACTCTGCACCGGTATAACCCGACATAAGGCAGCTTGAGAGGGTAAGAACGAAACATCGCCGCGGGCCGACGACCATCAACTGGCTGACATTCCCCGGTCCGGAGCCTGACCGGGCTCATGCCTCGGCGGAACATCGGGTCGCGCCGCAGCGGGCGGCGCCGGTCAGAGTGCGCAAGCCCACACCTGCGGACGACAGCACGCGGGCCGTCTCTCGCGCTTGTAACCATGGTTACACTGCAGGTCGTGGTCGATGACAAGCCTGCGCCGCGAGGGCCTGGAGAGTGGGTGCTGCTCACGTATCAGCTGCCGCGCGAGCCGTCGACGCCGCGGATCACGCTGTGGCGGCGGCTGAGGCGGCTGGGTGTGGCGCAGCTCGGTGATGGGCTGGTGGCGTTGCCGGCTGACGCGCGTACCCGCGAGCAGGTCGAGTGGCTGGCGGAGGAGGTGGCGGAAGCCGGCGGAGAGGCGGGGGTGTGGCTGGCCCGGCCGTCGACCGCGGCGCAGGAGGAGGCGGTCGTCGCGGCGATGGCGAGGGCCCGTGCGGCCGAGTACGTCGCCCTCGCCGACGCCGTCGCCGGGGAGGTGGCGGCCGGGCCGGATCGGGCGCGGGCCGTGCAGCGGTGGCGGCGGCAGTGGCGGGAGATCACCCGCCGCGACTACTTCCCGCCGCCGGAACGGGAGGGTGCCGCGGCCGCTCTCCGCGCACTGGCTGATGGCGTCGCCGGTTCCGCCGGGGCTCAGGGACGGCGGCCGTGAAGTGGGCCACTCGCGCCGGAGTGCACATCGACCGGGCCGCCTGTGCCTGGCTGATCCGGCGATTCCTCGATCCCGGTGCGGTGTTCGTCTTCGTCGACGACCCGAACGACGTGCCCGCGGACGCGACCGCCTTCGACATCCGCGGTGTCGAGCTGTCGCACCATGGCGGGGACTGCACCTTCGAGACGATCCTGCGGCGGCACGACATGGCCGACCCGGTCCTCTGGCGTATCGCGCAGATCGTGCACGAGGCCGACCTGGACGACCAGCGGTACGACGCGGCGGAGGCGCCCGGGCTGGACGTCGTCCTGCGCGGACTGTCGCTGATGGGCTCGGACGAGCGGACGCTGACGGTGTCCGGTCCTGTCTTCGACGGGCTCTACGAGTTCTACCGGCGCGCGCTGCTGTCCGGCCGGGAGCCGGCATGAGCGGCCCGCTGCAGTCCGGTGCCGGTGCCAGTGGCGCGGTCGGGACGCCGAGGGTGCTGTTCGTGTGCGAGCACGGCTCCGCGCGGTCGGCGATGGCGGCGGCGCTGCTGCGGCAGGAGCTGGGGGACGAGGTCCGGGTGAGCTCGGCCGGCCCCGACCCGGACCTGGCGATGAACCCGCTGGCGATGGCAGCGCTGGCGGCGGCCGGTGTCGCGCCGCCCGCCGAATCCCCGAGGGCGCTGACCGATGCGCTGACCCGGGACGCCGACCTGATCGTCTCGATCAACCGGTCGGAGTCCCTTCCGGTTGGTGTTCCGCAGCGGTCCTGGGAGGTGTCGCGGACCCCGGTCCAGACGCCCGCCGCCGCGCGGGAAGTACGGGACGAGCTCGCCGCACGGGTGCGCGAGCTGGCGGCGGAGCTGCGAGCCGTCCGCCGGCCTGGGGAGGGGCCCGGCGGTGGGCGGCCGGACGCCGCGGCCGCGGCCCCGGTGCGGTCGGGTGATCTGATTCCGTTCGGCGAGGCCGTACGGGCGTGGTTCCTGATCTCGTTGCAGACCTTCGGCGGCCCGGCCGGGCAGATCGCGGTCATGCAGCGGACGCTGGTGGACGACAAGCGGTGGATCGGTCAGCAGCGGTTCCTACACGCGCTGAACTACTGCATGCTGCTGCCGGGACCCGAGGCCCAGCAGCTGGCGATCTACACCGGCTGGCTGCTCAACGGGACCCGCGGCGGGCTCGCCGCGGGCACCCTGTTCGTCATCCCCGGGGTCGTCGCGCTGCTGGCCCTGTCGGCCGTCTACGTCGCATACGGCACGACCACCGCCGTCACCGCGCTGTTCGCCGGGCTGGCCCCGGCCGTGCTGGCCATCGTCGTGCAGGCGGTCGTACGGGTCGGGAAACGGGCGTTGGCGCACCCGGCGCTCGTCTGCCTCGCCGTGGCCGCGTTCCTCGCGCTGGCGCTGTTCTCGGTTGCGTTCCCGGTGGTCGTCGTGGCCGCGGCGCTCGTCGGCTGGCTGCTCGGACGCCTGGCTCCGCACACGCTGCGATCGCGCGGCGGTCACAGCTCCGGAGACACCGGTCCGCCACCGCTGATCCCCGACGACGCGCTGCACGCCGAACGACCGACCGGTCGCCGCGCGGTGAAGGTCCTGGCCGTCGGTCTGGTGCTGTGGCTGGCGCCGTTGGCCGCGGTCGCGCTGCTGTCGGGCCGGGACAGCGTGTTCACTCAGCAGGGCCTGTTCTTCTCCGGTACGGCTCTGGTCACCTTCGGCGGCGCGTACGCGGTGCTCGCCTACGTCGCCCAGCGCGCCGTCGAGGTCTACGGCTGGCTGGCGCCCGGCGAGATGGTCCGCGGCCTGGCGCTGGCCGAGACCACCCCGGGCCCGTTGATCATGGTGGTGCAGTTCGTCGCCTTCGTCGGCGCCTACCGCGACCCAGGCGGCCTCAACCCCTGGGTCGGCGCGTTGCTCGGCGCGTTGCTGACGACCTGGGTCACCTTCGTACCCTGCTTCGTCTTCATCTTCCTCGGCGCCCCGTACGTCGAGCGGCTGCGCGGCAACCATGCCCTGTCCGCCGCCATGACCGGGATCACCGCGGCAGTGGTCGGGGTCATCGCGAACCTCGCGGTCTACTTCGCGCTGCACACCCTCTTCGCCCGGACGACGGAGTACCACTGGGGCCCTGTCCACCTGGACCTCCCCCAACTGGACTCCGTCCGGCCGGTCGCCCTCGTCGTCGCTGCGCTCGCCGCCGTCATGATCTTCCGGGCGCGCTGGTCCGTTCTCCGGACCCTGGGGGTCTGCGCCTTGCTGGGACTCGGCGCCGCCGCCATCGGCGTCCCGGTCAGCTGATGTTCCCGGGACAAGTCGCCGGAGTGCGCTGTCGACGGGTTCGCACCCGTCGGTGACCCCGGTGCGGTCGTAGGCTGGTCGCGGCCATCCGGACCACCCGGTTCCGGCTCTACTTCCGCTGCGCAGGCAGCTGTCACCGGAGGGCGACAGGCACCGACGGCTGGCACAGGTGCGGCGCGGCCCAGAGATGGAGCATGCCGTGCTCGAACGTCACACTTCGGTCCTTGTGGTGGGCGGCAGCCTGGTCGGCCTGTCCGCATCGGTGCTGCTTGCCAGCTACGGGGTGCCGCATCTCGTCGTCGAGAGCCACGCTGCCACCGCGATCCATCCTCGCGCCGCGTCATTCCACCAGCGGACGATGGAGATCTTCCGTTCCGTCGGGCTGCAGGGCGAAGTGGAGGAGGCCGCCGCCAGGGAATTCCGGCAGGGCGGCGCCATCGTCGCGGTGGAGAGCCTGGGCGGGAAGGAGCTGGCCTACTTCTACCGGTCGTACAACGACGGGGTGGAGGGCCTGAGCCCTACCGACCGGCTCTTCGTCACCCAGGTCGGTTTGGAGCCGATCCTCCGCCGGCGGGCCACCGACCTCGGTGCGCAGCATCTGTTCGGCACCGACCTGGTCTCTTTCGAGACCCGCGACGACCACGTCGCCTCGGTGATCCGACCGCACGGTTCGGCCGCTGAGGAGATCGTCATCTCCGACTATCTCGTCGCGGCCGACGGTGCGCACAGTGCTGTCCGGAAGCAATTGGGCATACCCATGACCGGCCGCGGCAGCTTCGCCGACTGCGTCACCATTTATTTCAAGGCCGATGTGAACCACCTCATGGGCGACCGGAATCTCAGCGTGGTGTACGTCAACCACCCGGAACTGACGGGGTTCTTCAGATTTTCCATCACCGGCGACTCCGGCTTCCTGGCCGTCTTCGCGACCCTCGGGCCAGGTGGTGCCCGGAACACCCATGTGGGCGAGGACGTCACCGAGGAGCGGTGCGTCGAGTGGGTACGCACCGCGCTCGGCAGCGAGCCCGGCCTGCCGGTCGACATCGAGAGCGTCCAGCGCTGGAGCGCGATGGCCGCTACCGCCGAGTCCCTGCAGAGCGGGCGAGTCTTCCTGGCCGGGGACGCCGCCCATGTGATGCCCCCGACCGGCGGGTTCGGCGGAAACACGGGCGTGGCCGACGCCCACAATCTGGCCTGGAAACTAGCCCTCGTCACCCGGGGCATCGCCGGGCCGGGTCTCCTGGACACCTACAGCGCCGAACGGCGGCCGATCTCAGCGCTCACCGTGGAGCAGGCATACGCGCGTTACGCGCTGAGAGTGGATCCATCCTTGCCCAGGGACGACCTGATGCCGCCCCTCGATGACGCGGCCATCGAACTCGGCGCGATCTACCGGTCCTCGGCGGTACACGCGGAGGTTGCTCCCGAGCAGCAACTTGACGACCCGCACGCGCGGACCTGGACCGTGGGTGCCCGCGTACCGCACCTGCCGCTGGCCGGCGACGGTACTCAGACTTCAACACTGGACGCTGCTGGCCCCGGGTTCGCGCTGCTGGCCGACCAGGCGCAGGACCTCTGGCGGCGGGCGGCGGGCGAGGTCGAGGCCGCGCTCGGGGTTGCCATCGCCGTGCCGCCGGTCGACCCCGGCGCCCTGTCCCGGTCCGCGGAACCGCCCGCCGCAACGGCGGGGGCCGGGTGGACGGGAGCCGCGCTCATCCGCCCTGACGGAGTCATCGGCTGGAAGCCTCACGCGCCCGCTGTCGAGGCGGTCGGCCAGCTCGGCACCGTCGTGGCCGGCCTGCTGTCTCGCAGCGGCGCATGAGCCGGGACCGGGACCGGCCGCATCCGCCTGGCGATCCGACGCACCAGGCAGCCGGGATCACCTGTCCCGCTGCTGACAGCCGACGCTTCGCCGGTGCCCACGCGCCCCGGGGTCTCCGCCACCACGACGTCCGATGCGCCGGCTTCGCGTCGGCCGGTGCCCGATCTACGGAATGGACCGCCTGTCGGGAGGGGCGCACTTTGCCCGTGGATGCGCTGGTCCGGGCTGGCCAGGAGCCCACATCGGGCCCCGCACAGCCCCGGAGGGACGTGCGCAGCCGGACAACGGTACCTAGGGTGGGACTGCCGGTCTGTGACACGGCCTGGAACGAGTGACGAAGCAGGAAGACACGCGACGTAGTGCCCAGTCCGCTGTAGGCCCGGCCGCGACCAGCGGCGACCGGCACGGACCCCGCATGCCGTCGGACGTTGGGGATGGACCAGAGGCGGTTCTCCACCATGAAGGACGCACATCGGCTTGAGCCCATGGCGGCGAGCCCGGGCAGCGGCACCGTGTTGGCGGCGTGGGAACGGTTCGTGAAGGGCGAAGATCAGGTCCCGGGTGTCAGGCCCGTGGTTGCGATCTCCTGGCATCGCTGCCGGGAGCAATACCGGGTCGACCCTCACCTCACAGCGGCTCCGGTGGCTGTCGCAGAGCCCGACCATTCGCCCGAACATGATGTCGTCTTCGCCGAGCTGGGCTTCTGTGCCGCCTCCGTGGCACATCACGTGGGCAACCTCGGCGGCGTCGTCACCGTCACGGATGCCACCGGCCGGATCCTGGCCGAGTGGGGAGACCAGGCCACGCTCGCCAGAGCCACCGACTCCAACCTGGCGCCCTGGTTCTGCTGGTCGGAGTGCGCGGCCGGCACGAACGGCATGGGCACGGCGCTCGAGGCGCACGGCCCGGTACCGATCAGGGGCCCCGAGCACTGGTGCCAGGGGTTCCACAACTGGGTCTGCGCAGGCATCGCGGTGCGTGATGTCGTGTCCAGGGAGCCGATCGCGGTCCTGAACATCTCGTGCTGGCGCAGCCAGCTCCCGGCGTCCGCGGGAAGCTGGCTGGCGAACGCGGTCACCATGACCCAGCGCACGCTGAAGAGGCGCGCTCGGGACAGCGGCGCCGAGCTGGTCGCGGCCTACACCCAGGCCAGGGCACGCTCCAGTGCGGCGCTCGCCGCGGTGGACACGGCGGGAAAGGTCGTGATCGCCGACGACATGGCCAGCGTGCTCCTGGGGGTCCCGGCAGCCACCCCGGCGGTCGACCCGACGCTGCGATGGAACCCCGGGCTGCCGGAACTGATCGCAGCCGCCCGGTATGCCAGTAGGCAGGCAGCCCACAATCCCGACTGGGTCGGCTCGACGCAGATCTTCCCCCACCTCGCCGACGAGCCGACCTCGATCGGCATCCGGCCCGTCTTCTCCTCCGGTCACCTGATCGGGAGCCTGGTCTCGTTCGGTGCCTCCGACGGGGCGCAGGTGCCCCAGGCGGAGGGGCACGCGCACTCTCGGGCGCAGCCGCGCCGGCTGGTCGCGATGCGCGACAACCGGATGGTGCTGCTGCGGGTGCCGGAAGTCTCCTTCGCTGAATCGGAGGGAAACGACGTGTGGCTGTCTACCGATCAGGGGCGATTGCGAGCCGCCTCGCAGAGCCTGGACAAGCTCGACGGTGAGCTGGCGGATGTCGGCTTCCTGCGGGTGCACCGCCGGTATGTGGTCAACCTCAGCCGCGTCCGGGAGATCGAGCGCGGGCTCAAGGGCGAGCTGTCGCTGGTCATGGATGACCGGACGCACGAGATGGTGCCGGTTTCCCGGCGGAACGCGCCGGCCGTACGCCGCGCGCTGGACATCTGAATTCCCCAGCACACCCCTGTTTCCGGAGGGACTTCCCGTGTCGGACAGCCCGGACGCCGTTGTCGGCGAGACGAATGAGGGGAGCGGGGGCGGCCTCGGCCTCCCCCCTGTCTCAGCCCGGCGCCGCAGTGACCCGGCCGAGGGCGCACGCGCGGGCAACCGCGACTGGTGGCCGGACCAGCTCGACCTGAGGATCCTCCGGAAGAACCCCGCCGCGGCCGACCCCATGGGTCCGGAGTTCGACTACGCCGCGGAGTTCCGGACCCTCGACCTCGACGCCCTGGCGAGGGACGTCGACCAGGTGCTGACGACCTCGCAGGAGTGGTGGCCGGCCGACTTCGGCCACTACGGGCCGCTCGTGATCCGGATGGTGTGGCACTGCGCCGGGACGTACCGCATCGACGACGGCCGAGGCGGCCCGGCTGCCGGCATGCAGCGCTTCGCACCGCTGAACAGCTGGCCGGACAATCGCAACCTCGACAAGGCTCGCCGGGTGCTCTGGCCGGTGAAGAAGAAGTACGGCCGCACGATCTCCTGGGCCGACCTGATGATCTTCGCGGGCAACCGCGCCCTGGCGACGATGGGTTTCCCGACGTTCGGCTTTGCCGGCGGCCGGGCGGATGTCTGGGAGCCCGACGACGTCTACTGGGGTCCCGAGCGCGCCTGGCTCGGCGACGAGCGCCACCGCGGCGTCCGGGAGCTGGAGAACCCTCTGGCCGCGGCCCAGATGGGCCTCATCTACGTCAACCCGGAGGGCCCGAACACCGTCCCGGACCCGCTCACGGCGGCCCGGGAGATCCGCCAGACGTTCCGGCGCATGGGGATGAACGACGAGGAGACCGTCGCGCTGATCGCGGGCGGGCACACGTTCGGCAAGACCCACGGGGCGGCCGATCCGGACAAGTACCTCGGCCCCGAACCCGAGGGCGCCCCCCTCGAGGAGCAGGGCCTGGGCTGGAAGAGCGGCTACGGCACCGGCAAGGGCGCGGACGCGATCTCCAGCGGGCTCGAGGGTACGTGGACTCCCACCCCGACGAGGTGGGACAACAGCTTCTTCCAGACCCTGTTCGGCTACGAGTGGGCCCTGGAGCTGAGCCCCGCCGGTCTGTGGCAGTGGATCCCGAGAGACGGCGCCGGGGCCGGCGCCGTGCCGGATGCCCATGATCCGTCGAAAGCACACGCTCCGACGATTCTGACGACGGACCTCGCGCTGCGGTTGGACCCGGTCTACGAGCCGATCTCGCGGCGGTTCCTGGAGAACCCGGACCAGCTGGCGGACGCTTTCGCCCGGGTCTGGTTCAAGCTGACGCACCTCGACATGGGCCCGATCCAGCGCTACCTCGGGCCGCTGGTCCCCCAGGAGACGCTGCTCTGGCAGGATCCGGTCCCCGCCGTGGACCACGAGCTGGTCGGGGCGGCGGACATCGCCGCGCTCAAAGACCAGATCCTCGCTTCCGGGCTGTCGGTCTCCCAGCTCGTCTCCACCGCGTGGGCGTCGGCCTCGACGTTCCGCGTCAGCGACAAGCGCGGCGGGGCCAACGGGGCGCGCATCCGTCTCGAGCCGCAGCGGGGCTGGGAGGTCAACGACCCCGACACGCTGGCGCAGGTGCTGAGCACCCTGGAGGGGATCCAGGAAGCCTTCAACGGCTCCCAGACCGGAGACACGAGGATCTCTCTGTCCGACCTCATCGTGCTCGGCGGGGCCGCCGCCGTCGAGCAGGCCGCCAAGACCGCCGGCCACGACGTCCAGGTCCCCTTCACACCGGGACGTACGGACGCCACGCAAGAGTGGACCGATGCGGAGTCCTTCGCCGCGCTCGAGCCGGCCGCGGACGGGTTCCGCAACTACCGCGGGAGTGGCAACCGGCTGCCGTCGGAGCACCTGCTGGTCGACCGGGCGAACCTGTTGACCCTGAGCGCGCCCGAGATGACCGTCCTCGTGGGTGGCCTGCGGGTGCTGGGCGCGAACTCCGGGCAGTCCCCGCTGGGCGTGTTCACCGCGGCGCCCGGGTCGCTGACCAACGACTTCTTCGTGAACCTGCTGGACATGGGCACGGAGTGGACGGCGACGTCCGGGGACGGCGCGGCCGCGGAGACCTTCGAGGGCCACGACCGCGCCACCGGCGAGCTCAAGTGGACCGGCAGCCGCGTCGACCTCGTCTTCGGCTCGAACTCCGAGCTGCGGGCGCTCGCGGAGGTCTACGCGAGCGACGACGCCGCGGAGAAGTTCGTGCATGACTTCGTGGCCGCGTGGGACAAGGTCATGAACCTCGATCGGTACGACCTCGCCTGACCCACCGTCGGGGCACGGAGGCCAGGGCGGCGTCGTGCCCGGGTGGCCGGTGTCGATCAGGACTGCTGCCGGCCGCGGCCCGACGGGGTGTGGTGCGGCCCTGCGCCTGTTAGCGGTGGCAGATCGGGTGCGAGCGGTAGCTGGTGGCGGACGAGCGGCAGCAGCCGGCCCGATTGGCGCTCACTCTTGTCGGTGTGATTCGCCGGGCGTAAGGTCTGCCTAATTACTGAATTCCGGTCAGGCATCGTGCGACACAATTGGGCGACGTGCCGTTGTTTCATATTGCCGGGATGACAGCCGAGTGCCCTCGTGCCGAACACCACCGTGATTGCAACCGAATATGGAAGGCAATTAGGGATCGATCAGGATTCTGGACGAGGAGGTGAATCCCGATGACGACCGCGCAGGAACGAGCCGATCTGCTGAGCCAGCTGGGGTTGGACGTGCAGAACAAGGCAGCGCTGGGTCGGGTGCTAGGAACCGGGAACATCGGGCGGGCCACCGAAGGATCGGACGGCCGCATGCAGGCCACGATCCGCATCAACCCCGACGAGCTGGCCTGGGATCCCTCTATTCTGGTGATGCCGCACGGGGGTGACATCGACCTCGAGCTCGTCAATGACGACCGGAACACGCACTGTGCGCTCCTGCCGAGCAACGGCGACCGAAAATTCATCTGGTTGGTGAACCATTCGCGCGGGCGGGCGACCCTCAACCTCGACGGGCCGGGATATTACTGGTTCAGCTCCCCCACCGGAAACGACGAAGGCCGGGGACTGACCGGGGCCATCGTCGTTCTGGGGGACGCCCCGCCGGAGGCTCGCCTCGACCGCCCGGCCCAGCCACGGCCGTAGGGAGGAGGAGGACATGACGACTGCTGACTACGTCGACGCGGGTGAGGCTGTCGACCAGGCAAGACTGACCAGCAAGGTCGCGGGCGGAGAGGTTGCGCCGCCGGTGGTGGCCGGCGTCAACTACGAACGCATTCTCAACGCCCGCGAGGAGCCCCAGAACTGGCTCACCTACTACGGCGCCTACAACGGGCAGCGGTACAGCCCGCTGGACCAGATCAACACGGAGAACGTCAAGCGCCTCCTGCCCGCCTGGGTGTTCCAGGCCGGCACGACCGGCCTGATCGCGGGCGCATCGACCTACTCCTTCGAGGCCACCCCGATCGTCGTCGACGGGGTCATGTTCCTCTCCGGCTGGGACGGCTGGGTCTGGGCCCTCGACGCGAAGACGGGCGTGGAGATCTGGCGGTACAAGCACGCCGTCCCCTTCGACGTGTCCCTGTGCTGCGGGAACGTGAATCGTGGGGTCGCGGTGGCGCAGGGAAAGGTCTTCTTCGTCGCCGCGAATGCTCGGGTGCTCGCGCTCGACGCCACCACCGGCAAGCGGGTCTGGGACCGGACCTACGGCGACGTGCGGGCCGGGGAGAGCGCCACGGTCGCGCCGCTGGTCGTGAAGAACATGGTCATCGTCGGCAGTTCGGGCGGGGAGTTCGGGGTGCGCGGCCACCTGGACGCCTTCGACGTGGAGACCGGAGACCACGTCTGGCGCTGCTACACGGTGCCGAAGCCCGGGGAACCCGGCTCGGAGACCTGGCCCGCCGACGGCGAGGCCTGGGCGCGTGGTGGCGCGAACTGCTGGGTCACCGGCACGTTCGACCCGGAGACGAACCTGCTGTACGTGGG
>DATDKW010000252.1:0-37877 GCA_036519715.1 Mycobacteriales bacterium
ACCCACCGGCCCTTCGCGCTGTTCACAGCTGCGCCCGGGTCTCGTGGACGAGCTGGTCCACGGCGGCCGGGAGGTCGCCGGCGGCGAGCTGACGCTCGGCCGAGTTGCCGCGACGCAGGATCGCCTCGACGCCGTCGGAGACGAGGTCCCAGTCGCCGAGCTGGTCCAGAGCCGGCCGGACCTGGTCCAGCAGGGCCGCCACGACCTCCCGGGCCGGCCGGGCCGCCGACCCGCGCGGGTCGACCAGCACGCCGGACAGACCCGACCGCGCGGCCCGCCAGCGGGCGCCCCGGACCAGCTCCGGCCGCGGCGCCGGGCATGCCGGCCCGGTCCCGGCGACCGACCGCAGCGCCGTCACCACCAGCGCCCGGGCCAACCCGGCCAGCGTGAGCGCGTCCTCCAGCACCGGCACCGAGTCGCAGACCCGCACCTCCAGGGTCGGATACCGGGCGGAGGGCCGGACGTCGAAATAGATCATGCCGCGGTCGGCCACCGTGCCCGACTCGACCAGCGCCCGGACCGTCTCGTCGTACTCGGCGGCGGAGGCGAACGGCAGCACCGGCCCGGCCGACGGCCACCGCGACCACAGCACCGACCGGTACGAGGCGTAGCCGGTGTCGGCGCCGTCGAAGTAGGGCGAGCTGGCCGACAGCGCCAGCAGCACCGGCAGCCAGGCCTGCACGGCCGGCAGCGCCGCCACCGCCGCCTCCCGGTCCTCCACCCCGACCTGGGTCTGCATGGCGCAGACCAGCTGCTGCCGGCCGACCTCCGCGTACTCGGCGACCAGGTGCTCGTAGCGGTGCTCCGGGAACGGCTGCCCGGACAGGTCGAACGGGGCCGGCACCGTGCCCGCCGCGACCACGGCCAGCCCCAGCGCGGACGCGGCCGCCACCGCCGCCCGCCGCCGCTCGACCAGCTGGTCCCGCAGCTCCGGCAGCGTCGTGCAGACGCCGGTGGCCGTCTCGACCTCGGACCGCTGCAGCTCCGCGTGCAGGTCCAGCTCCAGGTCCGTGGACGCGGCCAGCACCTGCTCGGCGTGGTCGGCCAGCACCCGCTGGGCGGGGTCGACGAGGTGGAACTCCTCCTCCACCCCGATCGTGACCGTCACCGGCCGAGCCCGTCGACGACCTCGACGCCGGGCAGGCCGGCCAGCACCGGCCCGGGCAGTCGCAGCTTCGAGCGGCGCAGGCCGGAGCCGATCACCACCGCCGGCGCCTCGGCCACGGCCCGGTCCACCAGCACCGGCCAACCCGGCGGCAGGCCGATCGGGGTGATCCCGCCATACTCCATCGCGGTCGCGGCCACCGCCTCGTCCATCGGCGCGAACGACGCCTTGCGCACGTCCAGCCGCTTGCGGGCGATGCCGTTGACGTCGGCCCGGGTCGTGGCCAGCACGACGCAGGCGAGGTGGCGGGCCTCGCCGTCGCGCTTGCCGGCGATGACGACGCAGTTGGCCGACTCCTGCGGCGGCACGCCGTAGCGCTCGCAGAACGCGGCCGTGTCGGCCAGCGCGGGGTCGATGCCGGCCACGGTGATCCGGTCGCTGTCGGCGACGCCCTGCAGGGCGGCCAGCACCGGACCGGCCAGCAGGTCGGGCCGGGACAGCGCCGGCACCAGCTCCAGGGTCTCGGTCACCTGCCCATCCTCCGCGATCACGTGGGAGGCTGCGCGCATGGGGTCGATGGTCACGCGGGTCCTGCGGGTCGCGGCCGCGGTGCTGGGTATCGCGGCGATCGCCGCCGCCAACTCCGAGCGCACCGGCCCGCTGTCCAACTTCCTCAGCTTCTTCACCATCCAGTCGAACATCCTCGCCGTCGTCGTCTTCGCCGTCGGCGGCCTGCTCGACCCGCGCACCACCCGCTGGGCCTTCTTCCGCGGCGCGGTGACGCTCTACATGGTGATCACCGGCATCGTGTACGCGGCGCTGCTGTCGAACATCCCGGTCGGGCTGAGCTCGCCCTGGATCAACACCGCCCTGCACCGGATCCTGCCGCTGGCGATCCTGGTCGACTGGCTCTTCCGGCCGCCGTGGCCGCGGGTCTCGGCGCCCAGATCCCTGGCCTGGCTGGCCTTCCCGCTGGCCTACTTCGCCTACTCGCTGCTGCGCGGCCCGCACGCGGCCTTCTACCCGTACCCGTTCCTGGACCCGCGGCCGCACGGCTACGACCACGTCGTCGTCTACGCGCTCGTGCTCGCGGCCGGGATGGCCGTGCTGGCCGTGGCGGTGTGGCGGATCGCGTCCCAACGGCTAGCGCTAGCCGCGGGCGAGCACGATGTCGAACCGCGCCTTCGTCCACGGGCCGGTTAGCTCCCGGCCGTCCGGCGTCGGGCCGGTCGAGCGGTCGAACGGCTTCACCAGCGACTCGCGCACCCCGAAGACGCTGTCGCCGTCGAGGGACTCGCCGGCCACGAAGATGTGCGTGACGAGCGTGCGGAAGCCGGGCGCGGTGACCAGGAAGTGCAGGTGTGGCGCGCGCATCGGCGACCGCCCGGTCTCGGCCAGCAGCCGGCCGACCGGGCCGTCGGACGGGATCGGGTACGGCGTGGGGGTCAGCGCCCAGAACCGGTACGCCCCGTCGGCGTCGGCGCGCAGGTGCCCGCGGGCCGCGGTGCGGGAGTCCGCGTACTGGACGTCGTAGAAGCCGTCGTCGTCGGCCTCCCAGACCTCCAGCAGCGCGTCCGGGACCGGTGTCCCGTCCTCGGCCCGGACCGTGCCCTCGACCCAGCAGGGCTCGCCGCTGGCGCCCCCGGCGATGTCGCCGCCGAGCTCGATCGCCGGCGACCCGCCCACGAAGAACGGCCCCAGCACGGTCGACTCGGTCACGTTCCCGGAGACCTCGTGGTTGATGGTGATCGTCTGCATCGACAGCCCGAGCACGTCCGAGAGCAGGATGAACTCCTGCCGCTTGTCGTCGGTGATGTGCCCGGCGGCAGTGAGGAACTCGATCGCCCGCCCCCACTCGGCCTCGGTCAGCCGGACCTCGCGGGCGAACGCGTGCAGGTGCCGGGTCAGCGCGGTGACGAGCTCGCGCAGCCGGGGGTCGGGCGTGCCGGCGAAGCTCGCCACCACCGTCTCGGTCAGCTCCCGCTCCCGGTCGTCCTGATCGCTCATGTCAGCTCTCCTGGCTCGGACCCGGCCCAGGCGGCACGGAGCAGCCGGCGCAGCGCGTCCGCGTCGACCGGGCGGGGGTTGGACGGCGGGACCGCCGGCAGCACGGCGGCCACGGCGGCGGGGAGGTCGGCCTCGGCCAGCCCGATGTCGCGCAGCGCCCGGGGCGCGTGGACGTTGAGCTCGCGCAGGCCGGCCACGGGGTCGGCGACGCCCAGCGCGGCCGCGACCCGGCCCGCGGCGCCGGGGGCGGCCGGCGCGTTGAAGGCCAGCACGTACGGCAGGACGATGGCGTGGGTCGCGGCGTGCGGCAGGTCGAAGCGGCCGCCGAGCACGTGGCAGATCTTGTGGTGCAGCCCGGAGCCGGCCGAGGCGAACGCGACCGCGGCCAGGTAGCAGCCGTACTGCAGGCCGGCCCGGTCGCCGTCGCGCAGTCCCGCCGCCAGCGCCCGCAGTCCCTCCCCCGCCAGCGCCGCGTCGATCGGGTCGGCCGCCGGCCCCCAGAACGAGTCGACGCAGTGCGCGACCGCGTTGAGGGCGGAGGCGGCGGCCAGCGCCGGCGACAGCGACGCGGTCAGGTCCGGGTCGTAGACGACGGTCCCGGGCAGCACCCGGTCGTCGGTGCCGGTCCGCTTGCCGCCCGCGTCGGTGAGGCCCCAGACGTTCGTGGCCTCCGAGCCCGCGTACGTGGTCGGCACGGCCACGATCCGGACCGTACGGTCCAGCGCGACCGCCTTGGCCAGCCCGATGGCGGACCCGCCGCCGATCGCGACCACCACGTCCACGTCGTGCGCGGTGGCGGCGGCCCGGGCCCGCGCGGCCAGCGCCACCGGGACATGCTGGGTCACCTCGGTCCAGCGCAGCGCGGTCCGCCCGGCCAGCGCGTCCAGCAGCGCGGCCTGCCGGTCGCCGCCGATGACCATGACCGCCCGCGGCGCCAGCCGGTCCAGCTCGGCCAGCACCCGCTCGGCGGCGCCGCCCGGGTCCAGCACGACCCGCTGGCCCAGCGTCCGGTGCGCGAACCGCACCTCAGGCCCGGTGCAGGATCGTCCGCAGCGCCGCCAGCAGCGCCTGCTCGGGCTGGTCCGGCAGCGTGTGCGACCGCCAGCCGACATGCTTGTCCGGCCGGACCAGCAGCGCGCCGCTCTCCTCGACCTCCCGGGCGTCGGCCCAGTCGTAGTAGAGGTCGGTGACCTCGCGCCCGGGACCGATCACCACCGCGGCCAGCGGCACGTCCAGCCGCCGCGCCACCGCCTCCGCCGCCGGCACCCAGGCCTCCCCGGCGACCCCGGTCAGCAGCGTGAACCGCCCATACGGCGCGAGGTCGTGTGTGGACAGTTTGTGGCGGGCGTCGCCGACCCAGACGTGCGGCAGCCGCGCGCCCGGTGTGGTCGTGGGCCGGTAGTAGAGCACCGGGTCGCGGTCCGGCTCCGGCGGCACGGTGCCGTCGCCGGCGATCGCGGTGGAGTCGTAGAACTGGCCGAGCTCGACGCCGTGCGCGTTGAACTCGTAGTTCTTCAGCTCCATCGCGTCCCGCAGCTTGGCCCGCTTCTCCAGCCCGGCCGGGGTGTTGGCCTTCCGCTCGTCGATGGCCGCCCGCATCTGCTCCTCGGTCTGGTCCGGGCCGAGGCCCAGGGCCTCGAAGAACCCGCCGAACTCGCGGCTGGACCGGTTGGCCCGGGTGACGATCTGCTCGGCCACCGGCGCCCGCTCGGTCGTGTACGTCGCCAGCAGCGCCGGGCCGGCCTGCCCGCGCAGCACCGCCGCCAGCTTCCAGGCCAGGTTGTAGCTGTCCTGGATGGACGTGTTGGAGCCCAGCCCGTTGCTCGGCGGGTGCTTGTGCACGGCGTCGCCGGCGCAGAACACCCGTCCCTTGTGGAGGGTCGTGGCGAACTGCTCGTTGTTGCCCCACAGCGAGGTGCCGGTGATCTCGACGTCGAGGTCGGGCACGCCGACCAGGTTGCGCACGATCGCGGTCGCGGCGGCCGCGTCCACCTGCGGCGGCGGGCCGGAGATGTCGTAGCCCCAGACGACCAGCCATTCGTGCCAGGGCCGCACCATCCGGACCAGCCCGGCGCCGATGCCGCCGACGTCCGCCCCGGGCTGGATGACCCAGTAGAGGACGGACGGCCGGTGCCCGACCAGCTCGGCCAGGTCGGCCCGGAAGGTGATGTTCATCGAGCCGGCCACGTCCATCCGGCCCCGCATCGGCAGGTCGAGGTCGGCGGCCACGGCCGACCGGGCCCCGTCCGCGCCGATCAGGTACCGGGCCCGGATCCCGTACTCGGCGCCGGAGAACCGGTCCCGGACCCGCACGGTCACCCCGTCGGCGTCCTGCGTGTGGGACAGGTATTCGGTGGAGAACCGGGTCTGCGTGCCCCGCACGGTCGCGTTGCGGACCAGGATCGGCTCCAGGTACGTCTGCGGGATGTCGCAGTTGAGGCTGGGACTGGCCAGCCGGTAGTCGCCCTCCCGGGCCGGGTGGGTGCCCCAGGTCAGGATCCGGCCGATCTCCTCGCCGGCGATGGACGTGCAGAACACGGTGTCGCCCATCAGCTCGTGCGGGGTGGCCTCGGCCAGCACCTGGTCCTCGACGCCGACGTCGCGGAAGATCTCCATGGTCCGCTGGTTGGTGATGTGGGCCCGGGGCGTGTTCGCGGTCCAGCGATACTTGGTGATCATGATGGTGCCGATCCCCAGCGTGGAGAGGAACAGCGCCGCCGACGCGCCGGCCGGCCCGGAGCCGACCACGACGACCTCGGTCTCGATGAGCCCGCCGCCGGGCAGCGCCGTCTCCGCGATCCCGTCCTCGAACCTCGCCACCCGGACCTCCCGTCGCCCCGGGGAATGTAGCGCGCGCAACTAATTCCGCGCTGGTTGCCCGTTCGGGCACGGACAGTGCACCGCCAGCCGTTGACCGGCGGTGCCGTGCGGTTCGAGGATGGGCGCTCGCGCGCGGTGGGGGGACACCATGGCGGATCAGCCGCTGACCGGCCCGATCACGACCATCCAGCTGGAGGACGGCACGGCGGTGCCGTTCTACGTCGTGCCGTTCGACGCCGACGGCGCCTGCTCCGGCCCGCGGGCCGCGGCCGATGCGGTCGCCGACGCGGCCGGCGCGACGGACGTGTTCCTGTTCTCGCACGGCTGGAACAACGACTGGGCCGCCGCGACCGGGCGCTACTACGACTTCCTGCACGCCTACTCGGCCGTCCGGGCCCAGCGCTGGAATCCGCCGACCCGGCCGTACCGGCCGGTGCTGGTGGGGGTCTTCTGGCCCAGCGAGGCCCTGGTCGCCGACGCTGACCGGGCCCCGGACATCGCCGCCGACACCGGCCTGACCCCGGCCGGGCTGGCCGACGCGGCCGCGGAACGGGCCGAGCTGGACGGCCTGGCCGCCCGGCTCCCGGCCGCCGACCGGGAGCGGTTCTACGCGCTGGCCGA
This sequence comes from Mycobacteriales bacterium, assembly GCA_036519715.1. Lineage (GTDB taxonomy): Bacteria > Actinomycetota > Actinomycetes > Mycobacteriales > CADCTP01 > CADCTP01. Next base: position 6,554 of record DATDKW010000252.1, read on the forward strand.
CAGTCCCGGCGGGCTGGCCGACGACGACGCCGACGAGCTGGCCGCGCTGGTCGCCCCCGTCCTGGCCGGGCCGCCGGACGAGCTCGGCGGTCCCGGCGACCCGCCCACACCGAAGGACCTGCGGGTCATCTGGGACCAGTTGCCGGGCCGGGACGGCGGGCCGGTGTCGACCGAGGCCGGCGGGTTCGTCGACGACGGCGGTCCGGCCGGGCCGGGTCCGGAGACGGCCGGGTTCCTGGACCTGGTGAAGAAGCTCGACCCGCGGCAGCTGATCCGGGCCGCGACCGTGCTGCTGATGAAGGACCGGGCCGGCCGGGTCGGCGCCCGCGGCGTGCACGACCTGCTCGGCCGGCTGGTCGCGGCCGGGCCGGACGTCCGCGTCCACCTGATCGGCCACTCGTACGGGGCCAAGGTCGTGCTGTCGGCGCTGTGCGCGGGCGACCCGCCGGGCCGGCCGGTGGACTCGGTGCTGCTGCTGGAGCCGGCCCTGTCCGCGCTGGCCTTCGCCACCGACGTCGACGGCACCGGGCGCCCGGGCGGCTACCGGTCGGCGCTGGAGCGGTCCCGGCAGCCGATCCTCACCACCTTCTCCAGCCACGACGTGCCGCTGACGAAGCTGTTCCACCTGGCCGTCCGGCGGGCGTCCGACCTCGGCGAGGCGGTCATCGCCGGCACCCCGCTGCCCAACCGGTACGCGGCGCTCGGCGGCTTCGGGCCGTACGGCTGCGACGCCGACACCGTCGTGGTCGAGCCGACGACCGACGGCTACCCGCTCGGCGGGCCGAAGCGGATCGTGGCCGTCCGGGGCGACAGCGTGATCTCCGGCCACGGCGCGGTCACCAACCCGGCCACCGCCTGGATGCTGCTCGACCAGGTGATGAGCTGACCCGATGCCGGAGCTGATCCGGGCCGGGCACGGCCTGCCGACCTTGCGGGTCGTCCTCGAGCGCGTGGCCGGGTCCGGGGACCGGCCGGACGAGCACGCCGTCCTGCAGGCGACGGTGGGCGACCAGCCGCCGCAGGTCGTCTACCGCTGCCCGACCGAGGCCCTGGGGCTGCCGGACCGCAGCGACGTGGTGCCGGAGTCGGACTTCCGGCTGCCGGACGGGGCCGCGGCCGCGGTGTCGGCCGCCGTGGCCGCGATGGACGCCACCGGCGTCAACACCGGCGCGCTGTGGCTGGAACTGCCGACCCCGCACGGCGACCTGCACCTGGTGCCGTGGGAGCGGCTGCTGGCGCCGGTGGTCGGGGACCGGCCGGTGCTGCGGACGCCCTACCACGCGCTGCGGCCGCAGGGGTCGCAGGAGGTGGTCCAGGTCGTCGTCGCGGCCACGCCGTCGGAGGCCACGCTGGCGACCGGGGTCGACCTGGCCGCGCTGGTCACGGCGTACGCGCGGAGCTGGGTCGAGAGCTCCCAGGGCACGACCCGGGTGCACCTCTTCGTCCGGGACGAGATCGTGGCCGGGGTCCGCGCCGGCACCGCCGGGCTGCCCGGCGTCGTCGTGCACGACCCGGCCGCCACCGCCGACCTGGCCGGCAGCGGCGCCGGCAGCACGATCTCCCCGGCCGACCTGACCACCAACCCGTGGCTGCGGTGGATGGCGGCGGAGCTGGGCGAGGCGGTCGACGTCCTGCAGGTGCTGACGTACGGGAACCTCAGCACCACCGGCGGGCGGCTGCTGCTGGCCCGGTCCCCGGTGGCCGGCGGCGACCGGGACGCCTGCCTGCTGGTCGGCTCGACCCCGCTGGCCGGCGCGCTGGACCAGCTCGGCGGCTGGGCCCTGGTCCTGTCGGGGCTGCCGGGCGACCCGTGCCCGGCCGGGCTGCGCGACCTGGCCGACGCCATCGCCCAGCTGCGGCCGGGGGTCGCGGTGGCCGAGGCGGTCCCGGCCACCGGCACGGCCGACTTCGACGCGGCCGTGGCCCGGGTCTTCGGTGGCGGGCCGGCCGTCCCGTCGCTGCCGTCGCTGAGCTGCTGGGTGCACCCGGAGCTGGTGCACTACTCGGCCGAGCAGGCCGGCGCGCTGCTGCTCACCCCGACCGGCCGATCGGCCGTGATCACCCCGGCCACCGGCGGCGTGCTGGCCGGTGCGAACACGCCGGCCTGGGTCGCGGCCGGCAGCCGGTTCCTGGAGGCGCAGCAGGCCGACTGGATCGGCTCCGCGGCCGCGCCCCCCGACCCGGCCGCGGCCGAGGCCCTGCGGTCGGTGTCGGCGCTGCTCGACGCGCACGTCCACAAGCACGTGCTCGACCCGCGCGGTGAGGAGGGGACGTCGTGACCGGGCCGCACCGACTGGTGTTCGAGCTGTCGGACTCCATCGCGCCGGACGGCACCCCGCTGGTCGAGATCGCCCTGAAGGAGCCGCGGGTGTGGGGCAGCCCCCGGCAGCCGTTCCCCTACCGGGGCACCGAGCCGGTGTTCCTCGGCCTGGCCACCGCTCCGCCGGCCGACGCGGCCCTGCGGACCGTCGGCCGGACCCTGTACGACGCGGTCGCGGCCCGTCCCCCGCTGGCCGACACGTTCGCCGAGGCGCTGCGGGTGCAGCCGCCGGCGCGCTACCCGCTGTTCGTGGAGATCGACAGCGCCTCCCAGGTCGAGTCGCTGCCGTGGGAGGCGCTCTGCGGCCAGGACGGCACCTTCCTCGGGCTGGACGAGCGCTGGGCCATCGGGCGGATGATCGACGCCGCCCGGCCGCCGGCCACGCCCCGCGACCTGGAGCTGCCGGTGAAGGTCGCAGCGGTGCTGTCGGCGCTGCACGTGCCGGCCGGGTCGGAGTGGCAGGCGCTGTGGGACGCCGTCGGCACCGTGCCCGACCTGCCGGTGGAACTGCTGGTGCTGGCGAGCGAGGACGACCTGGCCGAAACCATCGCCGCGGTCACGCCGCCGGCCGGGGTGACGGTGACGGTCGAGCAGGTGCCGGACAGCACGGAGGGGCTGCAGCAGCGGATCCGCGCCTTCAACCCGCACCTGCTCCACTTCTTCTGCCACGGGTCGGCCGGCCGGCGACAGCCGTACCTGCAGGTGGCGGTGCGCTCCGACTGGGTCACGGCCACGGCCCACAGCCTCTACCTGGAGGCGGCCCAGTTCCGCGACCTGACCGAGCGGACCTCGGACCGGCCCTGGCTGCTGGTCCTCAACTGCTGCGAGAGCGCGGCGGCGGGGCCGCGGGACAACCTGCAGTCCCTGGCGCTGATGCTGGTCCGGGACGCGGCGCTGCCGGCCGTGGTCGGGATGCGGGAGCCGGTGTCGAGCACCGACGCCAGCACGTTCACCCGCGCCTTCTACACCGCGTTGCTGTCCGAAGTGGACGGTCGCCGGGCCGGGACGGTGCCGGCCGACGAGCCGCTGAACTGGGCCCGGTATGCGGTGCGGGCGCGGACGACCCTGCTCGACCGGCACCCCATGCCGCGGACGGAGGCGGCGGAGTCGACCCGGGAGTGGACGCTGCCGGTGGTCTACCTCCGCCCGGACCCGTTCGTGATCACGGTTCCCGCGGCGCCGCCCGTTCTGTCGCCGGTGCCGGCTCCGGTGCCGGCACCGGCACCGTCGCTCCTCCCGCCACCACCCGCCTCTGCTCCCCCTCCCGCGACCGGCGGCCCCCAGCCGGCCGACGCCCCATTCGCGACCGGCGGCCCCCAGCCGGCCGACGCCCCACTCCCGGCCGACCCGCCACTCCCGGCCGACGCCCCACTCCCGGCCGACGGCCCCCAGCCGGTCGGCGGCCCACTCCCGGCCGACACCCCCCAACCGGCCGACACCCCCCGACCGGCCGACGACGCCCACCCGGCCGACGACGCCCCGCTCGCCGAGGACGGGGCGCGACCGGAGGGCGCCCCGGCCGGCGGGGCGGGACCGGACGACCCACCGCTCCCGGGCGACGCCCCGCTCGCCGACGGCGGGGCGGGACCGGACGGCGCCGCGGCCGGCGCCCCGCTCCCGGCCGACGCCCCCCAGCCGGCCGACGGAGCGGGACCGGACGGTGGAGGGGGGCGCGGCGGCGGCGGGCCGGCGCCGAGCCGGGCGGAACGTCCCCGGGCGCCGCGGCCGACGGCCGCGCCATCGGGCGGCCGCCCCTCCCCCGCGGGGGAGGAGGGCGACGACGGCGAGGCGGCGCGCTCGGCCCGGCTGGAGGCCGACCTGCTGCACGGCCTGCTGACCCGGCTGCCGCCCGGCACCCCGGCCGACCTCATCGCCGACATCCGGACCCGCCTGGCCGCGCTCGGCGCGCCGGTCCCGCCGTGACCGCACCGGACGAGGTCGCGCCGGGCCCGGGCGACGCCCCGGTCCAGCTGGACGCGTACACCGGCGATGGCGCGGTCACCGGGCCGCTGGCCCCGGACCACCGCCCGTGGGCGCTGGAGACCCCGGTCGTCGCGTCGGACGTCAAGCTCGTCCCGAGCCCGGCCCGACCCGAGGACTGGCAGGACCCGCGGGTCGGTTGGGCGGTGGTGCTGCCGGAGCGGCCCGGCCTGGACGCGGCCGCACTGGCCCGCCCGGACGACGCCGGCGAGCCGATCCGGGCCCTGGTCGACTCCCGGCCCGGCGCCCGCGTGTTCCGCTACCGCCCGGGCGGCGCGCTGTCGGACTGGACGCTGCGGGACTACGCCGCCGGCGCCCAGCCGCTGACCGCGACGGCGCAGGTCGGCACCGACCCGGGCCAGCTGCCGGCGTACCTGCTGCTGGTCGGCAGCCCGGCCGAGATCCCCTGGCACGTGCAGTATCTGCTCAACCCGGTCCGGCAGGTGGGCCGGCTCGACCTCGACCCGGCCGGGCTGGCCCATTACGTCACCGCCCTGATGTCGGACTGGTCCGGCGCCGGGGCCCGGTACGACGCCCCGGTCACCTGGGCCGTCGACACCGGCGCCGGCGACATCACCACGCTGATGCGGGAGGCGGTCGCGGCCCCGCTGGCGCAACGGTTCGCCGCCGACACCGACATGGCCGGCAACGTCTACCTGGACGGCTCGCTCGCCCCCGCCACCGGGGCCGCGCTGGCCGGCGCGCTCGCCGCCAACCGGCCGGTCCTGGTGGTGACCAGCAGCCACGGCATGACCGGCCCGCTGGGCGATCCGGACCTGATGCGCTCCCAGCTCGGCCTGCTGGTCGACCAGACCGGCGCCGTGGTCCGGCCCGAGCAGCTCCTGGGCGGCTGGCAGCCCGACGGGGCGGTGTGGTTCGCCCAGGCCTGCTGCTCGGCCGGCACCGAGAGCCCCAGTGTCTACAGTGGACTGTTCCCGGCCGGCGGCCTGGTCGCCGGAGTGCTGGACGGGGTGGCCGCACTGGGCGCCGGCACCGCGCCGCTGCCCCGGGCGCTGCTGGGCGCCGAGAAGCCGCTGCGGGCGTTCGTCGGCCACGTCGAGCCCACCTTCGACTGGACCATGCGGTTCCCACCCAACCGGCAGCGGATCACCTCCAGCCTCCAGACCGCCCTGTACGACCGGCTCTGCACCGGCCTGCCCGTGGGCCTGGCCCTGGGCCCGCACTACCTCCCGGTCGGTTCCCTGCTCTACGGCCACACCCGCGCCGTCGCGGCATACAACCAGGCCCCGTTCGGCCCGGCCGGACGCGCGGCCTCGGCCGGCGCCGTGGACATGGCCGTCTACAGCAAGGTCACCGCCTACGACCGGCTCAGCACGGTGATCCTCGGTGATCCCACGGTCCGGATCCCGCTGCCACGCTGATCTTGCCGCTGCCGCCCCGGCCGCCGCTGGGCTCAGGGACGCCGGGCGGCCGACGGCCGCCGCCCGCCCCACGGGATGGGATCGGGCCGTGATGCGTTGAGGGTTCCACCAGGCGGGGCCGCGGACGGTCCCGCCGGCTCGACAGGAGGAACCCGTGCACGTCGGCATCGACAGCTTCGTCTCCGCGGTGACCGATCCGGCCACCGGCCGGGTCGTGGGCCCGGAGGAGCGGATCGAGCACCTGCTGGAGGAGATCGCGCTCGCCGACGCCTCCGGCGTCTACTCGTACGGGATCGGCGAGCACCACCGCGAGGAGTACTACGACTCGGCCCCGCCCGTGCTGCTCGGCGCCGCGGCCGCGCGCACGGAGCGGATCCGGCTCGGCAGCGCCGTGACCGTGCTCAGCGCGGCCGACCCGGTCCGGGTGTTCCAGCAGTTCGCCACCCTCGACCTCATCGCCAGGGGCCGGATCGACCTGATCGTCGGGCGCGGGTCGTTCACCGAGGCCTTCCCGCTGTTCGGGTTGGACCTGGCCGACTACGACACGCTGTTCGCCGAGAAGCTCGACCTGTTGCTGAGGATCCGGGACAACGAGCACGTCCGCTGGTCCGGGATGCACCGGCCGGCGCTGACCGGGCAGGGCGTCTACCCGCGGCCGGTCCAGAACCCGCTGCCGATCTGGGTCGGGGTCGGCGGCACGCCGGAGTCCTTCGTCCGGGCCGGCCTGCTCGGGCTGCCGCTCATGGTGGCGATCATCGGCGGCGAGCCGCGCCGGTTCGCCCCGCTGGTCGACCTCTACCGCCGGGCCGGCGCCGAGGCCGGGCACACCGACCTCAAGGTCGGCCTGCACGTCTTCGGGTACGTCGGCGAGAGCGTCCGGGCCGCCGCCGACACCATCTACCCGGGCTGGCACGAGATGTTCGCGAAGGTCTCCCGGGAGCGCGGCTTCCCGCCGCCGGACCGGGCCCGGTTCGACGCCACCAGCGGGCCGGACGGCGCCTTCTTCCTCGGCGATCCGGACACCGTCGCGACCAAGCTGCGCCGCGTGTCCGAGCAGCTCGGCGGGGTGGACCGCGTCTCCCTGCAGATGACCAACCCGCGGCTGGCCCACGCCGACCTGCTCCGCGGCATCGAGCTGCTCGGCACCGAGGTCGCCCCGAAGGTCGCCGACGTCTGACCCGACCGGCGGCGGTGTCGATCCGGGCCGGTGCCGTTCGTAGGGAGCGTGTAGACAGTCACACCCCAGCACCGGAAAGGACACACCACCATGGGCACCCTCACTGTCACCGAGTTCATCTCCGTCGACGGCGTGATCGACTCCCCCGGCGGCGAGCCGGGCTACGCGCACGCCGGCTGGACGTTCGACCTCGAGCCCGACCCGGCCATGTACGGCGCCGTCAGCGAGGCCTACGAAGGCGTCACCGGCCTGGTGCTGGGCCGGCGCACGTACGACGGCTTCGCCGCGGCCTGGCCGCAGCGGGAGAACTCCGGCGACGAGGACGCCGGGTTCGCGGTCCAGCTCGGCGACCTGCCGAAGTACGTCGTGTCCCGGACGCTGACCGAGCCGTCCTGGCGCAACACGACCGTACTGTCCTCTGTGGACGACGTCGCCGCGCTCCGGGCCGGGACCGACCGGCTGCTGGTCGCCGGCAGCGGCGCGCTGGTCGGCGACCTGCACAAGGCCGGCCTGGTCGACCGCTGGCACCTGCTGGTCTTCCCGGTCGTGCTCGGCTCGGGCAAGCGCCTGTTCCCCACCGACGCGGTGGACAAGCAGAAGCTCACCCTCACCGACCACCGCACCTACGCCAACGGCGTGCAGCTCCAGGTCCTCGACGCCGTGCGCTGAGGGCCCGGACGCTCCGGGCCACGTCGTACGCTCGCCCGCATGCGGACCTACACCCCGGCGGAGGCGGCCGGCGAGTCCGGCTTCTCGCTCGACACGCTGCGCTACTACGAGCGGGAGGGCATCCTCCCGGACGTGGCCCGGACGGCCGGCGGCCACCGCGTCTACACCGAGGCCGACCTGGGCACGCTCGGCTTCCTGCGCTGCCTGCGGGACACCGGCATGCCGATCAGCCTGCTGCGCCGGTACGGGCAGCTGTGCCAGGACGAGTCGACGCTGCCGCAGCGCATCGAGCTGCTGGAGGAGCACGCCCGCAACGTGGCGGCCGAGCTGGCCGAGCTGCACGCCCGCCAGGCCCAGCTGCAGTCGAAGCTGGACTGGTATCGCGCCGAGCTCGGCCGTCGCGGGGCGGACGCCTGACCGCCGGTCTTGAGGCAATGGGTATTGACTATAGAGAGGAGAGTTTCTAACGTAGACGTCGTTATCCCTTAGAGGCCGGAGCGCCCATGGACACCGACACCGGGACCGACATGATCGGCATCGACATGGCCGACATCGACCCAGCCGACATCGACCCGACCGGGCTCGACACGGCGGCCCGGGCCGCGCAGGAGTTCCTGGAGGCGCTCGGCGTCGCGACCGACAGCCCGGGCCTGCGGGACAGCCCGGCCCGGATGGCCCGGGCGTACGCGGAGATGCTCACCCCGCGGGCCTTCGAGCTGACCACCTTCCCCAACGACGAGAAGTACGACGAACTCGTCGTGGTCCGGGCGATCCCGGTGCAGTCGCTGTGCGAGCACCACCTGCTGCCCTTCACCGGGGTCGCCCACGTCGGCTACCTGCCCGGCGAGCGCATCCTCGGGCTGTCGAAGTTCGCCCGGGTGGTGGAGCTGTTCGCGCGCCGGCCCCAGGTCCAGGAGCGGCTCACCCAGCAGGTCGCGGACTGGCTCGACGACCAGCTGGCGCCCCGGGGCGTCGGCGTCGTCATCGAGGCCGAGCACAGCTGCATGTCGCTGCGGGGCGTCCGCGCCGCCGGCGCCGTCACCAGGACCTCGGCCCTCACCGGCGCGCTGCGCGCCGACCCTGCCACCCGCGCGGAGTTCCTGGCCGCGCTCGGCGCCTGACACGGAGGATCGCCATGACCGCAGGACTCGTCGTCGTCGGCGCCGGACTCGCCGGTGCCACCACGATCACCACGCTGCGCGAGAACGGGTACGCCGAGCCGATCACCCTGATCGGTGACGAGGGCCGGCTGCCGTACGAGCGCCCGGCCCTGTCCAAGGACTACCTGCAGGGCAAGACCACCGCCGACGAGCTGGACGTCCACGACGCGGACTGGTACGCCGGGATCGACCTGCGCCTGGACGACCGGGCCGCCGCCCTGGACCGGGCCGGCCGGACCGTGCTGCTCGGGTCCGGCGCACACGTGCCGTACGAGCACCTGCTGCTGGCCACCGGTGCCCGCCCCCGGTCGCTCGGCATCCCGGGCGCGGACCGCGCGCACACCCTGCGGACCCGGGCCGACAGCGACCGGCTCCGCGACGCCCTGGCCGACCAGGAGCGCTGGGTGGTGATCGGCGCGGGCTGGATCGGCCTGGAGGTCGCCGCCGCCGCCCGGTCGGCCGGGCACCCGGTCACGGTGCTGGAGTACGCGCCGCTGCCGCTGCAGCGCGTCCTCGGCGACGGGCTGGCCCGCCACTTCGCCGACCTGCACCGCCGCAACGGCGTCGACCTGCGCACCGGCGTGTCCGTGCAGGCGATCGAGGACGGCGGAGTCCGGGTCGATGGTGGGCTGGTCCCGGCCGACGCGGTCGTGATGGCCGTCGGGGTCGCCCCCAACACCGAGCTGGCCGCCGGCGCCGACCTGGCCGTCGAGAACGGGATCGTCGTGGACGAGCGGCTGCGCACGGCCGACCCGCACATCCTGGCGGCCGGCGACGTCGCCGCCGCCGCGCACACCACCCTGGGCCGGCTGCGGGTCGAGCACTGGGACAACGCCATCCGGCAGGGCCGGCTGGCCGCGGACACCATCCTGGACCGGCCCGGCACGTACGACTGGCAGCCGTACTTCTACACCGACCAGTTCGACCTGGGCATGGAGTACGTCGGCCACCACGACCCGGCCGACCGCCTGGTCCTGCGGGTCGACCTCGGCCACGAGGCGTTCCTGGCCTTCTGGCTCGACCGGGCCGGCGTCGTCACCGGGGCGATGAACGTGAACGTCTGGGACGTCAACCCCACGCTGCGCGGGCTCGTCGGCCACGCCGTCGACCCGGCCCGGCTGGCCGACCCGGCCGTCCCGCTGGACGGCCTGCTGTGATGCGGCGCCGGCAGTGGGCAGGGAGGTGACATGAGCGACGCCGACGACCTGCTCGCCCTGGCCCTGCTCGCCGAGCCGGCCCGCCGGCGGCTCTACGCGTACGTGCGGGAGCGGGGCGAGCCGGTCGGCCGGGAGGAGGCGGCCGAGCACGCGGGGATCTCGGTCAAGCTGGCCGCGTTCCACCTGGACCGGCTGGCCGACGCGGGCCTGCTCGACGTCGGCTACCGCCGGCTGACCGGGCGCACCGGGCCCGGCGCCGGCCGCCCGGCCAAGGTCTACACCGCCTCGACGCGGTCGTTCGCCGTCGTGATCCCGCAGACCCGCTACACGCTGGCCGCCTCGATGATGGCGACCGCGCTGTCCGGCGGGACCGTGTCGCTGCCGGAGGTCGCCCACGACGTCGGCACCCGGCTCGGCCGGGCGGTGCAGGGCCGGACCGCCAAGGACCGGCGCGAGGCCGTGCGGCAGCAGCTGTCCGAGCTCGGGTTCGAGCCCCAGGAGCAGCCCTCGGGCGAGGTCGTCCTGCGCAACTGCGTCTTCCGGGAGCTGTCCGACGCCCACCGCGAGCTCGTCTGCGGCATGAACGCCGCGCTCGTCCGCGGCCTGCTCGACGGCGCGGAGCTGCGCTCGCTCCAGGTCCAGGGCGGTCCCCCGGAGCCGACCTGCTGCGTACGGCTGGTCGACCGCTGAGGCTGCCCGCAGTCACGGGATCCGCCGGACGTCACCCGTCCCGGACGCATGGCGTCCGGCGGGACGGGAACCGTGCGGGGATGGGCACTGCGGTGGCGGCGTCGAGCAGCTGGGTGGACCCGGACGGGATCCGGCGACCGGCCGGCGAGGTGCACGCCTGGCTGCCCGGCACCAACCAGACCCTGTGCGGCCTGGCGCTGAGCCGGTCCCACCTGGACCGGTTCCCGCACGTGGAGTGGGCGGACGTACGCCCCGAGTCCGGCCGGCACGCGGACCAGGTCCGGCGGGTCTGCCCGCGCTGCGTCGCGGCCACCGGCCGGCGCCGGGACGGCACCACCCGCGGCCGCCGTCCGGACCGCTGGACCCGCCCCCGGCCGTAGCGGGACCCGGACGCCGGACCGCCGGCGGCGCTACCTCGACGACGCCCGATCGGACCTGTCCGCGTTCTCGTCCGGCTCGGCGACCGGCATGGCTCCGTCCGCCCGGCGCTCCAGGCCGAGCGCGAGGCTGGCGACGACCACGAGCGCGACCAGGCCGAGCGCGACGGTCGGGGCCAGCAGCCGGCCCACCGGGATCGCGACCAGCAGGGCGGCGGCGCCGGCGGCCGGCCACAGCGTGTTCCGGGACGCGGTGGACCGCAGCGCGGCCTGGGTGCCGGCCAGCGCCAGCAGGTAGAGCGCGACCCCCACGCACATCGGCAGCAGGGTCGACCAGGGCAGCGCCTCCTTGCCGGCCTCGGCCACGGCGTGCTCGATCCCGACCCCGGCGACCAGCAGGCCGAGCGTGGCGGGCAGCTGCCCGTACAGGTAGAGGTCGAAGGCGGAGGTCGACTCCTTCTCGTCCTCGGCGGCGTCCTTGCCGTCGTCGTCCATCGCGTCCTGCAGGCTGGTCGTCGTGGCCGCACCGGCCGTGTCGAAGTAGAGCCACCACAGGGCCGCGCCGACCACGAAGGCCAGCCCGGCGGCCACGGTGGAGGCCGCGCTCCAGCGCGCCTCCTTCAGCCCGAGCACGCAGGCGGCGGTGACCTCGCCGAGGACCAGGATGACCAGCAGCCCGACCCGCTCCGGCAGGTGCTCGAGGTGCAGGGTGACCGCCGCGGTCCGGCGGCGCCCCAGCACCGGCGCCGACCCGGCGACGAGCACGGCGGCCAGGCCGATGCCGCCGCGGACGCCCGGCGCGAACGGCAGCGCGACCAGCCACAGCGCGGTCCCGGTCAGCAGGCCGGTCAGGTAGACGCGGGCGACCGGCGCCGCCTCCTCCAGATACCGGGCCGCCCGCAGGTAGAGGAAGGCCAGCAGCAGCTGGGTCGCGGCGTAGCAGAGGACGAACGACACCGGGACGCCGTCCTCGGCGGTGGGCAGCGCGGCGGCACAGCCCAGCACGGCGGCCATCGCGGCCAGCTTGCCGACCCGGTAGAGGACGTCGTCGCTGTCGAACCGGTTGGCGTAGACGGTGAACCCGGCCCACACCCACCACAGCGCGACGAACGTGCCGACCGACCACAGCCAGCCGGCGACCCCGAGGTCGTCGGCGAAGTGCAGGGCCAGCTCCCCCAGCGCGACGACGAAGGCGAGGTCGAAGAAGAGCTCCAGCCGGGTCGCGGTCCGGTCCGGCTCCTCCGCCCGTACGCGGGGCGGCGCGAACCCCATCACCTGGCGACCGGATCCCGGCCGGCACTGCCCGGCATGCGCTGTCCCATGCCCTCCCACTACCCGGGCAGAACGCCGGGCACGCCGGCCGGCGGGCACCGCGTTCCGGCCCGTCGAGTGGGCTGCGGCTGTCGCGGTGCGGTCCGCGGTCCGATTGAATGGGACGATGGCAACCAAGGGGGCCGCAAGGCGGCCGGCCCGGGGACGAGCGGCCCTCGCGGCCGCCGTGGTCCTCGCGCTCGCGGCCGGCTGCCAGGCCGGCAGCTCCGCTCCTCCGCCGGAGGCCACGCCGGACCGGCCGGCGCTCACCGACCCGGCCCGGGCCGCGACCTCCGCGCCGGCGCCGGCCGACCCCCGGGTGCTGCTCGCCGTCCGCTCCTACCGCAGCTACCTGCAGGAGCAGGCCGCCGCCCTGCCCGTACGGACCGGCCCGTTCACCGACGCCGTGCGGGCCGGGGACGTCCCCGGGGCCAGGAAGCGGTTCCCGGCCAGCCGGGTCTGCTGGGAGCGCATCCAGTGGGTCGCGGCCTTCCTGCCCGACCTCGACCGGCGCATCGACGCCCGGGCCGAGGGCTTCGCCGGCCCCGCGGATCCGGCCTGGACCGGCTGGCACCGGCTGGAGCACACCCTCTGGACCCGCGACAGCACCACCGGCGCGGCGCCCCTGGCCGACCGGCTCGACCGCGACCTCGAAAGCCTGCGCCAGGCCGTCCCGCGCCTGCGGATCACCCCGGTGATCATGGCGACCGGCATCACCCGGCTCGTGGAGGAGGCCCTCGAGACGAAGGTGCCCGGGGCCGAGGACCGCTACTCCGGCACCGACCTGGCGGACCTGGCCGCCAACCTGGAGGGCGCGGAAGCGGCCTACGGGTTCGCCCGGCCGGTCGTGGCCGGCCGCGACCCGGCACTGGCCCGGCTCCTCGACCGCGAGTTCGCCGCCGTCGGCCTGGTCGTGGGCAGGTATCGGGCCGCGGCCGGCTACCGGCCCTACCCGGCGCTCTCCCCGGCGGACGGGATGCTGCTGCGGAGCCGGCTCGGCGTACTGGCGGAGTCCCTCTCCCGGCTGTCAGCGGTCTTCGCCCGCTAGCCGGACGCCGCCGCCCCCGCCTGCGGCCGCGGCCGGCTCAGCGCGGGACCGCAGGAGGCGGGCCAGCGGCCGCGGGAAGGTCCAGTCGGCCCGGCCCAGGACCGGCCGAGATCCGCGATTCGACCCGGGGTGCCCGTCACTCCACCGGGGAGGTCCGCCAGTAGCCGACGGGGTGGTCCTCGCCGATCTCCATGAAGTGCTCGTTGAGCGACTGGGCCAGCAGGTCGTGCTGGTAGGGGTCGACGTCCAGCAGCCCGAGCACGTACGCCTCGACCTCGAGCCGGCCGGCCTCACCGCCGAGGCCGACCTGACGCAGCCACAGCTCCTGGTAGGCCATGCCGGAGCGGACCATGCCGTCCTCGAGGGTGAGCTCCGGCTTCTTCGCCGTCACGGGGTCGTCCCGGAGTCGCACAGGTCGCCGGCGACGTCGTGGATGCTGCGGCCCTCCGCCCGCGAGCGCCGGACCAGCTCGGCGAACGCGTCCTCGCGGCTGAGCGTGAGCCTGGCGGCCAGGGTGTCCTGGGCCCGCCGGATCCGGCCGCGCCGGGCCAGCGCCGCGTCCAGTTCCGCGACCGGCACCGGCTGGTCGACCGGGCCCCGCTGGAGCAGGACCGTGACGCACCGGGCCAGCAGGTCGGCCACCTGCCGCGGCCGGGTCTCGTCGAAGACCGAGCTGGTCGTGGCGTAGAAGTTCAGCGCGGCCGGCTGCTGGGCGCCGACCAGCGGGAGGGACAGCGAGCTTCGGACCCCGTGCTGCTCGGCGACGGCGGCGAAGTGCGCGTAGCGCTCCCCCTCGGAGGGCATGTGCACCCGCCGCACCCCGCCCTCGGAGGCGGCGGTGAGGCACGGCCCGGCACCGGCGTCGTACTGGGCCAGGTCGAGGGTGCGCGACAGCTCGTTGGCCACGACCGGGCTGTGGAATCCCGACGGGGTCTTCTCGGTCACGCTGCAGCCCACGGTGGCGGACGTGATCCCGAGCCCGAGGGTCATCGCGGTCTGCAGGACCGAGTCCGTGCGGGCCTCCCGGCCGGACCCGGCGGTGGCGCGCAGGACCTCGGTCCAGAGCTCTTGCTGCGGCTTCAACTGCTCAAACCCCATGCGGTCGTCGTCGACGCTCCAATTTCGCGCCGACCATGGTACCCACCGATGGCCGCCGCACACGGCGCCGGCCGACTGCCCCACCCGGCTCCGGACCCGCCGGGCGGGGTGTCTAGCCGGGGTCGCTGACCGCGGCGTTGAGCGCGGTGGCGAAGCCGCTCCAGGCCAGGTACGGCAGCAGCAGCACGGCCGCGACCGGGTCCTCCCGGCGCAGCCGGAGCACCTCGGCGGCCACGACGGCGTCGAGCGCGCCGATGACCGCCAGCGACGCCCGCTTGTCCCGGACCGTGAAGAACACCACCGGCCAGGCCCCGTTGAGGGCCAGCTGCGCGAGGTGCAGCCTCGTCGTCGCGGCGGACCCGCGGGCGGACAGCCGCCAGCCCGCGGCGGCGATCCCGGCGTACAGGACCGACCACACCGGGCCGAAGGCGGCGGCCGGTGGCGCCCAGCCCGGCTTCCGCAACCGCCCGTACGTCTCGGGCGCGCCGCGGGCCCCCAGGCCACCGAGCCCGGCTGCGGCCAGCACCGGCACGACCGCCGTCCCGAGCCGTCTGACCTCCATGCCTGCCTCCTACCCACCGGCTCCGCCGCGGACCCGCACGGCCGGCCGTTCGTCCGCGGGCCGGCCCGCTGCCCGGCGGGCCGTCCACCGGCCGCGGAGGCGGGTGGCGACGAGGGACACGGCGAAGACGCCGCAGGCGGTGAGGACGATCGCCGCCCCGGCCGCGACGTCGACGAGCTGGGAGACGGCCAGGCCGACCACCCCGCTGAGGATTCCCAGGCCCGTCGCCGTGATCATCATCGGGGTGATCCGGTCGCACCACAGCCGGGCGGTGGCCGCCGGCGCCACGATCAGGGCCACGGACAGGATCGTGCCCACCGCCGGCACCGCGACGACCACGGTCGTCTCCACGGCCAGCAGCAGCACGACGTTCAGGACCGTCGCGGAGTAGCCCATCGCCACCAGCGCGGCCGGGTCGAAGGCGGCGAGGAGCAGCTCCTTGCCCAGCACGGTCACCAGGGCCAGCACGGCCACGGCGACGATCCCGGTGACCAGGAGGTCGCCGCCGTCCACGGTGAGGATCGATCCGACCAGGTACGCCGACAGGTCCTTGGTGAAGCCGGACTGGGCCGACAGCAGCACCACGCCGAGGGCGAAGCCGCCGGACAGGACGACACCGACCACGCTGGTCTGGTCGGTGCCCCGGCGGGTCCACAGCCCCGCGACGGTGAGGACCAGCAGCACCCCGAACACCCCGGTGCCCAGCAGGAGGTTCACGCCCAGCAGCGAGGCCAGAACGATGCCGGGGAAGGTCGCGTGCGTCATCGCCATGGTGAAGAAGGACAGCCGGCGCAGGACCACGTGGACCCCGATGGCGCCGCACAGGGCGCCGACGAGGACGACCTCGAGCAGCGCGCGGCGGGTGTAGTCCTCGCCGAACAGGCTCATCCGGACACCTCGTCCACACCCGTACGGCGCGGGTACGGGTCGGGCGCGGGGACAACCCGGCGCCGCCCCCACCGCGCGGCGACCGCACCGGCCGGCAGGGCCAGCGTGTAGCAGGCGACCATCGCCAGCACGACGGTGCCGCCGGAGGCGAGCCGGACGCCGTGGTCGACCGAGGCCTCGTAGCTCACGGCCAGGCCGACCCAGCCCGACAGGCAGGCGACCGCGACCGACAGCGCCATGACCACCGGCAGCCGGGCCGACAGCAGCCGGGCGGTGGCGCCCGGCACCGTCAGCAGCGCGATGACCAGCACCGTCCCGACCGCCTTGACCGCGGCCACGACGACCAGGGCGACGGCCACGTTGAGGACGAGGTCGAGCACCGCCACCCGGTAGCCCAGCGCCGCGGCGGCGCCGGGGTCGAAGGCCCGCAGCACCAGCTCCTTGCCCACCAGCAGCAGGACCGCGAGCACCACGGCGCCGATGACGGCGGTCTCGACGATCTCGCGGGAGTCGACGAACAGGATCCGCCCGAACAGGAAGGTGGTCAGGTCGGCGGTGTAGGAGGAGCGCCGGGACACCAGCACCACGCCGAGGGAGAAGAACCCGGTCAGCAGCATGGCGAGGGTCGCATCCTCGGTGACCCGGCGCCCGCTGGACAGGACGGTGAACAGCACGGCGGACAGCAGCGCGAAGGCGAGGGCGCCCCACACCACGCCGTCCGTGGCCGCGACCAGGTAGCCGATGACGACCCCGGGGAAGACGGTGTGGGTGAGCGCGTCGGAGACGAAGGCCAGCCGGCGCAGCAGCACGAAGACGCTCACGACCCCGGCGACCACGCCCAGCAGCAGGGCCTCGACCAGGGCACGCTGCATGAACGGCAAGTCGAACGGCTCGACGAGCAGGCGGGTCAGCATCGGTCTCAGCGCGCCACGATGACGCTGTCCCCGCGGACCTCCAGCGCCTGCCCGCCGTACGTGGCCCGCAGCAGCTCGGGGACCAGGGTCGTGCCGGTGGGCCCGAAGCCGAACTGGTGCTTGTTCAGGAGGCAGACCTCGTCGCAGGCCACGTGGGCGAGCGCGAGGTCGTGGGTGGACACGACGACCGCGGCCCCCTCGGCCCGCAGCCGGGCCAGGGCCTGCAGCAGCGCGTCCTGGCTGACGGCGTCGACGCCGTTGAAGGGCTCGTCCAGCAGGAGCAGCCGGGGCTGCTGGGCGATGGCGCGGGCCAGCAGCACGCGCTGCCGCTGGCCGCCCGAGAGCGTCCCGAACCGCTCGCGGGCCCGGTCGCTCAGCCCGACCGCGGCCAGCGCCTCGGCCGCGATCCGCCGGTCCCGGGCCGCCGGCGGCCGGGCCCAGCCGATCATCCGGTAGCGCCCCATGAGCACGACCTGGGCCACGGTCACCGGGAAGTCCGCGTCCAGGGTGTCGGCCTGCGGCACGTAGCCGACGTGCCGGCGGGCCTGCGCCGGTGTCCGCCCCAGGACGGTGATCCGCCCGGCCACCACCGGCACCAGGCCCAGCACGGCCTTGATCAGCGTGGACTTGCCGGCCCCGTTGGGTCCGATCAGCGCGACCGCCGACCCGGGCCGGACCTCGCCGTCCACGTCCTCGACCACAGTCGAGCGGCCGTAGGCGATCGAGGCGTGCTGGAGCGACAGCGCGGGCGCCCCCGGCTGCTCGCGGCCGTCAGCCACCGAGGGCACTCACGATCGTCGTCGTGTTGTGCTCCTCCATCTGCAGGTACGTCGCCCCGTCGGAGCCGGCCGGGCCGAGGGTGTCGCCGTAGAGCGCGTCCTCGCCGCCGACGACCGTCACCCCGGCCTCGCGGCCCACGGTGTCCGCCGTCTTCGGCGGGAGGGAGGACTCGCTGAAGATCGCCCGGACGCCGGTCGCCCGGATCCTGCTCACCAGCTCGGTGAGGTCCTTGGCCGACAGCTCCGCGGAGGTGTCGAAGCTGGGGATGATGGAGCCCACGAACTGCAGACCGTACCGGGCCACGTAGTAGCCGAAGGCGTCGTGATTGGTGACCAGCTTGCGCTGGCCGGCCGGCAGGGCGTCGATCCGGCGCTGGATCCTGGTGTCCAGCGCGTCCAGCTTCGCGGCGTAGGCGGTGTAGTTCCGCTCGTACGCGGCCTTGTCGGCCGGATCGGCCGCGGCCAACCCGTCGGCGATGTCCCGCACCATGATCTTGGCGTTGCGCGGGTCGTGCCAGATGTGCGGGTCGCCTTCCTTCTCCTCGTCGGTGCCGTTGCCGGCCCGGATCGCGACGCCCTTGCTCGCGTCGACGACGGTGCCGCCGAAGCCGGCCGAGCCGATCGCCGGGTCGAGGAACGCCTCGAGACCCACACCGTTCTTGACGACGACGTCGGCCCCCGCGATGGCGGCCACGTCGGCGGGTGAGGCCTCGTAGTCGTGCGGGTCGACGTTGGGCTTGAGCAGCTGGGTCAGCTCGATCCGGTCCCCGCCGATGGTGCGGGTGAAGTCGGCCACCTGCGTCGTGGTCGCCACCACCCGGAGCTTCGCGCCGGTCCCGGCCGAAGCGCCGCCGCCGGGGCCGTCCGCGGTCCCGCCGGCGGTGCCGCAGCCGGCCAGACCGGCGCCGAGGACGACGGCGGCGGCGATCAGGGTTGCACGGGCGCGCACGGGGACTCCTTGTCAGGTCGGGCCGGTGGGTGGCGCGAACTTAAGTGAAATGAAAATTGTTGTCAACAAGCGGCGGCTCCCATCCGGCGGTCATGTCCACAGTGGAGGGTCGAGAACCGGCCGGTGCCCGGCTGCCGGGTCTGCCGCCCGAGTGGCGGGCGACTCTCCCGTACGGGTAGGTTCGGACCAGTGCAGGAGCCGCCCCTGAGTCGTGGACTCACCGATCCCGGCGGCCGGCTCCCCATCTTGGGCGACCCGGCGTGGCGCCGGTGACCGCCGTGACCGACCCCGTCCGCGACCCGGGCGCGCCGGCCGGTTCCGTGCCGGCCGAGGTGGCCCGGCGGCGGACGTTCGCCGTGATCAGCCATCCGGACGCCGGGAAGTCGACGCTGACCGAGGCCCTGGCCCTGCACGCCCGGGTCATCGGCCAGGCCGGGCACGTCCACGGCAAGGCCGGTCGCCGGGGCACCGTGTCCGACTGGATGGACATGGAGAAGGCCCGGGGGATCTCCATCACGTCGGCGGCGCTGCAGTTCGACTACCGCGGCCACGTGGTCAACCTGCTCGACACGCCCGGGCACGCGGACTTCTCCGAGGACACCTACCGGGTACTCTCCGCGGTCGACGCCGCCGTCATGCTGCTCGACGCCGCCAAGGGCCTGGAGCCCCAGACGCTGAAGCTGTTCCAGGTCTGCCGGCACCGTGGCATCCCGATCCTCACGGTGGTCAACAAGTGGGACCGGCCCGGCCGCTCGGCGCTGGCCCTCATGGACGAGATCAGCGACCGCATCGGCATCAGCCCGACACCGCTGACCTGGCCGGTCGGTGTGGCCGGGGAGTTCGCCGGCGTTCTCGACCGGCGCACCGGCCGGATGATCCGCTACACCCGCACGGCCGGCGGGGCCACGGTCGCCCCGGAGACGCACCTGGACGCCGGCCGGGCCGCGGCCGAGCACGGCGCGGCCTGGGCCACGGCGGTCGAGGAGAGCGAGCTGCTGTCGGCCACCGGCGCCGACCACGACCCGGCCGCGTTCCTGGCCGGTACGACGACGCCGGTGCTGTTCACCGCGGCCGTCATGAACTTCGGCGTCGGGCAGTTGCTCGATGTGCTGGTGGACCTGGCCCCGGCGCCGGGGAGCCGGCTCGACGTGGCCGACCGCCCGCGGCCGGTGGACGCACCGTTCAGCGCGTTCGTGTTCAAGGTCCAGGCGGGCATGGACGCCCACCACCGCGACCGGCTCGCCTACGCCCGGGTGTGCTCGGGGCGGTTCGAGCGCGGGATGGTGGTCACCCACTCCGCGACCGGCCGGCCGTTCGCGACCAAGTACGCGCAGCAGGTCTTCGGCCGCGAACGGAGCACCCTGGACGTCGCGTACCCCGGTGACGTCGTGGGGCTGGTCAACGCCGCCGCCCTGCGCGCCGGCGACACCCTGTACGCGGAGGAGCCGGTCGCGTTCCCGCCCATCCCCAGCTTCGCGCCGGAGCACTTCATGGTCTGCCGGGCGGCCGACAGCGGCCGCTACAAGCAGTTCCGGCGGGGCATCGAGCAGCTGGAGCAGGAGGGCGTCGTCCAGGTCCTGCGCTCCGAGCGCCGCGGGGACCAGGCGCCCGTCCTGGCCGCGGTCGGGCCGATGCAGTTCGAGGTCGCCCAGCACCGGATGGCCGGCGAGTTCTCGGCCCCGGTCGAGCTGACCCCGCTCCCCTACACGCTGGCCCGGCGTACCGACGAGGCGTCCGCCGCGGTGCTGAGCCGGGAGAGCGGCGTGGAGGTCCTGACCCGGTCGGCCGACGGCGCGCTGCTCGCGCTCCTCGCCGACCGGTGGCGGCTCGGTACGCTGCAGCGCGCGCATCCCGCGGCCGTCCTCGAGCCGCTCGTCGCCGCCACCGACTGACACCAGCACCGCGACCGCGCCGCCTCCCGGCACCGGTCGACCGCCGAACGGCGCGGGCAGGACCCCGGCCGACACCGACCAGAAGAGGTTCGCCGTGAGTCATCCGCACCCCAAGCTGGGGCCGCCGCCCACGCTGCCGCCCGGCGCCCTGCGGGTCGTCGGCCTCGGCGGCCTGGGCGAGATCGGCCGCAACATGACGGTCTTCGAGCACGCCGGCCGGCTGCTGGTCGTCGACTGCGGGGTGCTGTTCCCGGAGGAGACGCAGCCGGGGATCGACGTGATCCTGCCTGACTTCACCTGGATCCGGGACCGGCTGGACCGGATCGAGGCCATCGTGCTCACCCACGGGCACGAGGACCACATCGGCGGGGTGCCGTACCTGCTGCGGGAGCGGCCGGACATCCCGCTCGTGGGCTCCACGCTGACGCTGGCGTTCGTGTCGGCCAAGCTGGTCGAGCACCGCATCACGCCCCGGACGATCGAGGTCGCCGAGGGCGCCCGGGAGAAGCTGGGCCCGTTCGACTGCGAGTTCGTGGCGGTCAACCACTCCATCCCCGACGGGCTCGCGGTAGCCATCCGCACCGGCGCCGGCCTGGTCCTGCACACCGGCGACTTCAAGATGGACCAGTTCCCGCTGGACCGGCGGATCACCGACCTGCGGGCCTTCGCCCGGCTCGGCGAGGAGGGCGTCGACCTGTTCCTGGTCGACTCGACCAACGCCGAGGTGCCGGGCTTCACCACCTCCGAGCGCGACCTGGCCCCGGCCATCCAGGAGGTGTTCCGGACCGCGCCGAAGCGGATCGTGGTGTCCAGCTTCGCCAGCCATGTGCATCGCATCCAGCAGGTCCTCGACGCCGCGCACGAGCACGGCCGGAAGGTCGCGTTCGTCGGGCGGTCGATGGTCCGCAACATGGGCCTGGCCCGCGACCTGGGCTACCTCAAGGTGCCGCAGGGCCTGGTCGTCGAGCTCAAGGCGCTGGAGAAGCTGCCCGACGACCGGATCACGCTGATCTGCACGGGGTCGCAGGGCGAGCCGATGGCGGCGCTGTCCCGGATGGCCAACCGGGAGCACATGATCCGGATCGGCCAGGGCGACACCGTGCTGCTGGCCAGCTCGCTCATCCCCGGCAACGAGAACGCGATCTACCGGGTCATCAACGCCCTGACCCGCTGGGGCGCGCACGTCGTGCACAAGGGCAACGCCACGGTGCACGTGTCCGGCCATGCCAGCGCGGGCGAGCTCGCGTACTGCTACAACATCGTCCGGCCCCGCAACGTCATGCCGGTGCACGGCGAGTGGCGGCACCTGACCGCCAACGGCGCGCTCGCCACCCGCACCGGCCTTCCGGCCGCCAACCTGGTCCTGGCCGAGGACGGCGTCGTGGTCGACCTGCTCGACGGGCAGGCCACCATCACCGGCAAGGTCCCGGCCGGCAACGTGTACGTCGACGGCATGACCGTCGGCGGGGCCACCGAGGCGTCGCTGAAGGACCGGCGGACCCTGGCCGAGGAGGGCTTCATCACCATCGTGCTGCTCCTCGACGCCGACACCGGCGCCCTGACCGAGCCGCCGGAGTTCCTGGCCCGCGGGTTCGTCCACGAGGACAGGACCTTCGACCGGGTCGTGCCGCTCATCGAGAAGGCGCTGGCCGGGGCGGCCGCGGAGGGGATCGGCGACGTCCACCAGCTGGAGCAGATCGTCCACCGCACGGTCAGCCGGTGGGCCAGGGACACCTACCGCCGCAGCCCGGTCATCCTCCCCATCATCATCGACGCCTGACCGACCCGGCCGGCCGGTCAGCCGGGGGTCACCAGCGCGGCGGTGCCGAAGGCGACGGTGAACGCACGGCACCAGATGACGACGGCCCGGTAGCGGCCGAGGTCGGTGCCGGCGGGGACCTCGTACTGCTGGGTGCCGCGATTGCCGCGGAGCCGGCCGAGGTCCAGTCCCCCGGCCACCGTCCCGGTGGGACTGACGGCGAGGTAGACCCGCAGGTCGGGACCCGGGCTGGTGTCGAGGTCGGTCAGCGTCACGACCGCGCTGCCGGACGGGCGGCGCAGCAGGGCGGCGGCGCCGGTCGTCCTGTGCTCACCGCTGCGGAAGGCGCCGGATGCCAGGAGGGCCGGGACCGCCGGGCGGACCGGCGCGGCGGACCTGGACGGCCGGGCCCGGCTCGCCTGCGCCGGGGCGGACGGGGTTGCCGGCAGCGGTCCGTCCGCGGCGGTCAGCACGTCCTCGACCACCACTCGGTCCACCCGCGACGTCCACAGGAGGACGCCGCCGAGCCCGGCCGAGGTGAGCAGCACCGCTCCGACGACCGGCAGCGCGAGGGACCGCCAGCGCAGCCCGGCCAGGACGGCGAGGAGCACCGACAGCCCGATCCAGCCGGCGGTGGCGGTCATCGCCACCGTGGCGTCGTCGCTGAGGACCGCCCCGGTCACCCAGATCCCGCCCGCCACCACCGCGGCGGCGAGGACTGCGGCGGTGATCCGCAGCGGCCAGCCGAACCGCGCGGTCGACGGTGGTACGACGGCGGCGACCTGGTCCCGGAGCTGCATGACGGCAGTCTCCCGGACGACGGCCCGCCCGACCCGCACCGTTCCCGAACGGTAAGAACTCCGAGGACCTTGCGGGTCAGGCCCCGGCGCGCGGCGGAGATGCTCGTTCCGCCCACGCCGGCCAGGCTCACCGGCTCAGGCCCGGACCGGGACGTCGAGCTCGGCCAGCAGCGTCCGCACCCGCTGTTCCACCGCGTCCCGGATCGGCCGGACGGCCTCGACGCCCTGTCCGGCCGGGTCCTCCAGCGGCCAGTCCACGTACCGCTTGCCGGGGAAGACCGGGCAGGCGTCCCCGCAGCCCATCGTCACCACCACGTCCGCGGCCCGGACGACCTCGTCCGTCCACGGCTTCGGGAACTCCGTCGAGATGTCGATGCCGACCTCCCGCATCGCCGCCACCGCCGCCGGGTTCACCTCCGGGCCCGGCTCCGACCCACCGGACCAGGCGATCGCCCGGTCCCCGGCCAGGTGCTGGAAGAACCCCAGCGCCATCTGGCTCCGCCCCGCGTTGTGCACGCACAGGAACAACACCGACGGCTTCCCGTCCTCCACGGTCCCCTCACCTCCGCCCGGTCGCGTCACCGCGACCTCCCGGCATCGTCAGTGTCGACCGCGCCGACCAGGCGGTCCACGCGCTCCTCGATCTCCGCGTACGCCCGCTCGAACGCCGCCGCGGTGCCGGCCCGGACCGGGTCCGGCACCGACCAGTGCAGCAAGGCGGCGCTCCGGCCCAGCTCCTCGTAGGCGCTGTCGCACACCGCGACGACCAGGTCGTCGGGGCGCAGGACGTCGGCCACGGCAGCGGTCCTCGCGCCGTCGAGGGTCAGGCCGTGGCGCCGGGCGACCGACACGGCCCGCCGGTGCACCCGGCCGGCCGGACGGGTGCCGGCCGACATCACCGGCACCGGGCTGCGCGTCGCCCACATCGCCGACGCGAGCTGCGAACGGGCCGAGTTGTGCGTGCACACGAACACGACCCGCGGTGCGCTCAGCCCGGGGACGATCGCCCCCGGGAGCGCGGACGGCCGCAGCCGCACGTACGTCCGTCGCTTGTCCGCCTCCGACCGCCCCCGCTCGACCAGCCCCACGCTCTCCAGCAGCCGCAGGTGATGAGCCAGCAGGTTGGACGGCAACCCGAGGAGGCGGCCGAGCTCGCCCGGCGACCGGTCCCCGACCGCCAGCGCCTCCACCACCGCCAGCCGCGCCGGGTCACCGAGCGCGGCATGGACGGCAGCCCTCGACTCCACGGAGGACCTCTCAACGTTCATTGAGTCAATGTCTACTGACCTGACCACGTCGCGTCAAGCGGGCCGCGTCGTCAGTGGGCGCCGAGGCGGAGGAGTTCGACGTGAGCCCGGACCCGGGCCCGGGCGTCAGCGCGGAGCAGCATGGGCGACCGGGCTCGGCCGGGTCCCGGCGGCACTGTCCCCGGCACTGCCGCCGGCACCGTCCCCGGCACTGTCGCCGGTGCTGTCGCCGGCGCGCAGCTGCACGCGCCGCAGCAACTGGGCGTTGGCCGCGACCACCAGGGTGGACAGGCTCATCATGACCGCGCCGACCGCGGGGGGCAGCACGAAGCCGATCGGGGCCAGCACCCCCGCGGCCAGCGGGACGGTGAGTACGTTGTAGCCGGTGGCCCAGACCAGGTTCTGCCGCATCTTCCGGTAGCTGGCGGCGGACAGGGTGATGACCCCGAGCACGCCGCGCGGGTCGTCTGAGGCGAGCACCACGCCGGCGGACTCGATCGCCACGTCGGTGCCGGCCCCGATGGCGATGCCGACGTCCGCGCGGGCCAGCGCCGGCGCGTCGTTGACGCCGTCCCCGACCATGGCGACCCGCAAGCCCCGGTCCTGGAGCTCACCGACCTTGGCATCCTTGTCCTCCGGCAGCACCTCCGCGAACACCTCGTCCACGCCCAGGTCCCGGCCGACCGCCTCGGCCACCGGCCGCGCATCACCGGTGATCATCACCACGTGCACGTGGCGGCGGTGCAGCTGGTCGATCGCCTGCCGGGACTCCGGCCGGATCTCGTCCGCGAGCGCCAGCGCCCCGACGACCGTCCCGGACCGTACGACGTGGAGCACGGTCGCGCCGTCGGCCGACCAGGCCCGGGCCGGACCGGCCACCGCGGCCGGGACATCCACCCCCAGCGTGCGCAGCAACGCCGGACCGCCGACGGCCACGGCCTCGCCGTCGACCGTCGCCTGCACGCCCCGCCCGGTCAGCGACCGGAACGACGTCGCGGCCGGGACCGCCCCGCGGGCCTGTGCGGCCGCGACCACGGCCCGGGCCAGCGGGTGCTCGGAGTCGCTCTCGACGGCGC
Organism: Mycobacteriales bacterium; assembly: GCA_036519715.1. Classification (GTDB taxonomy): domain Bacteria; phylum Actinomycetota; class Actinomycetes; order Mycobacteriales; family CADCTP01; genus CADCTP01. Next base: position 31,789 of record DATDKW010000252.1, read on the forward strand.
CGGCCAGCGCCAGCAGCCGGTCCTCGTCGCCGTCCACCGCGACGACGCCGGTCACGGCCGGCTGACCCTTGGTCAGGGTGCCGGTCTTGTCGAACAGCACGGCGTCGACGGTGCGCATCCGCTCCAGCGCCAGCCGGTCCTTGACCAGGATCCCGGCCCGGGCCGAGACCGCGGTCGAGATCGCGATCACCAGCGGGATGGCCAGCCCGAGCGCGTGCGGGCAGGCGATGACCAGGACGGTGACGGTGCGCTCCACCGCCTGGTCCGGCTCCCCCAGCAGCAGCCACACCAGGAACGTGACGGCACCGGCCGCGGAGGCGAAGTAGAACAACGCGGCCGCGGCCCGATCGGCCAGCGCCTGCGCTCGGGACCGGGACGACTGGGCCTGCTCGACCAGCCGCTGGATCCCGGCCAGCGCGGTCTGCTCCCCCACCGCGCTGACCCGGACCCGCAGGGTTGAATCGGTTGCGACCGTGCCGGCGACGACCCGGTCCCCCGGGGCCTTGCCGACCGGCCGGGACTCGCCGGTGATCATGGACTCGTCGACCTCGGCCTCGCCCTCGGTCACCACACCGTCGGCCGGCACCCGGCCGCCGGACCGGACCAGGACCAGATCGCCCGGGGCCAGCGCGGACAGCGGGACCGGCTCGACGGTGCCGTCGGCGGCGATCCGGTCGGCCTGGTCCGGCAGCAGCGCGGCCAAGGCGTCCAGGGCGGAGGACGCCTGGCCCAGCGCCCGCATCTCCAGCCAGTGCCCCAGCAGCATGATCACCACCAGGAGCGCCAGCTCCCACCAGAAGTCGAGATCCAGGTCACCCACGTGAAGGCTGGTCGCGGCGCTGGCCCCGAACGCGACGGTGATCGCCAGGGCGACCAGCAGCATCATCCCGGGCTGCCGGGCCCGGATCTCGGCGACCGCGCCGGTCAGGAACGGCCAGCCGCCGTAGAAGAAGACGACGGTGCCGAGCACGGGCGAGATCCAGGCCGTGCCGGCCGGCAGGGTGTAGCCGAGCAGGTCGGAGAACATGGCGGAGAAGGCGACGACCGGGACCGCCAGCACCAGGCTCCACCAGAACCGGTCCCGGAACTGCGCCGCGTGATCGCCATGCCCGGCATGCCCGCCGTGCGCCGCGTGCCCGGCCTGATCAGCGTGTCCGGCGTGGTCACTGTGTCCGGCGTGGTCACCGTGTCCGGCGTGGTCACCGTGTCCGGCGTGATCTGCGCGACCGGCGTCCCCAGCAAGATCGGCGTGTCCGGCGTGATCGGCGTGCCCGGCGTGATCGGCGTGATCGGCCTGCGGGGCGTGATCGGCGGGGTGGTCGCCGGGGACCACGTGCGCCGGGTGGTCCACCGAGACCGCGGCATCGGGCAGGGCGGCCGGCCGGTGGCCGGTGTGGTCGTTCATCGCGAGTCCTCCTCTTCGGACGCGATGCGGGACAGGGAAATCAGCTCACGCAGGCAGTGCTCCAGCAAGGGTTCCGGGAACCGGTCGGCCAGCCGGTAGAAGACGGCGCGACCCTGCTTGCGCGTCTGCACGAACCCGGCCGTACGCAGCAACTTCAGCGCGTAGCTGGCGGCGTCCTCGCTGATGTCCAGGGCGAGGGCGATGTCGCCGACGCAGAGCTCCTCGACCAGGTCGAGGGCGTACAGGATGCGGGTCCGGGCCGGGTCGGACAGCAGCGACAGCAGGCTGGACAGACGGCCGGCGTCCTCGGCCGAGATGCCCCGGGCCCGGGCCTGCGCGACCCGCTCGGGGTCGACGGGGTGGTCGTGCAGCTCCATCACGATCTCCAAACATCCGTACAGGTGTGCGGACGTTCGGCTCAACCAGCGATGAGGGCCCGGTATTCCGGCGGCCGGGGTCAGTCTTCGGACTGCTCCTCTTCCTGGCGGCGCAGCCGGCGGCGGACGTGCTCCGGGCTGACGCTGTGGGCGCGCGGGTGGTCGTGGCCGTGGCCGGCGACGTGCTCCTGGACGCGGGCGACGAGGTCGTCCTCGTCCGTGCCGGTGATCTCCTGCTGGCACCGCTTGCAGGTCAGGCTCAGCACCGTTCCTCCTCAGGCGTCGCGCCGCTCGATGAGAATGAGTCCGGCGACGACGGCGACCACGGCGTAGAGGGCGAACACGCCCAGGCCGGCCCACGCTCCGAGCTCGTCCGGGCCGCGGTTCTGCGCGATGAAGATCTGGCTGCCGGCCTGCATCGGCAGGTACGGCCCGACCGTCGTACGCCAGGTGGAAGGCAGGAGTTCGAGGAGGATCGCCGGTACGAACAGCAGCCCGAACAGCACCGCCACGGCCCCGGCCGTGCTGCGGAGGACGGCGCCGAGTCCGAGGCCGAGCAGCCCGAGGACGGCGAGGTAGACACCGCCGCCGGCGACGGCCCGGAGCACGCCCGGATCGCCGATCGAGGTCTGCAGGGCGGGGTCCGTCACGATCGCCTCGAAGGCGAAGAACGCCGCGAAGCAGGAGGCGGTCCCCACCGCCGCCGCGACCGCGGCGAACGTCAGCGCCTTGGCGGCCAGGAGGGTCCGGCGCCGGGGCACGGCGCTGAAGGTGGCCCGGACCATGCCGGTGCCGTACTCGCCGGCGATGACGAGGACGCCGAGCACGCCGACGGCGACCTGGGACAGGTGCAGGCCGGCGAGGCTCAGCCGGATCGGGTCGACGGTCAGCTTGTCCTCCGCGCTGAGCGCGCCCGGGATGACCGCGGCGGCGGCGACGGCCAGCACGACGTTGGACGCCACGGCGGCCAGCAGGGTCCAGTAGGTCGAGCGGACCGAGCGCAGCTTGAGGAACTCCGACCGCAGGAGGTCCGCGAAGAAGCCGTCCCGGACGCCGAGCGGCGGGCGGTCGGCAGCGGTCGTGCTCATCAGGGCCTCACCTCGGGTCGGCGGCCGGCCGGCCGGTGGTCGACGCAGTCGTCGGTCAGCTGGAGGTAGCGCTGCTCCAGGGACGTCCGGTGCGCGGACAGCTCCAGCAGCGTGATCCCGCTGCGCTGGGCCAGCTCCCCCACGTCGTCGCTCGGTACGCCGGTGATGCGCACCGCGTCCTGAGCCTCGGGGACCACGGTGGCCCCGCGGGCCTCGAGCAGCTCGCGGAGCCGGCCGGTCTGCGGCGACCGGGCCAGGACGTAGGCGCCGGAGCCGCCGTCGACGAACTCGGCCACCGTGGTCTCGGCGATCAGCCGGCCGCGGCCGATGACGACCAGGCGGTCGGCGGTCAGGGCCATCTCGGTCATCAGGTGGCTGGACAGGAACACGGTGCGGCCCTCGGCGGCCAGCGACCGCAGCAGCGTACGGATCCACACCACGCCCTCGGGGTCGAGGCCGTTGACGGGCTCGTCGAACATCAGCACCGGCGGGTCGCCGAGCAGCGCCGCGGCGATGCCCAGCCGCTGGGCCATGCCGAGGGAGAAGCCGCCGGCCCGCTGGTGCGCGACCGTGCTGAGGCCGACGAGGTCGAGCACCTCCCCGACCCGGGAGCGGCCGATGCCGTTGCTCAGGGCCAGGGCCAGCAGGTGGTGGTAGGCGCTGCGCCCGCCGTGGAAGGCCTTGGCGTCCAGGAGCGCCCCGACCTCGTACAGCGGCCGGCGGTAGTCCCGGTAGGAGCGGCCGTTCACGGTCACCGCGCCCGCCGTCGGCGCGTCCAGCCCGAGGATCAGCCGCATCGTCGTCGACTTGCCGGATCCGTTGGGGCCGAGGAAGCCGGTCACCATCCCCGGCGGCACCGTGAAGGACAGGTCGTCCACGGCGAGCGTCGGTCCGTACCGTTTGGACACTCCGGTGGCCTGGATCATGGCGGCTACGAGTGCGCCTCGGCGCCGAGGACGCCGGTCAGGTGCAGCACGGCCGCGGCGGCGACGACCACGACCGCCAGGGCCACACACGAGATCGTCCGCCACGGCGTGCCGCGCCGGGCCGGGTCGGGCCCGGCGCCGTGTCCTTCGTCGGGGTGGCGGGGCAGCTCGGCCATGGCAGCACGTCCTTCGGGAGGTATCTCGGATCGCGACGAAGTTATCGAGACAGTCTGTCGTGGTCAAGGCATACTGTCTGCATGACCGGTCAGCGTGCAGTCCGCCGGCACCCGGTCGCCGCCGGCGAGCCGTACCGTGGGCCGGTGCCGAAGCTCTGGACCGACACCATCGAGGCGCATCGGCGCGCGGTCCGGGAGGCCACCCTCGACACGACCGCGGCCCTGGTCGCCGCGCACGGCCTGGCCTCGGTGACCATGTCCCGGATCGCGAAGGAGGCCGGGATCGGCCGGGCCACGCTCTACAAGTACTTCGCGGACGTGGACGCCATCCTGGTCGCCTGGCACGAGCGCCATGTCCACCGTCACCTCGAGCACCTGGCCGCGGTCCGGGACGGCGTCGCCGGCGCCGGCGCGCAGCTGGAGGCGGCGCTCACCGCGTACGCGACGATGACCCACGCCCGGCCCGGTACGGATCTGGCCGCGGCCCTGCACCGCTCCGACCACGTCGAGCGCGCCCACCAGCGCCTGCAGGCCTTCCTGCGCGACCTCGTCGCGGCCGGCGTCCGCACCGGGGACGTCCGGGACGACGTGCCGGTCGAGGAGCTGACCAGCTTCGTCCTGCACGCCCTGACCGCCGCGAGCACGCTCCCGTCCGACGCCGTCCCCCGCGTCGTCGCCCTCACCCTCGACGGCCTCCGCCCCCGGCCCTGACCCGGCGTCCGGCCGGCGTTCTAGCCGAGGTCGAGTTGGGACAGCTCGCCGCGGGAGGTGACGCCGGTCTTGGCGAAGCTGTTGCGGAGGTGGAAGGCGACGGTGCGGGGCGAGATCCAGCACTGGGCGGCGATGTCCTTGTTGGACAGTCCCTGCCGGACCAGCTGGGCGACCCGCAGCTCCATGGGCGTCAGGGTCAGCAGGGTCGAGGGGTCCCGGGTGCGGGCCGTCTCCCCGGAGGCGCGCAGCTCGCGGGTGGCGTGCTCGACAAGCGGCTCGGCCCGCAGGTCCTGGAAGGTCTCCAGCGCGAGCCGGAGGTGGGTGCGGGAATCGACCCGGCGGTGCGCCCGCCGCAGGAACTCCCCGTACGCGAGATGGGTCCGGGCCCGGTCGTACGGCCGGCCCTGATGGCGCAGCGCGTCCTCGAACAGCCCGGGGGCCTCGGCCGGGCCGGCCAGCAGCGCTCGTCCGTGCCCGGCGGCGGCCAGCGCCCACGGCCACCGGGTGGCGTCGGCGAAGGCGGCCAGCTCCGCGGTCCAGGCCGCGGCCTGTGCCCGGTCGCCGGCCCGGACGGCGGCCTCGATGCGGTCGACCGCCGCCATCCGGGCGATGACCGGCAGCCGGAGCCGGGCCAGGTGGTGGTGGGCGGCCTGGACGTCACCGGTCCGGGCGGCCCGGATGCCGGTGGCCCAGCGGGTCAGGTCGTGCACCGGGTCGGCCAGGATGCCGAGCGGATGGCTGCCGGTGGCGGTGCGCAGCTCGGCCAGCAGGGTGTCGTGGTCGGGCCGGCCCTGAAGCGCGGCGAGCAGCGTCAGCCAGGCCAGCGGGGCCGCCCGCAGCGGCGGCGGCGCGAGGCTCAGCGCCTCCGCGGCGGTGCTGCCGGCGGCCGTCCAGTGGCCGCCGAGCAGCTGGGCGAAGGCCAGCCGGGGCAACGCGTAGAGGACGAGCATCCCGGCGCCGCTGTCCCGGGCGCCGGCCAGCATCGCGGTGAAGCAGCGCCGGTGGGCCTCGTCGTCGCCGAGGTGCAGGGCGGCGTTGCCCAGGTTGGCCAGCACGTCCGGGTCGGTCAGCCCGGCGCCCTCGTGCAGGGCGTCCCGCAGTGACGTGACGGCCGCCGCCACGTCGCCGTGGGCGGCCTCGGTCATGCTCGCCAGCAGGCGGGTGAGGCAGCGCCGCCGTGGGGTGTCGCGGGGGCCGGACGGGTCGACGGACGCGCCGCTGTCGGCGCCGTAGACGACCAGGACCGAGGCCGCCACCGCCATCTCCAGCGCTCGGTCCGGGTCCATGGCGGCGACCGACCGGGCGGCCCGGGTGAAGATCCGGTGCGCCTCGGCCGCGGAGCCGACGTTGACCTCGATCCGGCCGCGCAGCCGGTCGGCGTCCGCCCGGAGCAGGTCGTCGTCGGT
>DATDKW010000253.1:0-13253 GCA_036519715.1 Mycobacteriales bacterium
GCGCGGACGGCCGGGTCCGCGGCGGCCGCGCCGATCGCTTCCTCGCCACCCATCGACAACCCAAGCACGCCGATGCGGCCAGGGTCGACTCCCGGCTGGTGTTGCAGGAACGTGACGGCGGCGCTGATGTCGCGATCGCCGTACCAGCCGGCGTCCATGGCCTGCCCGGCGCTGCGGCCCTGGCCGCGCGGGTCGACCATCAGCACGCCGTAGCCGTGTCCGGCCAGGACTGCGGCCTGGTCGAGGATTCCGGTGCGGGTGGAGCCGGCGCCCGGAACGGCGACGACGGCGGCGTGGTTGGTCGAGGGCACGTACCAGGCCGACAGCCGGACGCCGTCGCCGGTGGCGAAGGTGACGTCGCTGTAGGCCAGACCCCTGTCGGCTGGAGTGACCGAGTCGAGGGTGGTGCCCGGGGTGAGGCCGAGCATCGTCCCTTCGGCGACGGGCCAGATGACCAGGAGCGAGACCAGCGTGATCGGTAGTAGCCACAGCCGCTGCCAACGGTGCAGCGCCCGCCACGCGCCCACGCCGGCGAACGTGAGCAGCGCGAGGCCGCAGAAGAGCAGCGCGAGCCCGAGGACAGTGGTCGCGGTCAGCCCGGCCTTCATCGCGTGGCGGATGCCGATGCCGGCCCCGACGGCCGTGGCGAAGACGCCTACTACACCCGCGGCTGCGGCGGACAGCTTGGGATGCTGGAGCCGGCGCGGTCCCCAGCCGACGGGGAGCGGCTTGTGGACCACGGGCGGCGGTGCGGTGGTGGGCATCGGTGCTCCTTCAGCCTGATGTGCCGATGCCCGCTCAGTCGGCGGACGCGGCGGCGGTGGGTTGTGGTTCGGGCGGCGGCTCGACCGGCGGGTGCCCGGGGTCGTCGCCGCCGGGGTCGAGCCGGAACGGCGGGTACTCGTCCCGCATGAGTGCGACGTAGGCCAGCACTCGGTAGCACCAGCGGTTGAACCCGATCAGCAGGTCGAAGAGCTCCCGCGGGTACGTGCCGGTGGCGGCGAGGATGACGGCCGCGACGAGAGCCAGCAGCCCGATGACGTTGCCGAAGTGCAGGCCGAGCCCGCCGGCAAGGACAGCGACGATGAGCAGCTGCGGCAGCGCGAGCAGCCACCACTTCACCAGGACGAGGCCGCGGCTGAGCCGCTGCGGGTAGTCGACGTCGAAGTCGGCGGGGTAGGTCGGATCCGGCTGCAGGCTGAACGGAGGGTAGCGGTCGGTGCCGAACGCGCTCATCGCGTAGAACGCGACCCGCCAGGTCCAGCGCATCACGCCGAGGTTGAACTCGAACAGCGAGCGCGGGTACCGGCCGGTGATAAGGATGGAGACCCCGGCGATGAACGTCGTGACCAGGACGGCGAGCCACAGAAACGCCAGGACGACGATGTGCGGCAGGACCAGCAGCCACTTGACCAGCCAGAGCCATCGGGATGTCGCCGGGTCGAGCCGACCGTCCAGCCGAGCCGGGTAGGAGCGGGGTTCCACGGGGATACCTCCAACCGAGATCGTTGGCGTTTCGGACGGGTCACGGCGGGGGCCCCGGTCGCGGAAGCGATCGTCATGGCAACCTCCTCCGTCACACCCGGCGGCTACTCGTCGGTCCCCGCCTTCCACGCTGTGCCGAGGTAAGCCCGCCCACCAGAGGCTTGAGTCCTCCAGCGAGAAGATTCCGGACGGGCCGGTCGGTCGCGGGACCCCAGTTCACGGCGCGGCCTGATCGGACCGGCCTTTCGGGTGGCGGCGCGGCTCGGCCCGTCCACTGGTACTGCCTACGGGTCACCCGGCGTTCGCCGCCGGCCACCGGCGGGCGAAGGCATGCTCCGCGGCAAGGTTCTCGCCGCTGTCCGGACCACGCGCCGCTGTCCGGACCACGCGTCGCTCTGGGTGACCGCGTTCGGCGGCCGCAGGAACCGCTTGGCGAACCCGGGCACGTCGAGGGCTCCTCCTCACGTCATCCCAGGGAGCGAATCCCGGGCATCACGGCGCGTCCCGTACCGGTCGGGAACGGATGCGACTCGCCGGGATCAGCGTTCGGTCGACTCCGCAGCTTGCTCGATCAGCCTCTGCCGGGCGCGGATGTCCCGCGTCGCCCACCGGGTGACCCCGACGTGGTGCAGGATGAGGCCGATCCCCCAGCACACCAGCGGGAAGAAGAACCAGAGGAAGTCCGCCTCGGTCCGCGCCGCGAGCACCAGGTTGAGCACGATCAGTCCCGTCATCACGACGGCGTAGACGGTCGCGTGGATTCGCCAGCCCCGCTTCATCTCCCGAAGACCCAGCTCGAGTTCGGCCCGCTCGTACTCCTCGACAGTGAGCATCGTCATCATCTCCCACCGTCCAGGGTCGACCGTGGCCGGAGCCGGCGGAAGAGTCTCAGGTCCCTCCACGTCCGGGACGACGGGCTCGTCGGTACGCCGCAGACCGACCTCACCTCGTAGTGCGAGCGGCCGGCGTCGGCGGGTGGGGATCTCCGACAGCTCCGGGACCAAGGACTGGCGGAGCGGTGCCCTCCGACTCTGACAGCCCGTACGGAGTTCTGGTGTGCTGAACGACTAGGAGGTGTGTCATGACCGGCGGCATGAGAACGGTCGTCGTGTCCTACGTGGCACTTGCCGGCGCGACCGCCGCCGTGTGCGCGCTGGTGACCGCCGTGATCGCGGGGCACGCCTATCGAGCGGGCCGCAGATGGCACGGCGGAGAGCGGTCGTGACCTCGCTTCGGGACGCCGACGTCGTCGTCGTGGGTGCCGGTCCTGGCGGGCTGGCGGCCGCGGCGTACCTCGCCGTCTGTGGAAAGCGCGTTGTGCTCGTCGACGCCCGGGACGTTCCCGGCGGCCACCAGTCGTCCTTTCGCCGGGCCGGGTACGAGTTCGAGATTGGGCTTCACTACGTGACTCCAGGGCCGCTGCGGCGGCTGCTGGAGCCGCTCGGGATCTCGGTGGAGTTCACGGAGTTCGATCCCGACGCGCTCTTCACGCTCCAGTTCCCGGATATGACGGTTCGGCTGCCGCGCGGCTTCGCCGCGGCGCGGGATCGCCTCGCGGCGGCATTCCCCAGCGAGCGGCGGGTCGTCGACGCGTTTCTCACCACCGTCGAGACGCTCGACCGGGAGATGCGGCAGGTGCAGGACCGGCGGCGGCTGCGAGAGCTCGCGCGGTCACCCTGGCAGGTGCGGCACCTGGCCAGACATTGCGCCAGCACGGTCGGCGGCTACCTCGATTCCCTCGGTGCGTCCCCACGCCTTCGCTCGGTCCTCAGCTGGAACGACGGCATCTTCGCGGTGGCGCCGTCGCGGCTGTCGCTGCTGGGGTACGCGTCACTGACCGCGGGCTACCTCCGCGGCGGTGTGTCCTATCCACGCGGTGGGTCGACCCGGATCAGCGCGGCGCTCGCCGGCGTCGTCCGTGAGCACGGGGGAGAGGTGCTGCTGCGGACCGTCGTGACGCGGATCGTCGTTGCCGGCGGCCGGGTCCAGGGTGTCGACGTGCGCGTCGGCGGCTCCGGAGGCCCGACCGAGCGGATTCTCGCCCCGGCCGTCGTCGCCGCCGGCGACCTGAAGCGCACCTTCCTCGAGCTGCTGACCCCCGATGCCGTCCCGGCGAGAGTACGGCGGCGGGTGCGCCGCCTGGAGATGGCGTTGCCCCTGGCTGTGATGTATCTCGTGCTGGACCGGAACCTGTGCGCCGAGGGCTTTCCGACCACCAACCCGCTCGTCTTCCCCGACGACGACGGGGAGGCCGCGTACGCGGTGACGCGCGCTGGGCGGATGCCGGCCGGATCCGTCGAGCACGTCTGGCTGGGCAGCGTCGCCGATCCGGGCAACCCCGCGCTGTGCCCGCCCGGCCAGACCTTGCTGGAGCTCATCACCGTGGCGCCGGCCAGCCGGGAGTACTGGGGCGTCCTGCCCGGACCCGGACACGGCGAGCTCTACCGGGAGCGCAAGCGACGCGTGCACGACCAGCTGCTCGAGCGGGCGGACCGTGCCGTGCCCGGCATCGCTTCCTCGGTCGTCTTCGCCGACACGGCGACGCCGGTCACGGACGAGGAGCGGATGCTCGACACGGGCGGAACCTCGTACGGCGTCGCCATCACGCCCAGGCAGGCGATGATGCGCCCAGGACCGGTTGCCCCGGTTCCGGGACTCTTCCTCGCCGGCGCCAGTACGCGCACCATGCACGGCCTGGTGGGCGGGCTGACCGGTGGAGTGGCCGCGGCGGCCGCCGTCCTGGGCGAGCCCGCGGGCCGGCTTCTGGGCCCGCTGACCCACCAGCTGGCACCTGCAGACCTGACCAGGGCCCACGCCGCGCCGGCGCCGGTGGGCTGAGCCGTGCTCACAGGAGCGGCCGTCGGGCGGTGGGACGCCGTCATCGCCGGTGGCGGTGCGAGCGGCCTGTCGCTGGCGTGCCACCTCGCCGCCGGAGGGTGGCGGGACCGGCGGGTGCTCGTCGTCGACGACGGGTCCCGCCCGCTCGAGGGCCGGGCCTGGGCGTACTGGTCAGCCGGGCCGGGCTTGCTCGACGCCGCGGTGGACCGCAGCTTCGACCGGCTGCGGGTATGCGCCCCCGGCCGGACCGTCCACGTCCCGCTGCACAGGTACCGCTACCGGGTCGTGTCCGGAGCCCGCCTGCAGCGGGCGGTCAAGGGTGCGCTCGCTCCGGCACCCGGCTACCGGCTGACCCACGGGCACGTCGAGGCCATCGAGCAGAACCCGGACGGCGCGGTCGTGCACATCGATGGCCGGCTCGTGGAAGCGGACTGGGTCTTCGACAGCGTGACCGCCCCGAGCCCACTCGACGCCAGGGCCTGGCTGACCTTCAGCGGTTGGGAAGTCGAGACGCAACAGGATGCCTTCGAGCCCGGTACGCCGACGTTGATGGACTTCCGCACGGATCAGGACGGCGAGCTCAGGTTCGTCTACGTGCTGCCGTCCGGTCCGCGCCGCGCCCTGGTGGAGCACACCCGCTTCGGTGCCGGCGCACCGGTCGACGCCGATGGTCCGCTGGACGACTACCTCACCGATGTCACCCGGGCCGGGGCGTACCGGGTGCTGCGGCGGGAAGGCGGCCGCCTCCCGCTCCGGCCGCCGCTCCCACGTCCGGGTGTCGGTCACGTCGTCCCCATCGGAGTGGCCGGCGGCATGCTGAAGGCCAGCACCGGCTACGCGTACGCGCGGATCCAACGCGACAGCGCCGCCATCGCCCGATCCCTTGTCACCGCGCGACATCCATTCGCGCCGACCGGCGGCCACCGGCGGCACGCCGTACTCGACGCCGTGCTCCTCGACGTCCTCGCCGCCGAGCCGGACCGGCTCCAGCAGGCGTTCCTGCAACTGTTCGCCCGCAACCCGGGAGACCGTCTGTTGCGGTTCCTCGACGAGGACACGTCGATCTTCCAGGAGGCGGTCCTGGTCACCACGCTCCCGCCGACACCCTTCCTGCGGGCCATGGTGCGCATGCTGCGGTCGGCAGCGCGACGCCGTCGCAGCGACTCCGGATGAGGCATCCGATCGGCGCCGGTCTGGATCGTCCGTCTCGTGCGCGGGCGGCCGCCATCGTAGCGTCGTCTGAGCGGTGGCTCGGGATCGTCGGGCGAGGCCAGGGCGGCCTGCGATGGCGACGACACGACGTCGTAAGGAGGACCGGCTTCGTGCTCGGGCCATCGGACACCCCGGTCCGCTCCTGACCGTCCACTCGGGACGATTGATCAGCCCGACCCCAGGAGTGCCTCTGTCCGGCCGGTCAGGTCTTTCGCCCCTGCTGCGGATGGCGCGGCAGAGGTGCAATGGAGAGGCAGAGAAGAGGAGGGATCCAACGTGACGAGTCTGATCAAACGTGAGCTGCCGATCCGGAGCTGTTCGACTGGCTGGAGATTCTTTCCCGGTTCGCCGGGGCGGAGCAGCCGCTGATCGGCACGGCCCATCTCACTCCGTAGGAGAGGAGTCCCGCAATGGCCGTCTACAACTGCCCCCTGTGTGAGCTCCGTTTCTCCAACAAGAACGAACGGGACTGGCACCTGCGCAACGAACACGAGCATCTGCACGTGCATCCGCCGGCCGAGCACGCCCTGGTCTGGTCGCGACCCAGGCATGCGGACGCCGACGAGCGCGACGATCGGCACGACGAAGACCGACCGGGCCGGGACGACTGAGGCCGGCGACCATCCTCCGCTCGGCACAGTCCAGGTCTTGACGGAGTCGAGTCGGCCGGAGCGTCGGATGCTCGGCTCGGGTCTGGACGGCGCCTTCAGGCTGTGCCCGCGGCTCGTAGTCACCGCAGCCCATCTCGTCTGCACCGACAGTGGACGGCCAGCACAGCGGGTCCGCGTCGGCTCGCGACAGGTGGATCTCGTCGACGCGCACGGGGCTGGAGGGACCTGACGCTGGGCAGCGGCGTCCCTTCGCCGACAGGGGCGAAGGACCTGCGCCGTCGGATGACCGGCAACCGGCAGGCGTGGACGACGAGGTCCGGACCGGGACCAATGGCACTGCCGGGAGCGGGCCTGGAGTCGTCCGATAAAGGTGTCACGACACTGGAGGAGGTACGACATGAGTTCCGAGAGGTGGGGCGTGCTCGTCGGGGTGGACGGTTCCGAAGCCAGCCTGGATGCCGCTCAGTGGGCGGCTGCCGACGCCGAGGCGTCCGGACAGGCCCTGACCGTCTGCTATGTCAGCGACACCATCACCCTCACCGACATGCCAGTGCCGAAGCAGCTACGCCAGGACGGACTCGACGCCGGCGAGCGTACGGTCGAGTACGCGCTGGCCCGGGTCCGGCATGCCGCGCCGACGATCGACGCCGCCGGACATGTCACCGAGGGCAACCCGGCCGCGGAGCTGATCCGCATGTCCCCCGAAGCCGAGCAGATCGTGGTCGGGTCCCGTGGGGTCGGCGGCTTCGTCCAGCTGGTCCTGGGCTCGGTCGGTGCCGAGGTCGCGACCTACGCCCGCTGCCCGGTGGTCGTGGTGCGGGGCGGGTCCTGCGGACGGCGCGAGGTCGTGGTCGGGGTCGACGGCTCGCACCACAGCGACCAGGCTCTGGAGTACGCGTTCAGCTACGCCGCCCGGCACGGACTGCACGTGCACGCGGTGCATGCCCTCGGCGAGCGCGCCTCGGTGCCGCTGCCTCCGGTCTCGGCTCTAGCGTGGCAGACGCAGGACCAGTCCGAGCACGCCCGCATCCTCCTCGCCGAGGCGGTCGCACCGTGGCAGCACAAGTACCCGAGGGTCCAGGCCGAGAGGACGGTTGTCGACGGCCCGGCCGCCGCGATCCTGACCGAGGCGTCCAAGGGAGCGGCTCTGATGGTCGTCGGATCCCGTGGCCATGGCGGGTTCGCCGGGCTGCTGCTCGGGTCGGTGAGTCATGCGCTGCTCCGGCACGCCCACTGCCCGGTCGTCGTCGCGCGGACAGGGGCGGGATCATGACGGACGGCGACTGCATCCGGTTGTGCGCCGGTCGCGTTCGCACCGCTCGCCGGGCCGCTCGCGGTCCCGGCCGAGACCGCCGCCGACCACCGGCGGCGGCCCCGACCAGGCCCGGCCCGGATCTGGAGGTCCGGTAGTCCACTGTGGACCAGCCAGTCCCGCAGCGGACTTGTCAGGCTGTGGTCGCCGTTGAAGGCATGTCCCGCGGCGGTCGGCAGAGGCCGCCGGGTCGCTACCAGCGACTGTGGCTGAACTTGGCGGCCTCCAGAACGCTGACGTACCCCTCCCGCGCATAGGTCGCAGGGTCGGTGTCGGCGGACACGCTGAGTGCGCCTCGCACGGACGTGGTCGAGTCGAACCCCTTCCAAGCCATCCACTCGGTCAGGCCGGCCAGCAGCGTGCCAACATGGCCGACCCCGTGACGCAGCAGTGCTGAGGCGGTCATCACGACGTCCGCTCCCGCCAGCAGGTACTTGGCGACGTCCGCCGCGTCCTCGACCCCCGTCGTGGCGGCCAGCGAGCCTCCGACTCGCTGGCGCAGGAGCGAGATCCAGGTCCGGGCCAGCCGGGCTTCGACGGGTGAGGACAGGTCGAGTGTCGGGACGAGCTTGAGCGTGTCCGGGTCGATGTCCGGCTGCAGGAACCGGTTGAACAAGACGAGCCCGTCGGCTCCGGCGGCGTCGAGCTGGAGGGCGACGTCACCGGAGGCGATGAAGAACGGGCTGAGCTTGACCGCGACCGGCACTGACACCGCGGCCTTGACGGCCGACAGCACGTCGACGTGCCGCTGTTCCACCTCGCCGGCCTGCACTCCGGGACCGGGAATCCAGTAGACGTTGAGCTCGACAGCGCTTGCGCCGGCGTCCTGCATGGCCCGCGCGTAACGGACCCAGCCTCCGGCCGTCGCGCCGTTCAGGCTGCCGATGACCGGCACGTCGACGGCGGCACGGGCCCGCTCGAGGAGGGTCAGGTAATCGCCGGGGCTGAGGTGCTCGGCGCCCTGTGGCTGAAGCGGATCGGCGGTGCTGACGGCGGCCGACTCGTCGCCCAGCTGCTCCTCGAATTGCGAGTACAAGACGACGGCGCCGATGCCGGCGTCGGCCAGGCGCCGGATACCCTCGACCGTCTGTGAGAGCGGGGAGGCCGATGCGACCAGCGGGTTGCGCAGTCGAAGTCCGAGGTAGTCCGTAGTGAGATCCATCGGGATCCTCCTCGCGCATGGCAAGCCGTGAGATCCAGCCAGCATCCTGAGGATGTCACGCCGGACACATCTGAGGAACCTCCCGCCCGGCGGCGCGACCGGGAAGGGCTATCGACTCTGTTCCGCCCGTGAGTGCGGACGGACTCTGGTGGGGTCTATGGAGGTGGCGAACATGACGGACGGCAACGAGGTCGACCGTTCCTCGGCCGATCAGGAACTACGGCAGCGGGCGGTGCAGCGGCTCCGGGCGCGGGCAGGATTCTGGACGCACCTGCTGGTCTATCTGACCATCAACGCCCTCACCGTCGTGGTCTGGGCGGTCACCGGCAACGGATTCTTCTGGCCGATCTTCCTCATCGTGCTGTGGGGGATGGGAGTCGTCGCGAACGCGTGGGACGTGTTCGGGCCCGCCCCGGTCACCGAGGACCGAGTCCGTCGTGAAATGGATCGGCTGCGGCGTACCGCGTCCTGAGGTGCAACGGATGCCCGGCTGGAGTGTCGCGGATCGCCTACCTGGCTGTCGGCCTCCATGCCGCAGGGCTGAACCTGTCCCCTCCCACCATGTGTCCGCGACTGAGGACGTACGGCACCGTTGGACCCATCCTTGTGCCCCTGTCCGTGGCGGCGACCTGCGACGAGGCTGAAGGGACGGGGGTGCCGCCCCGAGACTGCTGGCAGGCGTGTCGTCTCCCCCAGAACGGAGGCCGACGATGAACGGGTCCTCGCAGCGTACGGTAACCGCGGTGCTCGGGTCCTTGCTCGCGGTGGGCGTGCTGATCCTCGGGATACTGGTCGTCACCAACGGCGGCAGGTCATCCGCACCACCTGCGGCGCCGGGGACGTCGAGCCCAGCTTCCGCGCCGACCGTCGAGCCCTCGACGCCGATCGGTCCGAGCGCCACGCCCTCGAGACCGGCCACGACGACGGTCATGGTGTATTTCCACTCCGCCGAGAAGCTCGTCCTGGTCACCAGGAGGGTGCCGCTGACGCAGAGGGTGGCGACGGCGGCGCTGCGGCAGTTGCTGGCCGGCCCGACCGCCGCTGAGCGAGAGGCGGGGACCTGGTCATGGTTCTCGGCACGCACCGCCGGAATGCTGCGGAGCGTGCGGGTCGCAGATGGCGTCGCCTACGCCGACTTCTCGGATCTTCGCCCGGTCATTCCCAACGCCAGCACCAGCGGTGGAAGTGCCGCCCTGCTGGGCGAGCTGGATGCGACGCTGATGCAGTTCAGGACGGTCCAGCGCACCGTCTACTCGCTCGACGGCGACGTCGCCGCGTTCTACGGGTGGCTGCAGCTCGCGCCGCCGCCGGGCGTCCAGAGGTCCTGAGCGCGGTCCCGATCCCGCGCCTACCGGATGAGAACGGCTGGTGGCGGCCAGCGGACGGCGCCGCATCGGTCGGGTTCACCGCCACCGTGCGGGGGGGCGGACCGGGTCGAGTTCTACCTGGTCCCGACGGGCACGGACACCTGGCCGCATCGAGTGCTGCTGCCGGACGACGCGTACGCCCCTGAGCTGAGCGTCCCTTGTGGACGCGAACCTGCCCTCAAGAGCAGGCGCCACTTCGGCCGACACCAGGCACGGCCTCACTCGCAGGGCAGCAGGCAATGATCCCTGCCGAGAGCCGGTGACCGCTGGCCCGTCGAGCACCTCCGCGGCGGCGAGGCGGTGCACTTCGGTATCGATCGCCGGCTCGAGCGGGATCCGGTACGAGTGCACCGCAATCAGACTGCCACTTATGCGCCGGGCCTCGGCCAGGCCGATCCGGAGGGCCTGCTCTGACTGAACCGAGCCGTCGATGCCGACGACGACGTCCGTCGCAGCGGGCGGTCCGGGGTGGAGCGGTGGGTCAACTCGCTGTGCCGCCTGAGCGGCCCTAGCCGGCCGAGGAGCCGCCCCGAGCCAACGACAGCGGCCTCAGCCCGTGCTGACCTACGTGGGTGGTATCGCAGCCCTAGTCGCTAGCGACCATCTCCGGGTGCGCCCTCTCGTAGTGCTTGGTCAGCACGACGCTGGCTTGTCCGGGACGGTGCGCGACCGTCCGCCGGCATACTGCGCAGCGAACTACCGGAAGACGGGTCACCGTGACTGGATGGCGGGAGGAAGCGGAGGTCGGCATCGCCTCCATCCTGCCAGCCCACTCGACCGGCACCACCCGATGCCCAGGCTCGGCGACCTGCACCGCGCGCGGGTACCGCACGCGGTGCTGCAGACGCGGACGTCTCCGCCGACCTCTTTCCCGGTGCTCCAGCGGTACGGTCCGACGGATCACCCGCAGCGGCACGGCTTCAACGGCCCCAGTCACTTCGGCTTCTACCTCGAGGGGCCAGGATCTCGCGCACGACCATCCGGGTCTGACGCATCCCGCGACCTTCGCGGCACCCGCGCATATAGCGGCGGATACGGATGTCATGCTCGTTCTGGTGATCTCGGCTCATCTCCTGCCGCCGGCGCGCACGTGGGTCGAGACGTTGCGCTGATCTGCACCCAATGGGACGGTGAGGCCGAAGACAGGGGGGTCGGATGACGGGGCATTCCCGACCTGCCGAGCCGGGGCTGGTGCGGGTCGGTGACCCGGTGGTCCTGTCCTGACCCGGCGGCCGGCGGAGGCGCCCGGGTCGCGAGCGCTCGCGGTCACGGCGCTCGGGGTCCTGGGGCTCCTGCTGGCCACGGTGGTTGCGGCCATCCTGCTGACCCGCGGGCTGTTGCTGCTGCCGGTGCTGGTCGTGGCGGTGGCGGTCGTGGTGGCGGCAGCCTGCGGCTGGTGGGCGTTCACGACCCGCCGCCGGTGGAAGCGCCGGCTCAACCTGCTGCTGGTCGTGGCCGCCGCGGTGCTGGCCGGGCTGGCTGTCGCGCTGTCCAGCCTGGCGTTCGCCGGCTATCTCGCGTTGCTCGCGGGGCTGGCCGTCGGGTACGCCGAACTGGCCCGGCAGACGCTGTCCGCCGCCGACGTGGCGGTGGCTGGGGCGATGTCTCGACCGTCGCGGCCGTGGCTGGTGGTGAACCTGCGGTCGGGGTCGGGGAAGGCGTCCCGGCTGGGCCTGGTCGAGGCCGCGGCCCGGCGCGGGGTAGAGGTACACCTGCTGGCGCCGGGCGAGGACATGCGGACGGTGGTGGAGGCGGCGGTGGCGGCCGGAGCGGACGCGGTCGGGGTGGCCGGTGGCGACGGATCGCTGGGGGTCGCAGCCACGGTGGCTCTGCGGGCCGGGCTCCCGTTCTTCTGCATCCCGACGGGCACCCGCAACCACTTCGCCGCGGACGTCGGCTTGGACCGGTCCCGACCACTGGAGGCACTGGACGCGCTGGAGGGTCGGGAGCGCCGGGTCGACGTCGGGACCGTCGGTGGCCGGACGTTCCTCAACAACGTCTCCCTGGGGGCGTACGCCGAGGTGGTCGGGGAGTCGGGTTACCGGGAGGACAAGCTCCGGACCGCCGGTGGCGTGCTGCCGGGCATCCTCCGGGCCGAGCGGGCGGGGCTCGCGGTGGCCTTCCAGTTGCCGGACGGCGAGGCCTGTACGGACGCGGTGCTTCTGCTGGTGGGAAACAACCCCTACCGTCCGTCGCCAGTGCAGGCCGGCGCCCGGCCGAGTCTGGACACCGGTCTGCTGCAGGTCTCCGTCCTCCGGGCACGCACCGGGAAACAGGTCGCGGCCGTCATGGCGCAGGTGGCGACCGGGCGGGCGGGGGACGGGACAGGCCTGCTGCAATGGACGACGCCCGCGTTCCGGGTGGATTCCGCGCAGTCGGAGATCCGTGCCGCCGTGGACGGCGAAGCCACGGTGCTGTCCGCGCCGCTGGACTTCCGCGCGCAGCCGGCAGCGTTGCGGGTGCTGGTGCCGGCCAGGCAACGGCACCGTTTCCTCCCGTCGCTGGCCCCGCTGCGGTTGAGCACCGCCCGGGACCTGTGGACCGTCGCGCGTGGTCGGCCGCGATGACCGCCGACCGGCTGGCCATCCGCCGATCCGACCCCCGATCAAGCACGTCCCGGTCGCCCGGCGCGTCCGCCGGACCCCCCGTGACCACGTCCTTCCTGTCCGGGCACACCGCGCCGGTCTGGGTGCCACCGTGGCCGGGACGCTCCCGCCCGTCCGGGCGCCAGCTCAGATGTTGGGAGTCCCGCCTCGCAGCGGCATGGGCATGCGTCAGTCGAGTCGATCGCGCAATCGGGTTGCGCGGTCTGCTGGACTGTCCGGGTGGGCTGTCTGGTGTTTCCGACCACGTGTGTGCGGGCGTCGTACTTGGACGGTGAGCGGGAGGTGTCGTCGCAGGACGGCGGCGACGGGGCGTGGGTAGACCGGGCCGCGGCCGACTTCGACGGGTTCGTCGCTCGACTGGCAGCACCGGGGCAGCGGTGGGGCGTGCCGGTCACCCAGCTGTGGTACGTGGACGGCTCCACCTACCTGGGCACCGTCGTCATCCGGCGGGAACTGGCCCCGCAGCTGGCCCGGGTCGGCGGGCACATCGGCTACCACGTCGTACCGTCCTACCGGCGACGCGGACACGCCGGTCGAATGCTGGGCGACGCGCTGGTCTTCTGCGCACACTTCGGGTTGCGCCGGGTCCTGCTCACCTGCCAGCCGACCAACGTGGCGTCCCGCAAGGTCATCGAAGCCAACGGTGGACAGCCCGACGGC
>DATDKW010000254.1:0-3384 GCA_036519715.1 Mycobacteriales bacterium
GACCGGGTCCGGGCACGGCTCGGGCCCCGGGTCCGGGCGCGGGTCCGGGACCAGGGGCAGGGCCGGGGGTGGCGCCGACGTTCAGCCCGCGACGGCCGCCCGGTGCTCGCGCGGACTCACCCCGCGGACCCGCTTGAACGCGGTGCTCAGCGCGAACGCGCTGCCGTAGCCGACCTGCCGGGCGACCGCGCCCAGCGTCGCGTCCGGGTCCCGTAGCAGGTCCGCGGCCAGCGCCAGCCGCCAGCCGGTCAGGAACGCCATCGGCGGCTCGCCCACCAGCTCGGTGAACCGGCGGGCCAGCGCGGCCCGCGACACCCCGGTCGCGCGGGCCAGCGACTCCACCGTCCAGGGCCGGGCCGGCTCGTGGTGCAGCAGCCGCAGCGCCGGACCGACGACGGGGTCGGCGTTGGCCCGGTACCAGCCCGGGGCGTCGGCGTCCGGGCGGGCGAACCAGGACCGCAGCACCGCGATGAGCAGCAGGTCCAGCAGCCGGTCCAGCACCGCCTCCTGCCCGGGCTCGTCCCGGCCGATCTCCGCCCCCAGCAGCGGAAGCAGCGGCGAGGCCAGCTGTCCGGCCGGCAGCACCAGCAGCCGGGGCAGCGCCCGCAGCAGCCGCCCGCCGACCTCGCCGTCCCCCTCGTACGTCCCGACCAGCAGAGTGTCGCGCCCGGCCGGGTCGTTGCCCCAGGTCCGGGTGCCGAGGTCGAAGTCGGTGTGGCTGCCGTCTGGTAGCCGGCAGATCTGCCCGGGCAGGATCGTCACCTGCGGCGGGGTCGCCGGGTCGTCGGCCACCAGGTACGGCTCGGGGCCGCGGGCGACCGCGGTGTCGCCCGGCCCGAGCCGGACCCAGTCCTCGCCGTCGGGCCGGACCCAGGCCTGCCCGGACAGCACCGCGAACAGGGTCAGCGGGGCCTCGTCCGCGATCCGCATCGACCACGGCGGCCCGAACACGGCCCGGAGCAGGAACGCCCCCTGGGCCCGGGGACCGTCGAGCAGACCGGCGAGCGCATCCATGGCTGAGACGATCGCACATGCACCTGCGCCGGTGAACGATGGTTCGTCTCGCCGGTTGCCGGTGGACTGTGGGCATGACGAACTCACATCTGACCTTGGTCCTCGGTGGCACCGGCAAGACCGGCCGGCGGGTGGCGGCGCGGCTGCGCGCCCTGGGCCGGCCGGTGCGGATCGGCTCCCGGGCCGCCGACCCGCCCTTCGACTGGGACGACCCCGCGACCTGGGCCGCGCCGCTGGCCGGCGTCGGGGCGGCGTACGTGACGTACCAGCCCGACCTCGCGTTCCCGGGCGCGGCGCAGACGGTCGGGGACTTCGCCCGGCTGGCCGCCGACGCCGGGGTGCGGCGCCTGGTGCTGCTGTCCGGGCGGGGCGAGGACGGCGCGCTCGCGGCGGAGCGGGCGGTGGCCGCGGCCGGGGTCGAGTGGGCCGTGGTCCGGTCGGCCTTCTTCATGCAGAACTTCACCGAGGACTTCCTGGCCGACGCGGTCGCCGCGGGGGTGGTGGCGCTGCCGGCCGGGACGGTGGCCGAGCCGTTCGTGGACGCCGAGGACGTGGCCGACGTGGCCGTGGCTGCGCTGACCGGGCGGGTCCCGCTGGGCCGGGTGTACGAAGTGACCGGCCCCCGGGCCCTGACCTTCGCCGAGGTCGGCGACGTGGTGACGGCGGCGGGCCGGCCGGTGGAGTACGTGCCGGTCACGGTGGACGGGTTCGTCGCCGGGGCGGTCGGTGCCGGGGTGCCGGCGGAGGTCGCGGCCCCGCTGGGGGAGCTGTTCGCCACCGTCCTGGACGGGCGCAACGCCGAGCCGGCCGGCGGGGTGGCCGAGGCCCTGGGCCGGGCGCCCCGCGACTTCGCCGCGTTCGCCGCCACGGCCTGGGGCGCCCGGTGACCCGGCCGCAGGCGACGGCGAGGTATCCGGGCAGGAGGAGCAGGACGATGGGATGGGCCGGGATGACGCTGGTGGTCGCGGTGGTGACGACCGGGCTGATGGCGGGACTGTTCGCGGCGTTCTCGTACGCGGTGATGCCGGGGCTGGGGCGGCTGGGGGACGCCGAGTTCGTGGCCGCGATGCAGAAGATCAACGTGGCCATCCTCAACGGCTGGTTCGGGGTGTGCTTCGGCGGCGCGCTGGTCGCCTCGGCCGTCGCCGCGGTGCTGCACCTGGCCCCGGCCCGGCGGGCGGCGCTGCCGTGGATCGTCGCCGGGCTGGTGCTCTACGTGCTCGTGCTGCTGGTGACGATGGCGGTCAGCGTGCCGCTCAACGACAAGCTGGCCGCGGCCGGCAGCGCGGACCCGGCCGCGGCCCGGGAGGCCTTCGAGACGGCCTGGGTCGCCTGGAACGTCGTCCGCACCGTGCTGAACACGGCCGCCGTCGCTGCCCTGAGCTGGGCCCTCGTCCTATCCGGCCGCACCGGCGGCTGACACCGTGGCCCGGATGAGCCCGGCCGCGGCCAGCCCGTCGGCCATGGTGAAGGGCACGTCCGCGCCGGCCCGCCAGGCCACGCACCGCCCGGCCAGCTCGCCGTACGCCGGGAAGCGCTCCGCGACGTACGAGCCGGTGGCGGTCTTGGACAGGATCCGGCCGGTGGTGAGGGTCGCGTGCAGGCGGGGCGCGCCCAGGGTCATCCAGACCACCGGCTCGCCGCCGACCGGGGCGTCGGCCGGGAGCCCGGCCGCGACCCGCTCGGCGTGCGCGGCCTCGCCCGACCAGTAGCCGCGCAGGTTGCCCAGCAGCCAGGTCCGCAGCGCGGCCGGGTCCGGCGCCGCTACCATCGTGGCCGGCGCCGGGCCCCGGACCGCGACCCCGTCCTGGCGCAGCTCCAGCCAGGTCACCGGCGTGCAGTAGCCGCACGGCCCGCTGGCGAACTCGCCGTTGACCACGTGGGCGGCCGTCTCCTCGGCCGACGGCGGCGCGGGCAGGTCGGCCGCGGGGACGTACAGACCGTCGTAGTGGGTCTCCCCGCCGCCGGCATGCAGGGCGGCCAGCGCCTCCAGGTCGGCCAGGTCCGGGACCCGCGAGGTGGCCGCGACGAAGTCGACGTCGCTGCGGTCCGGGCGCCAGTCCCCGGAGGCGGCCGAGCCGGTCACCCACAGGGCGGTCACGAAGCCCGGCAGCGCCGCGTCGACCGCGCCGAGACGGTCGGTGACGAGGGCCGAAACAGCCTGTGGCAGCGGCATCCGGACACCCTAGGGGCCGACACGCCCGGCGGTCCTGCGGGTCTGCCATGGACCCCGGATTCTGTCGGTGCGGCGGCCTAAACTCGCCCCGTGTCCCGGCCAGCCAGTGAGTCCTTCGCGCACCTGCACGTGCACACCGAATACTCCATGCTCGACGGGGCCGCGCGGCTGAAGGACCTGTTCGCCGAGACCGC
>DATDKW010000255.1:0-6598 GCA_036519715.1 Mycobacteriales bacterium
GGCAGGCCCAGCCCGGAGGTGTTCGCCTCGTCGACGACGATGGCGCCGTCGGGCAGGGTGCTCGCGATCGCCGCGGGCAGGTTCCCCAGGCTGAGCGGACCGGGCTCGGGTGCCGGCGGCCCGTACGCCGCGAGCTCAGCCGCGGTGTCCGCCGCCATCCGGTCGGCGAGCGCGACCAGCGCGGCCTCGACGTCCTGGCCGGCCTCGGCCAGGACCACGACCTGGCACCCGTCCGGGACGAGGTCGCTGCCGCGGCCGGGGTAGGCGAAGAACGACACCGGCGACGCGGCGCCCGCGAGGACGAGGGTCCGGACCCCGTCGAGCTGCTGCTCGGCCTGCTCGGCCAGGTAGGCCAGCCGTCTGGTCGCCGGGACGCCGGCACCCCCTTCCATCCGCGCCGGGAAGGTCTCGGCCAGCACCCGGGCGCCGGTCGCGGTGGCGACCCGGCTCGCGGCCTCCAGCCCGGCCGCGGACAGCGCGCGCCCGCCGAGCAGGAGCATCGTCTGCTCGCCGGCCGCGACGGCCTCCGCCGCCGCGGCGATCGCCGACGCGGCGGCCGGGACGAGCGGTGGCGGCGCCCAGGGCGCGGCGGTCTGCCCGCCCTCGGTCCACGACACGTCGGCCGGCAGGATCAGCGTCGCGACCTGGCCGCCGTCGGCCTGCGCGGCCGCCAGCGCGCGCATCGCGTCGGCCGCGACCCGGCGCGTGGTGCCCGAGGTGTGGACCCACCCCGACACCGTGCGGGCCACGGCCGCGATGTCGGACTCGAGCGGCGCGTCGTACCGGGCGTGGTAGGTCGCGTGCGCGCCGACGACACACAGCAGCGGCGTACGGGCGCGGCGCGCGTTGTGCAGGTTCGCCAAGCCGTTGCCGAGACCGGGACCGAGATGCAGCAGCACGGCCGCCGGACGGCCGGCCACCCTCCCGTACCCGTCGGCCGCGCCCGTGGCGACGCCCTCGAACAGCGCCAGCACGCCCCGCATCCGGGGCACGGCGTCCAGCGCGTGCACGAAGTGCATCTCGGACGTGCCGGGGTTCATGAAGCAGACCTCCACGCCGGCATCCACCAGGCTGGTGATCAGCGCCTGCGATCCGTTCATCGAGCCGGGTCTCCCGTTCACCTAGGGGTCTGCTCGATGATGATCCCGCGACGCCGCCCCTCGTCCCGCGGCGGCGGAGCGGCCCGCCAGGGCCGCGGTGTCAGAGGCGCAGGCGGACCGTCGCCGAGTCGCGCGCCTCCAGGTCACCCTGGGTCTGGTCGAAGGCGCCGAGGAAGACGCTGATCGTGGCGGTCCCGCTGGTGAAGGTCCCCGTGTACGGCGCCACCGTCAGGGTGATCTGCTGCCAGCTGCCGGTGCAGGCGGGGAACGCTCCGCCGACCGTGTTGTTCTCCCCGACCGTCGAGCCCTGCGCGACGCTGAGGTCCAGCTCGAAGGCGTCCAGCGACGGCGAGCACTTCGCCCGCAGCGGCACGGACACGGAGCCGTCCGGCAGCAGCCGTACCTGGCCGGCCTTGATGTCGACGGCGAGAACGGGGGCGGCGGGCGCCGCGGTGGCCCCGGCCGCCGGCCCCAGGATCAGTGCGGCGAGGACGGCGAAGGCGGCGAGAATCCGTGTCATGGCAACCCCCCAGGGCGCTGGCAGCGACCGGAGGATCATCCCGCTGCCGCGGCCGGCAGTCCACCAGTTCAGCGCATTCGGCCGTGCCGTACGCGGGCCGCGACGGCGGGTCAGGCCCGGATGGTCATGCGCGTGATCGTCGGACCGTCGAGGTCGAAGCCGAAGTGACTGGGGCCGTTGAAGCCGTTCCCGCCGACCTCGGCGGCGACCACGACGCGGGCCCCGTCGTGCTCGACGCCGGTGACGGCCAGCGTGACCTGCTTGCCGATGAACTCGGCGTCACTCCACTCGCGGATGGCGTTCCGGCCGGCGAACTCCCGGCCCCAGTCGTCGACCACGCCGGCCTCGTCGAAGAGCCCGAGGAAGGCCTCGACATCACCACGGTTGGCGGCGTCGAGGGCCGCCCGGACCGGATCGGGGACGTCCACGCTGCCTCCTGCCGCTCGGGGTGATCCCGCCGGACCGTACCGCCATGTGGAGGGGTCGGAGGCGGGTGGCGGTCGTAGAGTCGCCGGATGCGCTTCGGGGTGTCGCTGCCGTGCTTCGGGAACGGCGTGGACGCCGCGCTGGTGGCGGACTGGGCCCGGGCGGCGGAGGTCGCCGGCTGGGACGGCTTCTTCCTCTGGGACCACCTCTTCGCCTTCCCGCCCGGTCCGGTCGACGCCGTCGACCCGTGGATCGCCCTGACCGCGGCGGCCTGCGCCACGACCGGGATCCGGCTGGGAACGCTGGTCACACCGCTCCCGCGTCGCCGGCCCGTGGTGGTGGCCCGGCAGACCGCCACCCTGGATCGGCTCAGCGGCGGTCGCCTGGTGCTCGGTGTCGGCAGCGGCGCCGGACCGTTCGAGTGGGACTACTGCGGCGAGGAGGCCGACCCGCGCGTCCGGGGGGCGATGCTGGACGAGCACCTCGAGCTGCTCGACCAGCTGTGGAGCGGGCAACCGGTCCAGCACCAGGGCCGCCACTACCGGCTCGCCGGGCCGCAGTGGTCGGCCGTCTGCTACCCGCCGCCGGCGCAGCGTCCCCGGATCCCGGTCTGGGTCGGCGGCACCTGGCCCGGCACCGCGCCGTTCGTCCGGGCCGCCCGGTGGGACGGCGTCGTCCCGATGCGGGCCGACGGCCGGTGGACAGTCGCCGACACCACCGCCGTCGTACAGCGGATCCGCTCCCTGCGTACCGCGGACGACCCGTTCGACGTCGCCGTACCGGGCGAGAGCGACCCCGGCGACGAGGCCCGATCAGGTGTGTACGCCGAGCACGAGAGCGCTGGGGCGACGTGGTGGGTCGAAGCGATCCACCCCTGGCGCTACGGCTACCACGACGGCGCACCGTGGCCACTCAGCGCCATGCGGGAACGGATCGACGCCGGCCCCTGACCGCCCGGGCAACCCGGCTCAGCTCATCCCTCGACCTCCTCCACCGCCTGCTCACCCGGAGCGAGCGGCGATTCGGGGCGCAGGGGGCGGTGTAGGACGATGACGACTCGTGGGAGCTGCCGACCCGGACGAGGCGCTGGATACGTGGTGTCTGCGCTGGCTCGGCTCGGCGGTGTCCGAGGTCGTCTTCCGGGCCGGGTCGCTGTCGGCGGTGGTCGGGGTCAGGCTCGCCGATGACCGTGAGGTGGTGGTCAAGGCCCGGCGATCGGCTCCGCGCCTGCAGGCCGCGTACGCCGTGCACCGTCATGTCTGGCAGAACGGCTATCCCGCTCCGGAACCGCTGGTGCCGCCGAGGCCATGGGGTGCGACCGAGAGCGCCAGCGCCGAGCAGCTCGTACGCGGCGGCGAGATCGGCGGGCGGAGCCCCGGTGATGCGGCCCGGTCGGCGGAAGCCCTGGCCGCGCTGATCGCGATCACGGCCTCCGCCGGGGACGTCGGCAGCCTGTCACCGTCCCCGTCGTGGGTGGCCTGGGATCACGACGGGCCGGGACTGTGGCCGGGCCCGGACGCCGGGCCGGCAGGCCTGAACCTCGTCGCCGGGCCCGGCTGGCTCGACGACGCCGCCGCCCGCTGCCGGGCCCGACTGCGGCGCTACCGGGCGCCACGCGTGGTCGGTCACGCTGATTGGCACGCGGACAACGTGCTGTGGTCGGACGGCAGGCTCCTGGTCGTACACGACTGGGACAGTGTCGTGAGCCAGCCGGAGGCGGTGACAGCCGGCATCGCGGCCGCGATCTTCCCGGCCTCCGGGGACGTCTGGCAGCCGGCCACCGTCCCGGAGAGCGAACAGTTCCTGTCCGCCTACATCCGGGCCAGCACCCGGACCTGGACTGCCGACGACACCGAGGCGTTCTGGGCGGCGTCGGCGTGGACTCTCGCCGTCGACGCCAAGGAAGCCGTAGCCGGCGGATCCGCCCCGGACCTCACCGAAGCCGAGACGTCGGAACGCCTGTCCCGCGCCGGCGCCTGACCCGCGCCCGGACAATCCGGGTGCCCCGGGCCGGAGACAGCCGAGAAGGAGAACGAGTTCTTCGGTTACGGGGTGCAGCTCGGCGGCGTGGGCTACCGTTCCGGAGCCCCGGGGGGCGCCGTCGAGCACAGGCGGTGGGGCACTCGCGACGGCGACCCTGAGAGGTTGATGGTGGCCCGTAAGCTGGCGATGCTGCTAGGCCTGATCATGGCTCTGACGTTCGGCTCGGTCGCTGCGGTGAAGCAGCGCCCGGCTGGGGCGGCAACGGGCGACAGCGTGGTGCTGGCCTGGAACCAGCAAGTCCTGGACACGATCGTGCGGTCGAAGCTGAGCCCGACAGTCGCGGCCAGGGCACTGGCGGTGGTGCACACGGCGGTCTACGACGCGTGGGCCGCCTACGACCCGGTCGCGGTCGGCACCCGGCTCGGCGGCACGCTGCGGCAGCCCGAGGCCGAGCGCTCGGTGGACAACAAGAGCGAGGCGGTCAGCTTCGCGGCCTACGCTGCGCTGGTCGACCTGTTCCCCACCGGCCAGGCCACCTACGCGCAGCAGATGACCGACCTCGGATATGCCGTCGACGGGTCCGACGCCTCGACGGCGGCTGCGGTGGGGACGACCGCGGCGCGGGCGGTGCTGGACTTCCGGCATCGTGACGGCGCCAACCAGCTCGGCGACGAGCCGGGCGGCACCGCTGGCGTGCCCTACTCCGACTACACCGGCTACCGGCCGGTCAACACGTGGAACCAGGTCAACGACCCGGACCGGTGGCAGCCGCTGTGCCTGCCGCTCCCGCCACCGGGCGCGACTGAGTGCACCGGCCGGATTCAGACGTACCTGACCCCGTTCTGGGACCGGGTCGCGCCGTTCGCGCTGACCTCGCCGTCCCAGTTCCGGGCCCCCGGGCCGTACACGTACCTCGGCGCCGACGGCAAGCCCAGCGGCAAGTACGCCGACGAGGTCAACAAGATGACCCAGTACTCCAAGCAGCTCGACGACACCCGCAAGACGATGGCCGAGTACTGGGAGGACGCGGGCGGTACGGCGACCCCGCCCGGGCACTGGAACCAGTTCGCCCAGTGGGTGGCCCGCCGCGACGCCCACACCGTCGATGAGGACGCGCGGATGTTCTTCGCTCTCAACGGCGCGTTGCTGGATGCCAGCATCGCCGCCTGGGAGGGGAAGGATCACTGGGACTCGGTGCGACCCATCACCGCCGTCCGATTCCTCCGGAAGGGGCAGATCATCCAGGCCTGGGGCGGCCCCTACAAGGGCCCCTCCTACATCAAGGGCGAGGACTGGATCCCCTACCGGCCGCCCAACGAGGTGAGCCCGCCGTTCGCCGAATACGCCTCCGGCCACTCCACCATCAGCATGGCCGCGGCCGAGGTGCTGACCAGCTTCACCGGCCGCGGTAATTTCGAGTTGAAGGTGACCATCCCGGCCGGCAGTTCCAGGGTCGAGCCCAGAACCGCGACCCAGCCCGGGGTGCCGGCCAAGCCGATCACTCTGTCCTGGACCAACTTCCGTTACGCGGCCGAGCAGGCTGGGCTGTCCCGCCAGTACGGCGGCGTCCACTTCGAACACGGGGACAAGGACGCCCGCGCGGCTGGAGCGAAGGTCGGCGACAACGCCTGGGCCAAAGCCCTGACCTACTTCAACGGCACCGCCACCTGACGCGCCCAGCTCTCGGCACGAGCAGAGGTAGCCGGCGTCTGGTATCGGCCCCAGGTGGCTGAGCGGGCGGCTGACGGCGCGGCCGGCGGGTGGCATGCTTGCCCGGGGTGCCGGTCTGCCGGCGTCAGGGTGCTCCGGGACGGAGAGCGGCAGGGTGGTCGAGGCGTTGCGCACTGCGGACGAGCGGTTCCGCGGCCTGCCCAGGTGGGACCATCCGCCGTCGTACGTGGACGACCTCCCCGGTTACGAGGGACTGCGGGCGCACTACGTCGACGTGGGGCCGCGCGACGCCGTCGACACGTACCTGCTGCTGCACGGTGAGCCGACCTGGGCCTACCTGTACCGGAAGATGATCCCGGTCTTCCTGGCCGCGGGCGGCCGCGTCGTCGCCCCGGACTTCTTCGGCTTCGGCCGGTCGGACAAGCCGGTCGAGCAGTCCGTGTACAGCTTCGACTTCCACCGGGACTTCCTGCTGCGGCTGGTCGAGCGCCTCGACCTGTCCGGGATCACGCTCGTCGTCCAAGACTGGGGCGGGCTGCTCGGGCTTACGCTGCCGATGGACACGGGGTTCGCGCCGCGGCTGTCCCGGCTGCTCGCGATGAACACCGGCCTCGCGGTCGGTACCTCGCCCGGCCCGGGCTTCCAGGCCTGGCGCGACTACGTCGCCACCCACCCGGACTTCCCGGTCGGCGGGCTGCTCCAGCGGAGCGTGCCAGGCC
This sequence comes from Mycobacteriales bacterium, assembly GCA_036519715.1. Classification (GTDB taxonomy): domain Bacteria; phylum Actinomycetota; class Actinomycetes; order Mycobacteriales; family CADCTP01; genus CADCTP01. The sequence goes on from DATDKW010000255.1 coordinate 6,420, forward strand.
TGACCGACGCCGAGGCGGCGGCGTACGACGCCCCCTTTCCCGACGCCACGTACAAGGCCGGGGTCAGGGCCTTCCCGCAGCTGGTGATGACCGAGCCGGACATGCCCGGTGTCGAGGTGTCGCGGGCGGCGGAGCGCTTCTGGGCCGGCTGGGACGGCCCGAGCTTCCTCGTCGCCGGT
>DATDKW010000256.1:0-10062 GCA_036519715.1 Mycobacteriales bacterium
CCCGTCACCGCGGTGATCTCCGAGGCCAGCAGGGCCAGCAGGATGCCGTCCTTGTCGGTGGTCCAGGTCGACCCGTCCCGGCGCAGGAACGAGGCCCCGGCGCTCTCCTCGCCGCCGAAGCCGACCGAGGAGTCCAGCAGCCCCGGCACGAACCACTTGAACCCGACCGGCACCTCGATCAGCCGGCGGCCCAGGTCGGCCGCGACCCGGTCGATCATCCGTGAGGACACGATCGTCTTGCCGATGGCGGCCCCGGCCGGCCAGCCGTCCCGGTACGCGAACAGGTAGGAGATGGCAACCGCGAGATAGTGGTTGGGGTTGAGCAGGCCCGCGTCCGGGGTGACGATCCCGTGCCGGTCGGCGTCCGCGTCGTTGCCGGTGGCGATCCGGAACCGGTCCTTGTTGGCGATCAGCGACGCCATCGCGTACGGCGAGGAGCAGTCCATCCGGATCTTGCCGTCCCAGTCCAGCGTCATGAACCGCCAGGTCGGGTCGACCAGCGGGTTCACCACGGTCAGGTCCAGGCCGTAGTGGGACCCGATCTCCCCCCAGTACGGCACGGCGGCGCCGCCGAGCGGGTCGGCCCCGATGGTGATGCCGGCCGAGCGCACCGCGTCCAGGTCGAGCGCGGCGCCGAGGTCGCCGACGTAGGCGCCGATGTAGTCGTACGGGCCGGTGGTGTCGGCCGCGCGGGCCTGCGCGTAGGTCACCCGCCGGACCCCGGACAGGCCGGCGCCGAGCAGCTCGTTGGCCCGGTCCTGGATCCACTTCGTGATGTCGGTGTCGGCCGGCCCGCCGTTGGGCGGGTTGTACTTGAAGCCGCCGTCGCGGGGCGGGTTGTGCGACGGGGTCACCACCACGCCGTCGGCCAGCCCGTCGGTCCGGCCCCGGTTGTACCGGAGGATCGCGTGCGACACCGCCGGGGTCGGCGTGTACGTGTCCTGGGCGTCGACGAGCACCCGGACCCCGTTGGCGGCGAACACCTCGAGCGCGTCGACGAACGCCGGCTCGGACAGCGCGTGCGTGTCCCGGCCCAGGAACAGCGGCCCGTCGGTGCCGGCGCCGGCCCGGTAGTCGCAGATGGCCTGGCTGGTGGCCACGATGTGGTCGCTGTTGAAGGACAGGCTCAGCGACGAGCCGCGGTGCCCGGAAGTGCCGAAGGCGACCCGCTGGTCGGCCACACCCACGTCCGGGTGCTCGGCGTAGTAGGCCGTGACCAGCTTCGGGACGTCGACCAGGTCGGCGGGGGACGCCGGTTGGCCGGCACGATCGGACGGCGGCATCGCGGACCTCCGCTGCGCAAGTGGTGGGCAGGGAAACCCTACCGACACGCGCTGGGCGTACGCTTTGCAGGAACCTCAGCGCACCCCTGGGAGGCCGACATGGCCGTCGGAACCGTCGACCGGCCCGTCCGGACCGACACGCCGCAGGCGCCCGCACCGCGGAGGTTGTCCGCCCTGCGCGACCGGCTGCGCCGCCGGGACCCGGTGGCCGGGCCGCCGCCGGCGCTGGCCGCGGAGCTGGAGCGGGTCCGCAGGCTGGAGGGCACCACGGCGCTGCTGGAGCGGGCCCGGGCGCTGATCGCCGAGGGCTGGGTGCAGGACTCGTTCTACGTCGTCCGCGGCCGCAACGGGGAGACCCGGCCGGTCAGCCCGTTCGGGCTGCTGCTGCTCAACCGCAGCGACGTGGTCGGGGCCTGCCTGGTCGGCGCGGTGGCGCACGCGTCCTCGACGGTCGACCGGCACGACCGCCGCGGCCAGGCCGCGCTGGCCGTCGACACGCTCTGGCAGACGCTGACCGACGGGACCGGTCCGGCCGGCACGTCCGACCCGCACCCCGGCGCCCGGGCGGCCCGGGTCCGGGAGCTGGCCCGGTGGAACGACGAGCCGACCCGCTGCCGCGACGACGTGCTGGGCCTGCTGGACCGGGCCGTCTCCCGGACGATCCTCCAGTCGGTGCGCTGATACCGCACACGCTGTTCGCTGAACGACCCCCATTACTCCTGGTGATGCGAGACGTGCGAAACGTCACCCTGCCGGGGGTAATTTGTCACCCTTCTGCTCTCTACGGCCGAGCACGGCCGATGTACCCTGTCCCGGCCTGCCTGCGGACTTAGCGCAGTGTGCCTCCGGATGCGCGGGCGCTCAGGGACCGGAGGGGAGCCAGGGTGGATTCGGGCAAGCACCGTCGCGACGGCGTCGACGAGGTGCCGTGGTACGAGACGCGCCGGGTGGTCCGGCGCCGGCCCGGCTGGCTCGGCCCGGCTGCCGTCGGCAGCGGTGGGGTCCTGCTCGTGGTCGGCGCGATGCTCGTCGGCAGCTCGTTCTTCCCGGCCCGGCTGGCCGGGCACACCGGCTGCGACGGGCTGAAGGCCGAGGCCACAGTGGCCGCCGCCCCGGACCACGCCCCGGTGCTGCGCCGGCTGGCCGCGGAGTGGTCGCTGACCCAGCCCCGGGTCGGCGGCGCCTGCGTGTCGGTCACCGTCGTCGCGGCCCCGTCGGCCACGGTGGCCTCCGCGCTCGGCACCGCCGCCCCCGGCGGCAAGCCGGACGCGTGGGCGCCGGAGTCGAGCGTCTGGGCCGGGCTGGCCGCGAGCCGGCCCGAGGCCGTGGCCGCGCTGCCGAAGAGCGGCCGGAGCCTGGCCACCACCCCCGTCGTGATCGCGGTGAGCCGGGAGCGGGCCAAGGCGCTGGGCTGGCCGGGCCAGAAGCTGTCCTGGCGGGCGGTGCTGGGCGGGATGGCCCAGGACCCGACCTGGGGGCGGTACGGGCACCGCGAGTGGGGCCCGTTCGTGATCGGCATGGGCGACCCGACGGTGTCCACCGCCGCGCTGCACACCCTGCTCGCGGTGGCCGACGCCGACAACGACGGCGCGGTCGAGGCCGGCGAGATCGGCAACGAGCTCACCCTGGAGCGCTCGGTCGGCGTCTACGGGCCGGAGCCGCAGCTCATCGACCGGGCCGCCGGCAAGGGACCGGTCTCGGCCGTCCCCGCGACCGAGCAGCAGGTGCTCGAGCACAACGGGTCCGGCGAGGTCAGCCAGCTGGTGCCGGTCTACCCGGCCGACGGGGTGGCCGACGCCGACCACCCGCTGCTGATGATCCGCGGGGACTGGGTCACCGGGCCGAAGCAGCGGGTCACCCAGGCCTTCGCCGACTTCGTGCTGGGCGACGCCGGTCGCGCGGCGTACGGGCGGGCCGGCTTCCGCAGCCCGGACCGGTCGGCGACCGGGATCCCGGCCGCGGCCGACGTGGTGGCCAAGGCCTACCGGACGCGCACGCTGCTGGCCGCCCCGCAGACCGCGGCGGCGCTGGTCCGCTGGCGGGCGCTGCGCCGGCCGGCCAACGTGCTGGCCGCGATCGACACCTCCGGCTCGATGGCGGAGCCGGCGCCGGGGCTGCCGGTGACCAAGTTGGCGGTGTTCCAGAAGGCGGCGGCGCAGTCGGTGCGGCTGTTCAACTCGCGGTCCCGGCTCGGACTGTGGGAGTTCTCCTCGCTGCTGGACGGGCCGCGCGACTACAAGCAGCTGGTGCCGGCCCGGCCGCTGGGCAGCAAGGTCGGCCGGACCGACCAGCGCTCGCTCATCATCGGCGCCGCCGACCGGATGAAGCCGGTCGGCAACACCGGGCTCTACGACACCATCGACGCCGGCTATCGGGAGATTCAGCGCACCTGGCGGGCCGACCAGCAGAACATCCTGGTCGTGATGACCGACGGCAAGAACGAGGACGTCTCCGGCCTCTCCCTGCCCCAGCTGACCTCCTCGCTGCGGGCCCAGCTCGACCCGAAGAAGCCGGTCACCGTCATCCTCATCGCGTACGGCGCGGACGCGGACGTCGCGTCGCTGGGTCAGGCCGCCACGGCCGTCCGCGGCCGGACGTACTGGGCCAGGCAGCCGACCGACATCGGCAAGGTCTTCCTGGCCGCGATGGTCAACCGGTGAGCTGCGCCTGACCGGCAGCGGGTCGGGTCCGCGCAGTAGGGTCAGCGGACCCGACACCGCTGGAGGATTTGTGACCGACCCCGAGGAGACCGTGCCCAACAGCTCGACCGGCTCGATCACCGAGACGGCCGAGCCGCGGCACCTGGCTCCGGACGACGCCGGCGACCGGCCGCTGATCGACCTGGACCGCGACCCGACCCCGGGCAAGCCCGACCACGCGGCTGCCGAGGACGAGTAGCCCTTACCCTCTCCAGGTGCTGACCGAGGTCGTGGCGACGCGGTACGTCGTGCCGCTGCGCGAGGGCGGGTCGCTGCCCGGCCTGATGGAGGCCGACGACCTCGGCACGTACGTGGTGAAGTTCCGGGGCGCCGGCCAGGGCGTGGCCACGCTGGTGGCCGAGGTCGTCAGCGGCGGCCTGGCCCGCGCCCTGGGGCTGCCGGTGCCGGAGCTGGTCACCGTCGAGGTCGACCCGGCGCTGGCCGCCGGCGAGCCCGACCAGGAGGTGCAGGACCTGCTGCGGGCCAGCGGCGGGCGCAACCTCGGGATGGACTACCTGCCCGGGGCGTTCGACCTGGACCCGGGCGCGTTCGGGGTGGACCCGGGGTTCGCCGGCCGGGTGCTGTGGTTCGACGCGCTGGTCGGCAACGTGGACCGGTCCTGGCGCAACCCCAACCTGCTGCACTGGCACGGCCGGCCCTACCTGATCGACCACGGGGCGACGCTGACGTTCCAGCACAACTGGGCCACGGCCGACCGCTGGGCCGCCCGGCCGTACGGGGCCCGTGACCACGTGCTCGTCGGCTGCGGGCCCGACGTGGCCGGCGCCGACTCCGCGCTGGCCCCGCTGGTGACCCGGGACGTGGTGGCCGCGGCGGTCGCGGACGTGCCGCCGGACTGGCTCGGGGACGCGCCGCCGGACGCGTACGTGGCCCAGCTGCTGGCCCGGGTCGAGGCCCGGCCGGCCTGGCTGCCGGGCCTGGTCGACGCGGCGGCGGCCGGACCGGGCGACCGGACGCCGGCCCGCACCCTGCCGCCCCGCTGGCTCGGCGGCGGCGCCCGATGAGCAGCGACCCGCCGGTCCGGCACGCCTTCGAGTACGCGGTGCTCCGGGTGGTGCCGCGGGTCGACCGCGGCGAGCTGATGAACGCGGGCGTCCTGCTGTACTGCCGCCCGCTGGACTACCTCGGCTCCCGGATCTGGCTGGACGACGACCGGCTGCGCGCGCTCGACCCGGACGCCGACCCGGCCGAGGTGCGCCGGGCCCTGCAGGCCGCGGCCGACATCTGCGGCGGCTCCCCGGACGCCGGCCCGCCGGCCCGGGAGGACCTGGGCAAGCGGTTCCGCTGGCTGACCGCGCCGCGCAGCACGGTGGTCCAGCCCGGGCCGGTGCACACCGGGCTCACCACCGATCCCGACGGCGACGCCGACCGGCTGCTGCGGTCGCTGGTCCTGCCGGTCCGGTGACGGTCCTCGAGGCGCCGGTCCGGCGGCGGCTGCTGCTCCCGGCCCTGGTGGCCCTGCTCGCCGCCGCCACCCGGCTGGCCTACCTGCTCGGCCCGGCCATGCAGTTCACCGCGGACGAGGCCACGACCGGGATCATGGTCCGCCGCATCCTGGACGGCCACGGCTACGTCTACTACGCCGGCCAGGACTACGGTGGCGCCCTGGAGCAATACGTCGAGGCGGCCGTCTACGCCGTCCTGCGCCTGCCGCAGAACGAGCTGACCCTGCGGCTGCCGCTGGTCGCGCTGAGCATGATCACCTGCGCGCTGGTGTTCCGGGTGGCCGGGGACGTGTTCGACGACCCGGTCCGTCCCCTGGTCGCGGCCGCCCTCTACGCGGTCTCGCCCTGGTTCAACGTGATCGGCACGGTCACCTCGCTCGGCTTCTACGCCGTCGGCCAGACCCTGAGCATCGCGGTGCTGTGGTGTGCGCTGCGGGCCGGCCGGGGCCGGTGGTGGCTGTTCGGCACCGGGCTGTGCGCCGGGCTCGGGCTGTGGACCGCCGCCACCGCCCTGTACGTGCTGATCCCGGTCTTCGTCTGGCTGGTCCCGATGCTGGGCCGGGACCGGCGGCGGTGGGCGACGGTCGCAGCCGGGTTCGGGCTGGGCGCGCTGCCGCTGCTGGGCTCGCTGGTCCGGCACCGGACGCTGCCGCTGCCGCCCGACCCGGCCCGGCCGACCGGCGTCCTCGAACGGGTCGGCAATCTGTTCGGCCCGATCCTGCGCCAGTACACCGGCGTCACCTACGCCCACGGCGAGGGCGGCCTGTGGCTGCCGGTGCAGGTCGCGGTCGTGGCCGGGCTGGTCGTGGCGTACCTGGTCGCGCTGGCCCGCCGGCGCGGGCTGGCCGACCTGGTCCGCGGCCGGGTCGAGCGGCGCCGGCCGGCCGACCTGCTGCTGGCGGTGCCACCGGTGGTGCTGGTGCTGTGGGCGGCCTCCGACGCCACCTGGTACACCGGCACCCCGCGCTACCTGGTCGGCACGTTCCCGCTGCTGGCCATCGGGCTGGCCGCGCTGGTGCCGACCCGGGTGCCGGTGCCGGGCCGGGTACCGGTCGTGCCGGTGGTCGCGGTCGCCGCCTGCGCGGCGCTCAGCTTCGGCTTCTTCCCGCGCATCGCGGCCAGCCACACCCGGCAGGACCAGGCCGTCCTGCGCCAGGTCAGCACCGTCCTGCAGGCCGAGCGGCACACCGACGTGTACGCGGGCTACTGGACCGCGACGCCCCTGCAGTACGTCGCCGGCGACCGGCTGGCCGTCGCCACCGCGATCGGCGTCCGGCGCTTCCCGGACGCACAGGCCGCGGTCGAGCGGTCGCCGGCCCCGGTCTGGGTCGGCAGCGACCACGACGGCACCACGGCCGTGATCCGGGCCGCGCTGGACCGGGCCGGGGTGCCGTACCGGGCCCGGCGGTTCGGCTTCCTGACCGTGTTCGACCAGGTCCCGGCGACCGCCGACCCCGACACGCTGGATCTGCGCTAACGCCCCTGGGCCTTGAGCCAGGCCAGCACGTCGTCGGCGATCTGCCGCCAGTCCGAGTCGATCGTCAGCGAGTGGTCCGCGTCCGGGAACTGGTGCAGGTCGGTCTTCGCCGACGACTTGTGCTGCAGCTTGTACGTCGCCTTCGACACCGCTGGCGGCACGGTGTGGTCCTTGCCGCCCAGGGTGATGAGCAGCGGGCCGCGGTGGGAGTTGTGCACGTCCACCGACGTCGCCGCGTGCAGCGCGAAGTTGGCCGAGGCGGCCTGGAACAGCGGCTTGCCCGGCGACGGGATCGTCCAGGAGTCGTACAGGGCGGAGGCCTCGGCCGGGGTGCGCGCGTTGGCGAAGCCGTACGTGAACTGGTCCAGGGTCAGCGCGACCGTCCGGCCCGCGTTGGCCGGGTTGCGCAGCGCGATCGAGGCGACCCGCAGCGCCGAGACCGGCAGCGCCAGCACGCCCTTGATCGGTGCCGGGTCGATGGCCACGGCCGCGTCGGCCAACCCGCGGGCCAGCAGGATCTGCGCGATCACCCCGCCGAAGGAGTGGCCGATGACGATCGGCCGGGCCGGCAGCCCGGCGATGATGTCGGCGTAGTGGTTGGCCACCTCGGCGACGCCGTAGCCGGCCATCGGCGACGGGTCGGCCCGGGTGGCGGCGACGGTGTCGGCCTCGCCCGGCCAGCCCGGCGCGATCGGCGCGTAGCCGCGCTCGGCGAACAGCTCCTGCCACGGACCCCAGCTGGTGGAGTGCAGCCAGAGGCCGTGTACGAAGACGACGGGGGTTTGCGGGGAGGTCATGTCCCGATCGTGGCAGCCCGGCCCGCCGGATGGGACCCGAAGCGCGGGAAAGATCAGTCGCCGGTCAGCGAGCCCGGGTCCGCCGGGACGTCCACCGCGTGCTCGCGCAGCGCGGTCAGCGGGACGATCTCCATCGCCCGGGCGTTCGTCGCGGCCAGCACCACCGGCGCCGCCACCCCGGCCCGGTAGGCCTGCAGCCAGCGGACGGCGACCACGCACCAGCGGTCACCCGGGGTCAGCCCGCCGAAGCCGTACTCGGGGCGCGGGGTGACCAGGTCGTTGCCGACCTGGCGCTGGAAGTCGAGGAACTCGGCCGTCACCACCGCGCAGACCGTGTGATTGCCGAGGTCCTCGGGTCCGGATGTGCAGCAGCCGTCCCGGTAGAAGCCGGTGAGCGGCTCGGTCCCGCACTCCTCCAGGTCCCCGCCGAGGACGTTGCGTTCGGGCATGTCCCGAGCTTCGCATCCCCGCCCCGGCCCTGCTGCCCGGGGTGAGCCGGGGTGGCGCCGGAGGGCGTCGGCGGAGCTTGCCCACCTAGGAGGCCGCGCGCCCCGGCGCGCGACCTGCGTGCCCGGTCAGGGGTGCATCTGGGCGCCCTTGAGGACCTTGTCCACCGCGTTCTTGGGGCCGTGCACGGCCAGCCCGACCAGGTCCAGGTCGGCCCGCGGCACGGCGCGGACCGCGGCCCGGTTGGCCTCGTCGAACCCGGTGCCGAACAGGTCGGCGGTGAAGACCGACAGCGGCAGCTCCCGGGCCAGCGCCCGCCCGTGCGCGGCCGTGAGCACCTCCTTGGACCCGGCCAGCACCAGCACCGGCTGCCGGAACATGGGCAGGTAGGCGGTGCCGTCGGCGTCCTCGTACGGTTCCCCGACCAGCTCCGGGAGGGTCGCTGCCAGGCCGCTGACCAGGAACGCGGTCACGTTGAGCCGCTGCCAGGTCAGCAGGTCGTCCCGCAGCAGCACGGCGATCTTGGTGTCGAAGCGCACCCGGTCACTCTCGCCGCCGCGACCGGCCCGGTCTTGTACGTTCCTGTCGTGGAGTGCACCGCCTGGCGGCCGGCCGTCCCGGGTGTGGCCGAGGTCTTCCACGCCTCCTTCGCCGACCACGCCTACCCGTCGCACACCCACGACACCTGGACCCTGCTGCTGGTCGACGACGGGCTGGTGACGTTCGACCTGGACCGGCACCAGCACGGCGCGATGCCGGCGCTGGTGACCCTGCTGCCGCCGCACGTGCCCCACGACGGCCGGGCCGCGACCCCGGGCGGCTTCCGCAAGCGGGTGCTCTACCTGGACGCCGCCGTCCTCGACGCCGGGCTGGTCGGCCGGGCGGTGGACGAGCCGGGGATCCGGGACGCGCCGCTGCGGGACCGGATCTCCCGGTTGCACGCGGCCCTGTCGGCGCCGGGCGAGGCGCTGCAGGCCGAGTCCCGGCTGGCGCTGGTCGCCGACCGGCTGCGGCAGCACCTGCGGCACCGGGCACCGACCGGGACCCAGGGGCACGATCCCGGCCTGGCCGCGCGGCTGCGCGACCTGCTGGACGCGTCCGTCCCCAGTGGACTGTCGCTGGAGGACGCCGCGACCCGGCTCGGGGTCTCGGCGGCGTACCTGGTCCGCGTGTTCACCCGCGAGTACGGCCTGCCCCCGCACCGCTACCTGACCGGCCGCCGGCTCGACCTGGCCCGCCGGCTGCTGCTGGACGGCCGGCCGCCGGCCGTCGTCGCGACCGAAGCCGGCTTCTACGACCAGTCCCACCTGACCCGGCACTTCCGCCACCTGCTCGGCACCACCCCGACCCGCTATGCGGCGTCACGGGCCTGACGCCGGGCCGAGCAGCGCGGCCAGCGCGTCGGGCGCGTCGGCGACCCCGCGCAGCGCCGCCCACCGGGCCCCGGACCGGCGGGCCAGGCCGGCCGCCTCCTCGGTGTCCCCGGCCGGCGCCAGCACCAGCAGCTCCGGCAGTCGCCGGGCCACCTCGGCCGCGTCGGTGTCCTCGGTGGACCGGCAGTCGGACAGCAGCACCACCACCCGCCGGGCCGCCCGGCTGCGCTCCAGCTGCTCGGCCGCCGCCCGCAGCGCCGCGGTCAGCGAGGTCGTGCCATGGCCGCGCAGGCCGAGGATGGAGTCGACCACCGCGGCGGTCGGCCGGCTGGACCCCATCGGCCGGAGCACGTCGACCTCCTTGGCGAAGGTGAGCACCGCGTGCTCGCCCGGCGCCCGCCAGGCGCAGGCGCCGGCCGCCAGCGCCGCCGCGGCCAGCCGCTCGCCGCCCATCGAGCCGGACCGGTCCACCACCAGGCACAGGGCCAGGGCCGGGCGGCCCCACTGCCGGGTCACCAGC
>DATDKW010000257.1:0-4020 GCA_036519715.1 Mycobacteriales bacterium
CGGCCCCGGCCGGCTCGCCCGCGGCCCCGGCTGGGCCGGGGAGGTCGGCCCCGGCCGGGCCGGGCTCGTCGGGGACGTTCAGCCGCTCGATCACGGCCAGGTCCCGACGGGCCTGGCGCCGCAGGTCCACCGACGGTCGGCTGATCCCGCCGGCGGCGACCACGGTGAGCGTCGCCGAGACGCTGTCGTGCAACATCCGGTAGGAGTCGCGTTCGGCCGCGCGCCGGGCGGCGAGCACGGCGGCCTGGCGCTCCGCCGCCTCCCGCTGCACGACGGCCAGGTCGGCCGCCGCCGCGGCCCGGCGCAGCACGGTCATCAAGCCGGTCACCAGGGCGCCCTGCACCACCAGCAGCACGGCGCTGCCGGGCGGGTCGGCGCCCGGCGCGAGCTGCAGGCCGACCACGTACGCGGCCGGCACCGCGAGGACGACCGCGGCGCCCAGCGCCGGCCGGGCCACCAGCGGGCTGATGATGACCGTCGTGCTGGCGAGCAGGAAGACCCAGCTGGTGGTGCCGGGCAGCGCGCCGGCCGGCACCAGCGACCCGTGACCGAGGCACAGCAGAGCAGTGAGCACGGCGTCGGCGACGACCGGACCCGCGACCGTCCGCCGGGGCGGCCGGCGCAGCAGCGCCACCGCGTACGCCGCCGACCAGGCGACGGTCCCGGCGACGGCCGCCGCGACCGGGACGACCGAGGCAGGCGGGCCGAGGCCGGCGAACGCCGCGATCCCGGCCGCCACCGCGCTGCCCAGCCGCAGCCCGGCTGCACACCGGGCCAGGAGGCGGGCGAACGCGATCCGCGCGGCGCGACTGCCTGTGGCCGGCACGGCTGGGGCCTCCCGGGGAAACGGCGGGTGTACGGCAGGAAACTAGCGGGTTACGCGCCAGAAGTGCCCCACCCGGTGTCCCGGCGACCCGGTTCGGGCCCCGGCATGACGGTCGATCGGCCGTCATGACCGGTTCGGGGGTCCGGCTCTACGGTCGGTGACCTGGCGGCCCGCACGTGGGCCGGCCGGGAACGCCTGGACACGGGGATCAGGTGAACCCCGGCCCCGTGCGGGCCGCCGGCTGCCGTCCGCGGTCGCCATTCGGGTGACACGCCCCCGACATCCGGACAACGCAGCCCGGATCCGCTATTCATGTCGGAGTCACCCCGTCCTCGAGGTTCCCCGTGCCGCGGAGACGGGGTGACCCCTGCCCGCTCAGGTCCAGTAGAGAATGCGGCAGTCCGGCAGCCGGTCGGCGATGGACTCGTGGAACCAGGTCCGCAGCGAGGACATGACGTCCTTCGGGTAGACGTACTTCACCGCGCCGTAGCGGCCGTGCTTGCGGGAGCGGGCGGCCTCGTCCATCTCCAGCTTGGTACGCGGATACCAGCCGAGCAGCACCTCCTTCGACCCGGGCGTGAACCGGTGGGTGATCAGCTCCGCGGTCAGGTCCAGGTCCGGCACCCCGTCCACGGCCGCGGCGACGAGGTCGAGCAGCTCGCCGTAGGCGGCCTCCCACGACGGCAGCGGCATGATCGGCGCGATCGTGAGCCCGACCGGGTAGCCGGCCAGGGCCAGCGTGCGCAGCGCGTGCAGCCGGTCGAAGACGGTCGCGGTGCCGCCCTCGAACCGGGCGCTGACCGGCAGGCAGTTCACGCTGAACCGGACCCGGGTCCGGCCGCGGTGGTCGATCCCCACGAACGGCTCGACGTCGGCGTACTTGGTGGTCCAGCGCAGCTGCACCGGCGCGTCCCAGGCCGCGAAGTGCCGCACCGCGCGCTGCCAGGACCCGGTCAGGTGGTCCAGCGCCAGCGGGTCGGTGTAGCAGGACGCCTCGAAGGTGGTGCCCTCCTCGGGCCGCCGCCGGGCCGTCCCCTCGTACGGGGTGAGCCCGGCCAGGATCTCGTCCAGGTCGGCGTAGGCGCGGGTCACCGGGGGGCCGGTCAGCGACCCGGCCAGGTAGCAGTACTGGCAGTGCGCCGGGCAGCCCTCGGCCAGGTCGACCCGCCAGTCCGCGCTCGGCGCGATGGACTGCAGCTTGCGCCGGGACGGCGGCGAGACCACGACCGCGAGGGTCGACTTGGCCCGCGCGTACGTCTCCCGGTCGGTCTCGCCGCGGACGCCGGTGAGCCGGTTGGAGGTCAGCCGCTCGACCTCGATGCCGAGGGACTCCACTCGGTCCACGATCCGCAGCCCGTGCGGGTGGTCCAGCGCGGCCGGGGTGACCACCACCCGGCGCGGCGTCCAGCGCCGGGCCGCCCGGGCCGGCGGCGCGAGCCCGCTCAGGTCCCGCAGCGGCAGTTCCTCGCCGCTGGAACTGTGCGGCTCGGTCAGGCTCTCCGGGGCCAGCGGCTCGGCCAGATCGATCGGTTCCACCGGACCGGGATGCCCCGATCCGCGTAGATCACACGGCTACCCCGGCCCGGTCCGGGGTACCACCACCGGCGAGACCACCGAGGAAGGGAACGGACGTGTCCGCAGTGCCCACGATCCTGCTCAACAACGGAGTCGAGATCCCGCAGCTCGGGTTCGGCGTCTTCCAGATCCCGCCGGAGCAGACGGAGGAGGCGACGCTGACCGCCCTCGAGGTCGGTTACCGGCACATCGACACCGCCGAGATGTACGGCAACGAGGAGGGCGTCGGCCGGGCCGTGCGCGCCTCCGGCCTCGGCCGGGACGAGGTGTTCGTCACCAGCAAGCTCAACAACGGCTTCCACGCCCACGACGACGCCCTGGCCGCCTTCGACGGCACGCTCAAGGCGCTCGGCTTCGAGCACGTCGACCTGTTCCTCATCCACTGGCCGCTGCCGGACGTCGGCGACTACGTCGAGACCTGGCACGCGCTGGAGGAGATCTACCGCTCCGGCCGGGCCCGGGCCATCGGCGTGTCCAACTTCCAGCCCCACCACCTGCGCCGGCTGCTGGCCGGCAGCGAGGTGGTGCCGGCCGTCAACCAGATCGAGGTGCACCCCTACCTGGTCCAGGACGACGTGCGGGCGTTCGGGGCCGAGCACGGCATCGTCACCGAGGCCTGGTCGCCGATCGCGCAGGGCGGGGTGCTGCAGGACCCGGTGATCACGAACATCGCCAAGCGGGTCGAGCGGACGCCGGCCCAGGTCGTGCTTCGCTGGCACGTCCAGCGCGGTGACGTGGTGTTCCCGAAGTCGGTCACCCGGTCCCGGGTCGAGGAGAACTTCGCGCTGTTCGACTTCGAGCTGTCCGCGGACGACATGGCCGAGATCACCGGGCTCAACCGCAACGAGCGCACCGGCCCCAACCCGGACCAGATGAACTTCATCCCGAGCTGACCCCCTGCGGCGGGCCGGGGCTCCCGGCCCGCCGCTCAGGCCGTCCTGGCCTTGGCCCGGCGGCCGAGCAGCCAGCGCCCGCCCTCCAGGATCCCGGCGGTGAGGGCGGCCAGCCCGAACGCGAGCAGCAGCCCCTTCCAGGTCTGGTTCTCGAACGCGGCCCCGCCGATCCGCCCCAGCCCGGTGTTGTACGCGCTCCAGAACAGCACCCCGGCCAGGTCGGCCAGCATCCACGTCCGCCACGGGAACTCGGTGGTGCCGGCGACCAGCGACACCGCGGTCCGCCCGCCCGGCACGAACCGGGCCACCGCGATCAGGGTCTTGCCCCGCCGGTCCAGGGCCCGCTCGGCCCACTCCAGGGACCGCTTGCCGCGCTCGCCGCGGAGGAACTTCTCGGCCGCGCGGGTGCCCAGCTTGCGGCCGACCCAGTAGCAGATGGAGTCGCCCAGGAAGGCCCCCACCGCCCCCGCCGCGAACACCAGGAACACGTTGAGGTCACCGCTCGCGGACAGCACCCCGCCGGTGACCACGATCGTCTCGCCGGGCAGCAGCGGCAGCACGGCGTCACCGGCAACGACGGCCAGGACGATCAAGTAGGCCCAATGCGACCCGGAGATGGCCTGGGTGAGCTGATCGAACACAGTGTCTGTCTACTCCCCGGGACAGCAGAGCGCCCCTCCCCGCCGGGGGAGGGGCGCTCGCTGATCGACGGCGCCCTTCCGTCAA
>DATDKW010000258.1:0-6861 GCA_036519715.1 Mycobacteriales bacterium
GACCGGCATCCGCAGGTCCATGAGCACCACGTCCGGGCCGCAGCGGCCGGCCGCGGCGACCGCCTCCCGGCCGTCCGCGGCCTCGCCCACCACCTCGATGCCGGGCTGCACGGCCAGCAGCGCGGCCAGCGCCTCCCGGAACAGGGCCTGGTCGTCGGCGATCAGCACCCGCACCGGCGCCTGGCTCATCCCGGCAGCTCCACGGTCATGGTCACGCCGGCCCCGGGCCGCGAGTCCAGCTCCACCGTCCCGCCCAGCTTCCCGACCCGCTCCCGCACGCCGGTCAGCCCGAAGCCGGCCGGCGCGGCCTCCGGCAGCCCGGCACCGTCGTCGGAGACCTGCAGCCGGACCGTGCCGGGGCCGGAGTAGTCGAGCAGCACCCGGGCCCGGGCCGGGCCGGCGTGCTTGCGCACGTTGGTCAGGGCCTCCTGGGCGGCCCGGTAGAGAGCGTGCTCGGCGTCCGCGGGCAGGGCCCGGCGCTCACCTCGGACCTCGACCGACGCGGCCAGCCCGGCCGCGGCCGACTCCGCCGTGAGCGCCTCGATCGCCTCCGTCACCGGCCCGGTCTCCCCTGGCTCGCGCAGCGCCGCGACCGACCGGCGGACCTCGGCCAGCGCCGCCCGGGACTGCTCCTCGGCCTTGCCCAGCAGCTCGTCGGCCCGGTCCCGGTCGGCCGGCAGGACTGCCCGGGCCGCCCGCACCTGCATCTGCACCACGGTCAGATGGTGCCCGAGGCCGTCGTGGATCTCCCGGGCCAGCCGGGTCCGCTCGGCCGCGGTGGCCAGCGACTCGGCCTGCCCCGCGTACGTCCGCAGCTGCGCGTTGGCCGCGGCCAGCGCGGCCCGGGCCTGCTGCCCGTTGAGGTAGAGCGCGGCCAGCACGACGGCGAAGGCGACCACCACCGAGGTGATGGAGGCCTGCCGGAAGTTCTCCGGCCAGGCCATCCCGGCGTGCACCAGCGGCACCAGCGCGGCCACCGCGATCGCGGCCGGCAACGGCAGCAGCAGCACGGCCTGGATCACCAGCACCAGCAGCAGCAGGGTGGCGCCGACCCCGGCCCCGGCGGCGTCGAAGAGGGCGTAGCCCAGGGCCAGCTGGAGCAGGACGTAGCCGGCCGCGACGGCGCGGCGCCGTCCCTGCACCCACCGGAAGCCGGCGATCGCCAGCAGCGCGAAGACACAGGCCAGCGGGATGGCGGCGGCCGAGGTCCCGTCGGCCGCCTCGATGCAGACGACCAGCAGCGCGCCCCCGGTCAGGTGAGTCAGCGCGCGCTCCATGCCGCCACTGTCGCCGTCCGGGCCGGGACCGACAACCCCGCCGGCTCAGGTCGTCGTACGCGGAGGTGAACCCGGCGGTGCGGGTGGCCGTGAACGGGGAGTCAAGGGACTGCGGGTGAAGGAGAGTGCACGATGTCGGAGCCTGTGAAGAGCCAGCGGCCGGTGGTGATCGTGGCCGTTGCGGTCGTGGTGGTGATCGGATTGGTCGTGCTGCTCATCGCCCTGGTCGGGGGCGGCGGGAGCGCCGGCGACAGCGGCGGCTTCGGCTACTGAGGCAGGGCGCCGGCCCAGCGCCAGTCGCCGTCGAGGTATTCGACCCGGAAGACGTCGGCGTCCTCGAAGTCGGCGGCCGCGGCCATCGCGGTCTCCCGGTCCGGGAACTCCTCCTCCGCGACCACGTCGCCCATCGGGTCGAGGAAGCGGTAGCGCGTCATGCCCGGACCGTACGCGTCCGGCCGAGCTCGCGCCGTCCTGCCCACTTCGCCCTCGCCGGAGACCAGCACCACCGGCGGCCGGTCGGCCGGCGCCGCCACGAGCAGTCCCCCAGAGCTGCTCGCGGTGCGTCCCGGCCGACCAGCGACACCACCTGGTCAGACTGCCGCACCAACGTCACGCACGAGCCTCGTACACGAAATTGAAGGGGGTCGCGGCCACCCGCCGGAACGAGGAGAAGCCGGCCTCCTGGACCAGCGCGCCGATGGCGGCCTCGCCGGCCTGCGCGCCGAGCGCGTACCCGCCCTGCTGGGAGCGGGCGTTGGGCACGCACAGGAAGGTGGAGAAGCCGTAGTAGACCCGGCCGACCGGGTTGAAGTTGTCGGGCACGGCGTCGCCCGCGGCCGGCTCGACGATCATCCAGGTGCCGCCGGGGGCCAGCGACTCCTTGATGTGCGCGGCCGCGCCGGCCGGGTCGCCCATGTCGTGCAGGCAGTCGAAGGTCGTGACCAGGTCGTAGCCGGTGCCGCGGAAGCCCGCGGCCGGGGTGACCTCGAAGCCGACCCGGTCGGTGACGCCGGCGTCGGCGGCGCTCTTGCGGGCGCCCTCGATCGAGCCGGCGTGGTAGTCGGAGCCAGTGAAGCGCGAGGCTGGGAACGCCTGCGCCATCAGCACGGTGGAGGCGCCCCGGCCGCAGCCGACGTCGGCCACCGTCGCGCCGGCCTCCAGCTTGCCCACCACGCCGTCCAGCGCCGGCAGCCATTCCGGCACCAGGTGCGCGGCGTACCCGGGCCGGAAGAACTCCTCGCAGCCGTGGAAGACGTCGGCGTCGTGCTCGTGCCAGCCGACCCCGGCGCCGGTCCGGAACGCCTCCACGATCTGCGGCTCGGACCGCAGCGTCCCCAGCGCGAACAGGTACGCGCCGGGCACGTTGATCGCGCCGTCCGGGTCGGCCAGCAGGTACGCCTGCTCGGGGCTGAGCGAGTAGCGGTGGGTCGCGTCGTCGTAGCCGACGTAGCCGGCGGCGGCCTGGCCGCGCAGCCACTCGGTGACGTAGCGGGCGTCGGTGCCGGTGCGGTCGGCGAGCTCGTCGCCGGTGGCGGGGCCGCCGGCGGCCAGGCCGCGGTACAGCCCGGCCTTGTGCCCGACGACCACGTTGCCGGCCGTCATCGTCGCGCCGAGGTCGCCGACGAACTGGTGCACGAACTCCATGAGCTTGTCCTGGTCGAGCGTCATCGCCCGGTCCCCCCTCGGTCCTGGGAGACCCCGTGGCCTCCTGACACCTGGACCGTACGAAGGCCCGGGAGGCGCGGACACCGTAGGACTACGGCACTTGGGCCGGCCCCGTAGTGGCCCGCTCGACCCGGCGGGACAGCACCATGACGCCCAGGCCGGCCAGCGCGAGCAGGGCGCCGACGGCGGCGGGGGAGGTATAGCCGAACCCGGCCGCCAGCACGGCCCCGCCCAGGAAGGCGCCGAGGGCGTTGCCGATGTTGAGCGCGGCGTGGTTGCCGGCCGCGGCCAGACCCTGGGCGTCGCCGGCCACGTCCATCAGCCGGGTCTGCAGCGCCGGCAGGCACAGCGACCCGCTGGCCCCGATGAGGAAGATCGACAGCCCGGCGGTGACCGGGTGGTGGGCGGTCACGGTGAACAGCAGCAGCATCGCCCCGGCCGCGGACATGCCCGCGTAGATGGTGCCGACCACGGTCCGGTCGGCCAGCCGGCCGCCGATCTCGGTGCCCACGGTCATGCCGATCCCGAACAGCGCCAGCGCCGCCGGCACCGCGGCCACGCTGAAGCCGGACAGCGTGGTCAGCGTGGGGGAGATGTAGCTGTAGACGGCGAAGAAGCCGCCGAAGCCGATCGCGCCGACGCCCAGGGTCAGCAGCACCACCGGCCGGCGCAGCGCGCTCAGCTCCCGGGCCGGGCTGGCGTCGTCGGCCGCGGCCACCGGCGGCACCACCACGGCGATGGTGGCCACGGCCAGGACGCCGATCACCGCCACGGCCCAGTACGTGCTGCGCCAGCCCAGCTGCTGTCCCAGCGTGGTCGCCAGCGGCACGCCGATGATGTTGGCCACGGTCAGCCCGAGCATGACCCGGGCCACGGCGCGGGCCCGGCGGCCGGGCGGGACGAGGTGGGCGGCGACGATCGAGGCGATCCCGAAGTACGCCCCGTGCGGCAGGCCGCTGCCGAACCGGGCCAGCTCCAGCAGGCCGAAACTCGGCGCCAGCGCCGAGGCCGCGTTGCCGGCCACGAACACGGCCATCAGCACCAGCAGCAGCATCTTGCGCGGCAGCCGGGCCCCGAGCACGGCCAGCACGGGCGCGCCGACGACGACGCCCAGCGCGTACGCGGAGACGAGGTGGCCGCCCTGCGGGATGGTGGCGCCCAGGTCGCCGGTCACGTCCGGCAGCACCCCCATGGTCGCGAACTCGGTGGTGCCGATGCCGAAGCCGCCCAGGGCCAGCGCGGTCAGGCTGGGCCAGGTTTTCGTCTCCGCGGGGGCGTCGACCAGAAGGGTGCTCACTTCTGAATCGAACAAGAAGGCGGTGCCGGGATTCCCCTAGGGTCGGATCGTGACCTACGGGAACCCGTTCGCCACGGCCGCCGACCGGTACGCGGCCGGCCGCCCGTACCACCACGAGCGGACGCTCCGCCGGGCCCTGGCCGGCCGGCCCGGCTCGGCGCTGGACGTCGCCTGCGGGACCGGGCTGTCGACCCGGGCCCTGACCGCGCTCGGGATCCCGGCCGCCGGGCTGGACCCGGTGCCGGCGATGGTGGCCCGGGCCCGGGCCGACACCGGCCTGCCCTTCGCCGTGGCCGCGGCCGAGGCCCTGCCGGTCCGGGACGGGTCGGTGGACCTGGTCACGGTCGGCTCCGGGGTGCACTGGTTCGAGCAGGACCGGTTCGCGGCCGAAGCGGCCCGGGTGCTGCGGCCGGGCGGGACGCTGCTGCTGTACGAGCACGCCGGGCCGTCCCTGCCGGCCGAGCCGGCCTTCGCGGGCTGGCTGCGGGGGACGTACCTGGCCCGGTTCCCGTCGCCGCCGCGGGGGGTGATGGCGGACGCGTTCGACGGCCGGGGCCGGTTCCGGCTGGAGGCCGAGGACCGGTGGCCGGACGAGGTCGTGTTCGACCGGGCCGGCTTCGCCGCGTACCTGCTGACCCAGAGCAACCTGCTGGGCGAGGAACCGGAGCCGGTCCGGGGCTGGCTGATGGGCGAGCTGGCCCCGTTCTTCCCCGGTGACGAGGCCCGGCCGGTGACCTTCACCGCCTCCTACCAGCGGTTGCGTCTCTGAGTAGCCGTACAGCCCGGATGGGTGATCATGCGGGTCGACCGTTCCGACGAGGTGACCGGTGGTACGTGGTGGCGGCGACCGCACGTACGGGATCGAGGGCTGCAAGAACTGGCTGGTCGTGGTCTGGCGGCTGCCGTGGTACATCCCGATCGTGTTCCCGCTCGAGCTCTGCCACACCGATCAAGTCGACGTGCAGGAGGCCCAGATCCTGTCCGGCCCGCCTCGGTAGGTTCCTGGTCGTCCCGCCGGTCGGCCAGCACGGTAGACAATGGGGGGACGTCGTACCGGGAGGCCGTCATGGATGCCGTCACCACCCCGCCGCTGCCCGTCAACGAGCCGACCCGCGGCTTCGCACCCGGCAGCGCCGAGCGTGCGTCGCTGGAGGCGCGGATCAAGGAGCTGGCCGGTGAGCAGGTCGAGCTGACCTCGACCATCGCCGGCGTGCAGCGGATGGCCGGCGGCGACACGTACGAGGTGGTCCAGCCCCACCGGCACGCGGCCGTGCTCGGGACCAGCGCCAACGCCACCGACGCGGACGTGCGCGACGCCGTGGACGCGGCTCTGGCGGCCGGCCCGGCGTGGCGGGCGCTGGCCTTCGACGAGCGCGCGGCCGTGCTGCTGCGGGCGGCCGAGCTGCTGTCCGGGCCGTGGCGGGACACCCTCAACGCCGCCACCGTCCTGGGCCAGTCCAAGTCCTGCTACCAGGCCGACATCGACGCGGCGGCCGAGTTCATCGACTTCCTGCGCTTCAACGTGCACTTCGGCCGGCAGATCCTGGCCGAGCAGCCGCAGTCCAGCCCGGGGGTGTGGAACCGGCTGGACCACCGGCCGCTGGAGGGCTTCGTCCTGGCCATCACGCCGTTCAACTTCACCGCGATCGCCGGCAACCTCCCCCTGGCGCCCGCGCTGATGGGCAACACCGTGGTGTGGAAGCCGTCGCCGACCCAGCAGCTGGCCGCGCACCACACGATGCGGCTGCTGGAGGCGGCCGGCTTGCCGCCCGGTGTGATCAACCTGGTCACCGGGGACGGCCGGGCCGTCTCGTCGGTGGCGCTCACCCACCGGCAGCTGGCCGGCGTGCACTTCACCGGCTCCACCGCGACCTTCCAGAAGCTCTGGTCGACCGTCGGGAGCAACCTGGACCAGTACGCGGGCTACCCGCGGCTGGTCGGCGAGACCGGGGGCAAGGACTTCGTCATCGCCCACCCCAGCGCCGACCCCGACGCGCTGGTCACCGGGCTGGTCCGCGGCGCCTTCGAGTACCAGGGGCAGAAGTGCTCGGCCGCCTCCCGGGCCTACCTGCCGCGCTCCCTGTGGGAGGGCGGCCTGCGCGACCAGCTGGTGCAGACCACCGAGACGGTGGAGTACGGCGACGTCACCGACCTGTCGGTATTCGGCGGCGCGGTGATCGACCGGCGCGCGTACGACCGGCTCAGCGGTGTCCTCGGGCGACTGAAGGAGTCGGCCGAGGTACTCACCGGCGGCACCGCCGACGACTCCGTCGGCTACTTCGTGAAGCCCACGGTCGCGGTCTCGACCGATCCCGAGCACGAGATCTTCACCACGGAGTACTTCGGGCCGATCCTGGGCGTGCTCGTCTACGACGACGCCGACTGGTCCTCGATGCTGGCCCAGGCCGCCGACGTCGCGCCGTACGCCCTGACCGGCTCGGTCTTCGCCACCGACCGGTACGCGCTGGCCGAGGCGGACGCGGCGCTGCGGTTCTCGGCCGGCAACTTCTACGTCAACGACAAGCCGACCGGGGCCGTGGTCGGGCAGCAGCCGTTCGGCGGGGCCCGGGCCAGCGGCACCAACGACAAGGCCGGCTCGATCCTCAACCTGCTGCGCTGGGT
>DATDKW010000259.1:0-10376 GCA_036519715.1 Mycobacteriales bacterium
GCTCCCGGGCCCGCTGGAACGTGATCGCCCAGCAGGTCATGCTCAGCCAGCTGCACTTCCCCGACCCGACCCAGACCACGCCGACGGTGTTCGGCAACATGGACCAGTGGGACGGCTACGTGCCGCAGCGGACCCGGCTGCTGCGCTTCCTGGAGGCGGCCCGCGTCCGCAACCCGATCGTGCTGGCCGGTGACATCCACTCGACCTGGTTCTCCGACCTCAAGCGCGACTTCGACGACCCCGACTCGCCCACGGTGGCCAGCGAGTTCGTGTCGACCTCGATGAGCTCCGACTTCCCGGCCGAGTTCGACGTCGCGCTGCGCCAGCTCAACCCCGTGTTCAACCCGCACGTGCGCTACTACCAGGGCGTCCGGCACGGCTACCTGCGCTGCGACCTGACCCGCGACACCTGGCGTACGGACGAGCGGACCGCGGACACGATCGAGGTGCGCGAGGCCCCGACGCGGACCACGGCCTCCTTCGTGGTCGAGAACGGCCGGCCCGGCCTGCAGCCGGCCTAGTCCCGGCAGCCTGATCCCGGCGGTCTAGTCCCGGCCCAGCAGGGGCTCGTCCGGGGAGCGCACATCGGCGGCGGGCAGGCCGTCGGGGTGCGTCTCCCGGACCCGGTCCACGACCTCGATCGCGACCTCCAGGTGCCAGCGCTTCGTCGCGGTGTAGAACTCCTGCGCCGCGTCGGAGAGCTTGGGCCGGCCGTGCAGCGGCTTGTCGCTGACGGCCAGCAGCGTCGCGACCGGCACCCGGTAGCGGAACCCGTTCGCGGCCACCGTGCCCGACTCCATGTCGACCGCGATCGCCCGGGACAGCCACATGTCGGCCAGCACGGCCTGCTGCTCGAACTCCCAGTTGCGGTTGGCGGTCGTGTAGACCGTCCCCAGCCGGTACGGGATGTCGCGGCTGACCACGGCGTCGAGCAGGTAGCTGTTGAGCCGGTGGTTGGACGCGACCGGCACGCTGGTCGGCAGCACGTGGTCCAGCACCCCGTCGGCCCGGTGGTAGGTCGTGGCCAGCACCAGGTCGCCGATGTCCTGGTGGTTCCGCAGGCCGCCGCAGTGACCGATCATGAGCATCAGGTCCGGCCGCAGCACCGCCACGTGGTCGGTGATCGTCTTGGCGTTGCTGGGCCCGACGCCGATGTCGACCAGCGTGATCCCGTCCCGGCCGGGGCGGGTCGCGTGCCAGGCCGGCATCTGCCGTCCGGGCGCGGCCGGCCCGATCGCCTCCGGGAACACCTGCCGGAACGCCTCGACGTGCCAGGAGTAGTTGGTGAACAGCACGTACCGCTGGAAGGCCTCGGCCGGCGTGCCGGTGTAGTGCGCGAGCCGGTCGATCGACAGCGACATCCGCTCCGGCCGGAACAGGAACAGCTTCTTGCGGCGCAGGTCCCAGGAACCCTCGTCCAGCTGGGCCAGCAGGGCCGGGTCGTGCAGGTCGAGCGCCTCGCGCTTCTTCTCCGCCGACACCCGGGCGCCGGCTGCGGCCAGCCGGCCCAGCTCCCGCTCCAGGTACGGCCGGATCGCCCGCGGGCAGGCGAACTCGCCCTCCAGGATCGGGTTGTGCCGCGACCAGGGCCGCTCGACGGTGAGCGCCCCGTACCAGCCGGCCGCGTCGGCGGCCTCCAGCACGTCGACCAGCTCCGAGACCCGGGCTCCGACGTCCTCGGGTTTCACCTGTGCGAAGTCGACGGTCAGCGGCACGCCGGCCACTCTGCCACGCCGGTGCCGGGCGCACCTGCGGCCCTTCCGGCGGGGAGGGCCGCGACAGGGGCGGGTGACTCAGACGTGGATGCCGCACTCGGTCTTGGCCTGGCCGGCCCAGCGTCCGGAGCGCGGGTCGGCGCCGTCGGCCACCCGGGCCGTGCAGGGCTCGCAGCCGATCGACGGGTAACCGTCGTCGACCAGCGGGTTGACCAGGATGTCGTTCTTCGCGACGTAGCGGTCGACGTCGTCCTGGGTCCAGCAGGCCAGCGGGTGGACCTTGACGATGGCCCGGCGCGCGTCCCACTTCACCACCGGCGTGTCCGCCCGCGACGGCGACTCGTCCCGGCGCACCCCGCTCACCCAGGCCGAGAACGGCGCCAGCGCCCGGCCCAGCGGCTCGACCTTGCGCAGCCAGCAGCACCGGTCGGGGTCGCGCTCGTGCAGCCGGGGGAGCAGGTCGGCGTCCTGCTCGGCCACCGTCCACAGCGGCAGCACGGTACGCACGTCGACCGGCACGGTCGCCGCGACCGCGTCCCTGGTCCCGATGGTCTCGGCGAAGTGGTAGCCGGTGTCCAGGAAGAACACCGGGACGCCGGGCCGGGCCGTCCCGGCCAGGCTGGCCAGCACCGCGTCGGTCATCGACGACGACACGCACAGCGAGTCGCCGAACTCGTCGGAGGCCCAGCGCAGCACCTCCAGCGGGTGCGCCCCGTCCAGGTCCTTCGCCGCCTGCTCGGCCAGCCGTTCCAGCCTGGCCCACTGATCCTGCGGTGCGCTCATCGGGCGACCTCCGCTCGCTCGGGGACCGCCACCTGGTTGTGGGTCGTCCGCCGGTCGGCCGGCACAGCCTGCTTCACCGTGCGCAGCGCGAACGCCCGCCGGCAGGAGTCGCACCGCCATTGCCCGTGCGTCTCCCCGTACGGGCGCAGCTCCTCGTCCCCGCAGAACGGGCAGAAGAAGGGCACCGACCCGTGCCCGCTCACTGTGTCCACTCCTCGGACCCGCTCACCGGAGCCACCCCTCGTCGGCGCGGGTCGCGTACGCGGCGAAGCTCTCGTCCGGCTCCCGGTGCTCGAGGTAGCCGCGCAGGATGCGCTCGACGTAGTCGGCGGCCTGGTCCGCCTCCACCTTCTGACCGCGGAACTTGCGGCCCAGGGCCGCCTCCGCGCCCAGGTGGCCGCCCAGGTGCACCTGGTAGACCTCGACGTCCTCGCCGTCCCGGCCGCGCGCGACCGAGCCCTTGAAGCCGATGTCGGCGACCTGGAAGCGGGCGCAGGAGTTGGGGCAGCCGTTGACGTTGATCGTCACCGGTTCCGGGAAGTCCGGCAGCCGCCGGTCCAGCTCCCGGTAGAGCTCCTGGGCCCGGCCCTTGGTCTCGACGATGGCCAGCTTGCAGAACTCGATCCCGGTGCAGGCCATCGTGCCCTCGCGGAACGGGCTCGGGTGCACCGGCAGGTCCTCGGCGTCCAGCTCCGCGACCAGGGCCTCGGTACGGTCTGCGGGCACGTCCAGGATGATCAGCTGCTGCTGGGCGGTGGCCCGGACGCGGCCCTGGCCGTACTCGGCGGCGAGGTCGGCGATCCGGGCCAGCTGGGTGCCGGAGGTCCGGCCGACCCGCAGCGCGAAGCCGACCGCGTAGGTGCCGTCGACCTGCTCGGTCAGGCCGAGGTGGCCGCGGGCGCCGTCGTACCGGGCCGGGGCCGGGCCGTCGAGCAGCGGGGTGGTCAGGAAGTCCTTCTCCAGCACCTCGCGGAAGTGCTCCGTGCCCCAGTCCGCCAGCAGGAACTTCAGCCGGGCGTGCTGGCGGGAGCGGCGGTAGCCGTGCTCGCGGAACAGCGTGGTGACCCCGGCCCAGACCTCCGCGACCCGCTCCGGCTCGACGAACGCGCCCAGCCGCTGGCCGAACTTCGGGTTGGTGGACAGCCCGCCGCCGACCCAGAGGTCGAAGCCGGGGGCGCCGTCCGGGCCGGTGACGCCGACGAAGGCCACGTCGTTGATCTCGTGGTTGGTGCAGTGCTGGGCGCAGCCGGAGATCGAGGTCTTGAACTTGCGCGGCAGGTTGGAGAACTCCGGGTCGCCGATGTAGCGGTCCCGCACCTCCCGCAGCGGTGCGCTGGCGTCCAGCAGCTCGTCCTGGGCCACGCCGGCCAGCGGGCAGCCGAGGATGACCCGCGGAGTGTCGCCGCAGGCCTCGGTGGTGTCGAGGCCCACCGCCTCCAGCCGGCGCCAGATCTCCGGCACGTCCTCGATCCGGATCCAGTGCAGCTGCACGTTCTGCCGGTCAGTGACATCGGCCACATCGCGGCCGAACTCGGTCGCGATGCCGGCGATGGCCCGCAGCTGCTCCGTGTTCAGCGCCCCGCCGTCGATGCGTACGCGGAGCATGAAGTAGCGGTCCTCCAGCTCCTCCGGCTCCAGCACGGCGGTGCGGCCGCCGGGGATGCCGGGCGCGCGCTGGGTGTAGAGCCCGAGCCAGCGGAACCGGTTGCGCAGGTCGGCCGGATCGATGCTGTCGAAGCCGGTGTACTGGTAGCGGTCGATGATCCGCTGCTTGGCGTGCAGGCCGTCGTCGTCCCGTTTGACCCGCTCGTTCGGGTTCAGCGGCTCACGATGACCCAGGGCCCACTGGCCCTGACCGCGTTGAGGCGGCATGGAGGTACGGATTCCTTCCGGGGGTCTGTGCTGCGCCGCGGCGTCACGCCGCTCGGGCTGGGGTCAGCCCGGACAGACCGCGCTGCCCACCCGCCGGAAGTCGATGTGCCGACGCGACACCAGGTGCACGGACACCAGGCGCGCGATCGGGTTCACGCTCTCCACAGTCGCACACCGCGACGCGTACTTCTACTGTCCCGGTGCTGGGATCATCACTGCCGATGACCTCCTACCCGCTGCTGCTGGAGCTGGCCGGCCGCCGCGTCGTCGTGGTCGGCGGCGGTGCGGTGGCCGCGCGCCGGGTGTCCGGCCTGCTCGCGGCCGGGGCGGCGGTCGAGGTGATCGCGCCCTCGGTGCTGCCCGCTGTGGCGGAATTGTCGGAGGTCGCTGTTTCACTGCGCGACTATGCGGACGGAGACCTGGCCGGGGCGTGGCTGGCCCTTGCGTGCACGGACGACCCGGTGGTGAACGCGGCGGTGGCCGAGGAGGCGGCGCGGCGGGGGATCTTCTGCGTCCGGGCCGACGCCGCCGGTTCCGGGTCGGCCCGGACGCCGGCGGTGGCCCGTGGTGACGACCTGGTCGTCGCCGTGGGCTCCGCCGGCCCGCCCGACCCGGGGCGGGTCCGGGCGGTGCGCGACGCGGTCGCGCTGCTGCTGGAGACCGGCGAGCTGCCGCTGCGGGCCCACCGGCCGGCCGCCGCCGGCCGGGTCTTCCTGGTCGGGGGCGGGCCGGGCGACCCCGGGCTGATCACCGTCCGGGGCCGGCGGCTGCTGGCCACCGCCGACGTCGTGGTCGTCGACCGGCTGGCACCGCGGGCCCTGCTCGACCGGCTCGACCCGGCCGTCGAGGTCATCGACGTGGGCAAGACGCCGCACGGCGCCGGCCCGACCCAGCCCGACATCTCCGCGCTGCTGGTGGACCGGGCCCGGGCCGGCAAGGTCGTGGTCCGGCTCAAGGGCGGCGACCCGTTCGTGCTCGGCCGCGGCGGCGAGGAAGTGCTGGCCTGCGTCCGGGCCGGCGTGCCGGTGGAGGTGGTGCCGGGGGTGACGTCCGCGGTCGCCGGTCCGGCGGCGGCCGGGATCCCGGTCACCCACCGTGGGGTGGCCGCCGACTTCGCCGTCGTCTCCGGCCACGTCGAGCCGGTGCCGGCCCCGGTCCCTGTCCCGGCCGCCGGGACCGGCCCGGGTCCGGAGCCGGGGTCTGGTCCCGGGTCGGCTGCTGGGTCGGCTGCTGGCTCGGCTGCTGGCTCGGCTCCGGAGGCGGCTGCTGGGTCGGCTCCGGAGGCGGCTCCAGGGTCGGTGATCGACTGGCAGGCGTTGGCCGACGGGCCGGCCACCCTGGTGCTGCTGATGGCGCTGGACCGGGTCGGCGCGGCCGCGGCCGAGCTGGTCAAGCGCGGCCGCCCGGCGTCGACCCCGGTGGCCGTGATCCGCCGAGCCACGCTGCCCGACCAGCAGGTGCTGGTGGCGACCCTCGGCACGGTCGCGGCGGCCGTCGCCGACGCAGGCCTGCGGCCGCCGGCGGTGGTCGTGGTGGGTGAGGTGGTCGGCCTCCGGGACCGGCTCTGGGACGGCTCTCCACCGGCCTGACCTGCACGTTCGAATCTGTCCGACAATCTGCCCGCGACACGCCGGGCCAGCGTTGCGGACCGGGTCGATCCCTGGATAGTCTCTCCGTGTTCGAACATGCGTTCGAACGACACTCCCGCCGGGCGGTGCGGTCCTCGACCCCCGCATCGCCCGGTCGGGAGCCCGCACTACCGGTCAGTCCACGCACCACCGGTCACCATCCCACCCGCGGAGGAGCACGATGCGTACGGTCCACTCGGTCCTCGAGGAGCAGATCGAGGTCGCGCACAGGGACGGCACGCCCGAGCAGTTCCTGCTGCGGGACCGGCTCTACCTGGTGCGCTCGGTGCTGGCGCGGTGGACCGAGCCCGGCGGCTGGCGCTGGTCCGGGCCGGGCCGGTTCGCGGCCGTGCCGGTGCCATCGGGCGACGGCGCGGCCGGGGCGGTCGCGGTGATCAACTCGGTCCCGGTCGACCTGGCCGACCGGGAGCTGTGGCGGGTCGAGGCCGCTGCCGGGATGTCCGCCCGGCTCCAGGTGTTCGACCTGTGCCGGGACATCGCGGCCGAGCGGCCGCGGTGGACCGCGACGCTGGTGGAGGAGTGAGGACATGACCACGACCGTCCGGCACCTCGGTCCGTCCCGGGTGCCGTCCCAGCTGCTGCCGTCCGCGCTCGGCCTGCTCGACCAGGCCCGGCGCGGCCTGCAGGAGGCCTCGACCCTGGCGCTGCCGGCCGAGCGTTACGCGACGGCACACCTGGCCGCGCTGCGCGGCGCCGCGGCGGTGCTGGCGGCCCGGACCCGGCCGACCGACCCCCGGCTGCGCCGGCGCCGGCCGACCAGCGCCTGGGTGCTGCTCACCGAGGTCGCGCCGGAGCTGGGGGAGTGGGCGGCGTTCTTCGCCGCCGGCGCGGCCAAGCGGGCGGCGGCCGAGGCCGGCGTGACCCGGGCGGTCAGCGGCCGCGACGCCGACGACCTGGTCCGCGACGCCGGCACGTTCCTGGCCCTGGTGGAGACGACACTCGGCCTGGTGCCGACGCTGCAGGTCGGCGTCCAGCGGGCCGGCTGACCCCGTGTCGCGGCTGGGGCCGGCCCTCTCGCCTACGCTCGCGTGGCTGAGCGTCGGGAGGTGGGCCCGCAGATGGGCACAGAGACAGGCAGGACCGGATCGCAGGTCCTGGCCCGCGGCGGAGTCGTGTGGTCGGTGCTCGGGGCGGAGCTCGACCGCCGGTCGGCGCTCCATGCCGGCGGGCTGGACGTACTCGACCTGGGCGGCGGCAGTGGAGTGTCCGCGGTGCCGCTGGCCGAGCTGGGACACCGGGTAACGGTCCTCGACGTCAGCGCCGACGCGCTGGCCACGCTGCAGCGGCGGGCCGCCGACGCCGGGGTGGCGGAGCTCGTCACGCCCGTGCAAGGCGAGGTGGAGCGGCTGCCCGCGGCGGTCACCCCGGGTTCGTACGATCTGGTGCTCTGCCACGGGCTGCTGGAGGTGGTGGACTCGCCGGCCGAGACGCTCGGCGCCGTGGCCGCCGCGCTGCGGCCGGGCGGGTGCGCCAGCGTGCTGGCGGCCGGGCGGGCCGCGGCAGTGCTGGCCCGGGCGCTGGGTGGCCGGTTGGCCGACGCGGCCCGGATGGTGGCCGACCCGGCCGGCCGGTGGGGCGACGGCGACAGCATGCTGCGCCGCTTCGACGCCGACGGGCTCGGCCAGCTGGTCACCGCGGCCGGGCTGCGGGTGGAGGCGGTGCACGGGGTCCGGGTGGTCGCCGACCTGATCCCCGGCTCGGTGCTGGACGGCCAGCCCGGGGCCCGGGAGGCGCTGCGGGAGCTGGAGCTGGCCGTCGCCGGCCTGCCGCCCTACCGGGACGTGGCCGCACAACTGCACGTGCTCGCGCGACGCTGAGAGGTGCCGCGTGGGACGCAGTCAGGAGGTCGGGCGCAGCGGCCCGCCGGTGGGACCGCCGGCCGACGACACCGGCTGCCCGATCCTGCACGTCGACATGGACGCCTTCTACGCCAGCGTGGAGCTGCGCCGGCGGCCGGAGCTGCGCGGGCGGCCGGTGATCGTCGGCGGCGGGCGGCGCGGGGTGGTGCTGTCCGCGACGTACGAGGCCCGCGAGTTCGGGGTGCGCAGCGCGATGCCGATGGGGCGGGCGCTCGGGCGCTGCCCGGAGGCGGTCGTGGTCCCCCCGGACATGGCCGCCTACGCCGCCGTCTCGGCCGGGGTGATGGCGGTGTTCCGGTCGGTGACGCCGCTGGTGGAGCCGCTGTCGCTGGACGAGGCGTTCCTGGACGTCTCGGGGGCGCGGCGGCGGCTGGGCCGGCCGGGCTGGATCGGAGAGTGGATCCGGGCCCGGATCGCCGACGAGCAGGGCATCACCTGCTCGGTCGGGGTGGCGCCGACGAAGTTCCTGGCCAAGCTGGCGTCGTCGCGGTGCAAGCCGGACGGTCTGCTGGTGGTGCCCGCCGACGGCGTGCTGGCGTTCCTGCACCCGCTGCCGGTTGGGGCACTGTGGGGCGTGGGCGAGCGCACGGCCGAGCACCTGGCCCGGCTGGGGCTGCGGACCGTCGGCGACCTCGCCGCGACGCCGCTCCCGGCCCTGGTCCGGGCGCTGGGCGAGGGCACCGCCACCCACCTGCACGGGCTGGCCACCGGGCACGACCCGCGGTCGGTGGTGACCGACGAGCCCGACCGCTCGATCGGCGCCGAGGAGACCTTCGGCTCCGATGTCACCGACCACGGGGTCGTGCACCGGGAGCTGCTGCGGCTGGCCGAGAAGACGGCCGCCCGGCTGCGGTCCTCCGGGCAGCTGGGCCGGACCGTGAGCATCAAGGTCCGGTTCGCCGACTTCGCCACCGTCACCCGGGCCCGGACGCTGCCGACCCCGACCGACGCCGGCCGGGAGATCTACGGCACCGCCCGCGGGCTCTATGACGCGCTCGGGCTGGACCGGGCCCGGATCCGGCTGGTCGGCGTCCGGGTCGAGGGGATCGCGCCCGCCGGGGACGCGTCGCTCCAGCTGGAGCTGGGCGCGCGGGAGTTCGGCTGGCGCGACGCCGACCGGGCGGTGGACCGGGCCGCGCACCGGTTCGGCCCCGGCGCAGTGCGGCCCGCGACCCTGATCGGCGGCGAGACCCCCACTATTGGGGAGCCTGGTGCCGACACGCCCGGGGATTCTCCGCAAACCTGGCGTGTCGCCCGGCCTGAGGACCCGCGATGACCTGCTTCGGCGCTGTCGTGCCGGACATCTCCTGGCAGGTCACGACCGTTCACCTTTCCCCGTGGGACATGGACTCGTATCCTCGTGGTGGCGGCCCACGTCGGCCGTTGCCACGTTCCCCCGCGGCGGTCCTTGCCGTCGCGGTCGCACCTGTTGTCAGGAGGGGCGCCGTGCCGCTCTCGGACCACGAGCAGCGCCTGCTCGAGCAGATCGAGCGCGCGTTGTACGCCGAGGACCCAAAGTTTGCCTCGACGGTCAGCTCGACCGACCTGCGGACGCATGCCCGCCGACGAGTTCGCCGTGCGGTCATCCTGTTGATCTTGGGCCTGGGCGCTCTGCTGGGCGGGGTGATCACCGGCACGATCGCGCTGGGCGTCGCCGGATTCTGCCTGATGCTGTTCGCGTTGGTTTACGCCGCGTCGCAGTACAAGAAGGTCGGCGGCCGGCCCGATCTGCGGGTCGCGGGTGCCGACGGGAAGCCGGCGCCGCGCCGGGGGAAGCAGCGCAAGGCGCCGCTCCTGCAGCGCATGGAAGAGCGCTTCCGCCGCCGCTTCGACGACCGCTAGAGACCCAGCCGCACCAACCCCGACGCCCGGCGCCCGGACGCGCCGGGCGTCGTCGTTCCCCGACCCGGTCCCGTCGGCCGCCGCCCGTCGCTCGGCCCGGCCACGCGACACCGGCCGCCTCCGTTCCGGGTGCCGTTCCAGCCCGTACGCCCGACCGGGTGCCGGACCGGCATGCACCGGCCACCCCGTTTCCTGGACCAGGTACGCCACACCAGCGTCGCCCTTCGCTGGCCCGGCATCGCCACGCGCACCCGATGCCCGGACGCCCAACACGTCCGCGAGGCCTCGCGTCGTCGTCCAGGAGCAAGCCCCCTGGGCTGCGGGTCGGCGGCCTGAGTCAGCGCCTCAACGCCCCGTGCCAGGGGCGCACCGGGAGGTGTCCGGCGCCCAGGGCGAGCCGGGTGGCTTGGGTGGGTCCACGGCGGCGCGGAGTCAGCCGCGGCGGCGGGGGTCAGCGGCGGCGGGACTCAGCGGCGGCGGGGGTCCCCGGGCGGCGGAGGGACTCGCCGGCCCTGCCTCAGCGCCTCAGCGCCCCGGACACACCGGAGGTGTCCGGGCGCCGGGGCGAGCCGGGTGGGTCAGCGGCGGCGGCGGGGGTCAGCGGCGGCGGCGGGGGTCAGCGGCGGCGGCGGGGGTCAGCGGCGGCGGCGGGGGTC
>DATDKW010000260.1:0-23467 GCA_036519715.1 Mycobacteriales bacterium
CCGGGGCGCGCGGCCCGGGGCGGGCGGCTTGGGCGGGCGGCTTGGGCGGGCGGCTTGGGCGGGCGGCTTGGGCGCCCGGCCGGGGCGGGCGGCTTGGGCGCGCGGCCGGGGGTCAGCGGCCGGCGGCGTAGCCCTGCATGCCGCGGGGGTTGGCGGCCGCGGACAGCAGGCCGGTGGCCGGGTCGCGGGTCACCGCGGACAGCCGGCCCAGCGTCCAGCCGCCGCTGACCGTGACCTGGTGGCCGCGCCGGCGCAGCTCCGCGATCACCTCCGGCCCGACCCGGTCCTCGACCACGATCTCGCCCGGCACGGCCAGCCGGGGCGCGAACGAGGACGGGAACGAGGTGATGTGCCAGGCCGGCGCGTCGATCGCGGCCTGCAGGTCCAGCCCGCCGGCGACATGGGCGAGCAGGAAGCACAGCTGCCACTGGTCCTGCTGGTCGCCGCCGGGCGTGCCGCAGGCCATGACCGGCTCGCCGTCGCGCAGCACCAGCGTCGGCGACAGCGTGGTCCGCGGCCGGGTCGACGGCCGCAGGGTGGA
The DNA here is from genome assembly GCA_036519715.1 of Mycobacteriales bacterium. Taxonomy (GTDB): domain Bacteria; phylum Actinomycetota; class Actinomycetes; order Mycobacteriales; family CADCTP01; genus CADCTP01. The sequence goes on from DATDKW010000260.1 coordinate 542, forward strand.
CGGCAGGCCGTCGGTGAGCCAGGTCATCTGGGCCCGGGTGCCGAGGCAGAAGCCCAGCTCCGGGATGGTGGGCGCGCTCTGCAGCCAGCCCCCGGACGGGGTCGCGGAGACCATCGTGCCCCACCGGTCGACCACGTCGACGTGACAGGTGTCGCCCCGGTCGCCCTCCCGCTGCACGGTCGGCTCGCCCAGCGTCGGCTCGCCCATGCCGGCCCCGGTGGGGTCGCCGCCCGCGGTCCGGTACGGCGGCAGCACCGGCACCCGGCCGCCTGGCGAGCCCGGCCGCAGCTCCCAGCTGGCCTCGCCCTCGATCAGCTCCCGCCGGGCCGCCGTGTACGCCGGCGACAGCAGGTCGGCCAGCGGCACGTCCGGCACGTCGCCGTAGAACGCCTCCCGGTCGGCGAAGGCCAGCTTGGCCGCCTCGGCCGCACGGTGGATCAGCTCGGCGCTCCCGTGCGGCGGGAGGTCGCCGTCGCCGAGCAGGGCCAGCTGCTGCAGCAGCACCGGCCCCTGGCTCCAGGCCGCCGGCTTGGCCACGGTCAGCCCGCGCCAGTCCAGCGTGACCGCCGGCTCCCAGGACGGCCGCCAACCGGCCAGGTCGGCCCCGGTCAGCAGCCCGGCGTGCGGCCGGCCGGAGTCGTCCATCCACTCCCGGGACGCGAACGCGTCGATCGCCTCGGCCGCGAACCCGCGATACCAGGCCGCGTGGGCCGCCTCCAGCTGCGCGTCCCGCCGGTCGCCGGCCGCCTCGGCCTCGGCCAGCAGCCGCTCGTACGTGCGGGCCAGGGCCGGCTGCCGGAACCGCTCCCCCGCCGCCGGGGCCGGCAGCCAGCGCTCGGCCGAGGTCGGCCAGTGCTCGGTGAACATCGGCCCGGCGGCGGCGATGGTGGCCGCGACCCGCGGGTGCGCCGCGTGGCCGTCGGCGGCGTAACCGATCGCGTACGACAGGACGTCGCGCAGCGGCAGCCGGCCGTACCGGTGGAGCAGCTCGATCCAGCCCCCGAACGCGCCCGGCACGGTCGCGGCCAGCGGGCCGGTGCCGGGCACGATCGACAGCCCCAGATCGTCCCGCAGCGTGGTCACCGAGGCCGCGGCCGGGACCGGGCCCTGGGCGCAGAGCACCTCGGCCTCCGGGTGGCCGGCCCGGCCCACGATCAGCGGCAGGTCACCGCCGGGACCGTTGAGATGCGGCTCGACCACATGCAGGGCGAAGCCGGCCGCGGCGGCGGCGTCGGCCGCCGTCCCACCCGCTTCGAGCACCGCCATGCCGGCTGCTGTGGCCAGCCAGTGGGTCGTGGCGACCATCCCGTACGTCCCGGACAGCACCGGCCGAGTCGTGAACACGCCGCCGATCCTGTCAGACAGCGGGCGGCCGGGCGCGCCGGTGCCGGACCGCAGCGTCCGCCGGCCGGGCCAATACAGTCGGGCCATGCGGGTCGTCGTGGTGGGCAGCGTGAACCTGGACCTGGTCGCCCGGGTGGCCCGGCTGCCGGCCGGGGGTGACACCGTCGCCGCCACCGGATACACCCGGGTGCCCGGTGGCAAGGGGGCCAACCAGGCGCTGGCCGCCCGGCGGCTGGGCGCCGACGTGACGCTGCTGGCCGCGGTCGGCACCGACGACGCCGCCACGGAGGCGCTGGCGCTGCTGGCCGCCGACGGCGTCGACCTGACCGCGGTCCGGCGGGTGGACGAGCCGACCGGGACGGCGCTGATCACCGTGGACGACAGCGGGGAGAACACGATCGTCGTGGTGCCGGGGGCCAATGCCCGGCTCACCGTGGACCCGGACGCGCTGGCCGGCGCCGACGCGGTGGTCTGCCAGCTGGAGGTGCCGATGGACACCGTCGTGGCGGCCGCGGCGGCCGCGCCCGCGGGCGCGCTGTTCTGCCTCAACCCGTCGCCGGCGGCCCCGGTGCCGGACGCGGTGCTGGACCGGGCCGACCTGGTGGTGGCCAACCGGGCCGAGCTGGACGCGGTCCCGGGGCTGGACCGGGCCGCGCTGGTCGCGGTGACGGCCGGCGCGGACGGCGCGGTGCTGCGGGCCGGCGGGCGCGAGGTCGCCCGGGCCACGTCCCCGGCCGTCACCGCCGCCGACGGCACCGGCGCGGGCGACTCGTTCACCGGCGCGCTGGTGGTCGGCCTGCTGGCCGGGCTGGACCGGGAGGCGGCGCTGCGCCGGGCCTGCCTGGCCGGCGCGGTCGCGGCCAGCCGGCCCGGCGCCCAGCCCTCGCTGCCCCGACCCGCCGACCTGGACGCGCTGGAGGCGCTGTGAGCACCCCCGTGAGCATCCCGATCGTGATCGACTGCGACCCCGGCATCGACGACGCCGTGGCGCTGCTGCTGGCCTGCGCCAGCCCTGAGCTGCATCTGCTCGGGGTCAGCACGGTGGCCGGCAACGTCGGGCTGGAGCACACCACCCGCAACGCTGGCCGGCTGCTGGCGCTGGCCGGGCGGCCGGACGTGCCGCTCGCGGCCGGGGCCGGGCGGCCGCTGGTCCGGACCTCGCCGGGCCGGGCCGAGCACGTGCACGGCGAGGACGGCGTGCACCGCGCGGTGCTGCCTGAGCCCGCGGCCGAGCCCGACCCGCGGCCGGCGGTCGACCTGCTCGCCGACCTGATCGGCGGGTCGGCCGAGCCGGTCACGCTGGTCGCGATCGGCCCGCTCACCAACGTCGCGCTGCTCTACGCCGTGCACCCGGAGGTGGCGGCCACGCTGGGCCGGGTGGTGGTCATGGGCGGCTCGGCCACCGCCGGCAACACCACCGCGGCGGCCGAGTTCAACGTGTGGTCCGACCCCGAGGCGGCGTACCGGGTGCTGACCGACCCGGGCCTGTCCCGGCCGGTGCCGACCACCATGGTGGGGCTGGACCTGACCCTGACCGTGCCGTTCCAGGAGGCCGACCTGGCCGCGCTCGCCGCCGGCGGGGCGGCCGGGCGGGCCGCCGCCGACATGCTGCGCCCGGAGTCGGAGCGGCAGCGGGCCGAAACCGGGGTGGCCGCGCTGGCCGTGCACGACGCGGTGGCGGTGGCCGCCGTGCTGCGGCCGGAGCTGGTCCAGGTCCGGCCGGCCACGATCACCGTCGACTGCTCCGACGGCGACCGGCGGGGCGCCACCGTGGTCGCGCCTGCGCCGGACGGCTCCTGGTCGGACGTGGCGGTCGGCGCAGCGGCAAGGAGCGTCATCGAGCTCATCGTGCGGCGGGTGGCCGACTACAGTTCGTAGGGTGGGCGGGCCGTTCGGGTGAAACCACTCTGCCCCAACGTACAGACGTCCCCTAGGCTCTTCGCTTAGATGACGATCTGCATCAGACTGGGCGGAGAACGTCGGAGGAGGTCGAGGGGTGACGGTGGAGGAAGGCAGGCGCGGGTTGCCGGCCAAGCCGGCGACCTACCGCTCCCTTTTCTCCGAGCGCCAGTTCTGCTCGATCTGGCTGGCCCAGGTGCTCTCCCTCACCGGCGACCAGCTGGCCCGCGTGGCCATCGGCGTGTTGGTCTACGCCGAGACCGGCTCCGCCCTCATCACCGGCGTCATCTACGCGATCACCTACGTGCCCTGGCTGATCGGCGGCCCGCTGCTCGGCGGCCTGGCCGACCGCTATCCCCGCCGCACCGTGATGCTGGTCTGCCAGCTCATCGCGGCCGTGCTGGTCGGGCTGATGGCGGTGCCGGGGATCCCGCTGGTGGTGCTGGCGAGCCTGCTGTTCGTGGTCATCCTGGCCGAGTCGCCGTTCCTGTCGGCCCGGGCGTCGCTGCTCGTCGACGTCCTCCCGGACGACCGCTACGTGCTGGCCTCGGCCGTCAACCAGCTCACCATCCAGGCCACCCAGGTGCTCGGCTTCGCCGTCGGCGGCGCGCTGATCAACTTCACCAGCCCCCGCGACGCGCTCGCCATCGACGCGGTGACGTTCCTGCTCGCGGCCGCGCTGGTGCGGTTCGGGGTGCAGGCCCGGCCCGCGGCCGGCAGCGGCGCCCACCTCGGCGGCGCCTGGCAGCGGATGAAGGTCGGCGCCCAGGTCGTCTTCGGTGACCCGCGGCTGCGCGGCCTGGTCCTGCTGGGCTGGCTGGCCACCTTCTGGGTCGTCCCCGAGGGCCTGGCCGCGCCGTACGCACACGGTGAGTCGACCTCGATCGGGTTCCTCCTGGCCGCCCAGCCCGCCGGGTCCGTGGTGGGCGGGCTGGTGCTGAGCCGGATGGTCCGGCCGATCGTGCGGATCGAGCTGATGGGGGCGCTGGCCGTCCTGACCTCGGTGCCCCTGCTGTTCTTCATCTGGACCCCGTCGATCCCGGTCGCGGTCGCGCTGCTGATCGTGTCCGGGGTCGGCACGACGTACAACCTGCCGGCCAACGCCGCCTTCATGCAGGCGCTGCCGGCCGAGCGCCGCGGGCAGGCGTTCGGGCTGGTGTCGGCCGGGCTGGTGGCCGGCCAGGGCATCAGCATCGCGGTGGCCGGAGCGGCCGCCGAGGCGTCGTCGCCCGGCATCGTCATCTGCGTCGCGGGCGCCCTCGGGCTCGTCGCGGCGATCGCGCTGAGCGGCGCCGGCAAGCGGTTCCTGGCGTCGCCGTCGCCTGCGGTGAGCTGAGGGTGAGCTGATTCACCGCAATTTGGCGAGGCTCACCAGCAGTTGCGCCCGACGGCGGTGTACCGCCGAACGGGCGTAAATCTACGCTCAGACATGTCCGTACGGGGCGGTGACGTCCGCGTACGCCTCCCCGGCCCTTCTCGCGCCCCGACAGGGGGGTGTTCTGCATGCGCGCCGACGGCAACAACTGGGGCTGAGCCCCTCCGCCCCGTATCCCCACGCCTTCGGAGGGAGTTGAGCTGACGTGCGTCTCGACGGCAACAACTGGGGCTGAGCCCCCGCCCGCCCGCGCCCGCACCCGCCCGGAAGGGAGGCCACCGACCATGCGACTCGACGGCAACAACTGGGGCTGATGCTCCGCCAGCACGCCTTGTCCGCACCGATCCGGGAGGAGACCGCCATGCGGCTCGACGGCAACAACTGGGGCTGATGCTCCGCCAGCAGGCCTTGTCCGCACCGATCCGGGAGGAGACCGCCATGCGGCTCGACGGCAACAACTGGGGCTGAACCAGCCCGTCAGCACGTCCTCGTCCCCACAGAACCGAGAGGAGAACGCCATGCGACTCGACGGCAACAACTGGGGCTGAGCCGGTGTCAGGTGGTCGTGGACGACCGGCACGATCCGTGCCGGTCCCCCGAACGGGTTGACGGTGAGCAACGGCAGGCATCCGTACGGGAACCAGCGGATACGATCGATGACAACTCGGCCAGAGGGAGCTATTCGTGACCGGAGCGTCCGACGCGAGAGCACGCGCCGGCTTGCCCCGATCGCTGCATGTGGTGGTCGCACTCGTCGCCGTGGCCGCCGTGGCGGCGCTCGCGGCGAGCCTGCCGCGGGCGCTCAGCGGACCGGCGCCGGTCTGGTGGCAGTTCGTCGCCTGCGTGGTGCTGTTCGCGCTGGTGACCGTCGCCTGGTTCACCATGCGGGTGGGCAGCCAGCTGGTGCTGATCGGGTGGACCGAGGTCGCGGTCGTGGTCGGGCTCGCCCTGCTGCCGCTGCCGTGGGTGGTGCCGGCGATCGTGCTCGGCTGCACGGCCAAGTTCGTCCGCCACCGCGACCAGCCCATCAAGGCGATCTACAACGCGTCGATGGACACCGTGGCTGCGGCCGTGGCCGTGCTGGTGGTGGGATCCCTGGCCGGGCCCGCGCCGTTGCAGCTGGCCCACGTCGGCGACGTGACCGCGTTGGTGCTGGGCGCGGTCATCTACAGCCAGCTCACCGAGATCGGCACCGCCGTCGTCGTCGGGCTCTCCCAGCAGCGCTCGATCCTCGGCGTCTACCGGAGCACGCTGGCGATCAACCTGGTGAGCGAGGCCGGCAACGTGGCCGCCGCGCTGGTCGCGGTCACGCTGGTGCGGTTCGACTCGCGGGTGCTGCTGGTCCTGCCGCCGCTGTTGTTCTTCCTGCAGCAGGCGTACGAGGCCCGGCTGCGGGGGCGGGAGGAGCGGGAGTCCTGGCAGGGTCTGCTGGAGGCGACCCGGTCGCTGTCCGACCTGGACGAGAGGGTGGTGCTGGCCCGGGCCGCGGCCGAGGCGACCCGGCTGTTCAGTGCCGACCGGGCCGAGATCGAGCTGGCCGACGGGCGGCTGGTCCGCGGCGACGAGCAGGGCGTGAGCTACGACGGGCCGGTCGCGGACGCCGCCGGTGACGACGCCGTCGCGACGGTGGAGCGGCCGGTCGGCTCCGACGCCGCACCGCTGGGTGTGCTGCGGCTGTGCTTCGGGGCGCCAGTCTCGCTCAGCGACCGGGAGCAGGCGATGCTCGGCGCGGTCGCGGCCGAGCTGCACTCGGCGCTGGTCAACGCCGGCCGGCACGCGACCGCCCGGCACGAGGCCACCCACGACCCGCTGACCGACCTGCTCAACCGGGCCGGGCTGCTGGCGGGGGGCCGGGTCCAGCTGGCCGCGGCGGCGGCCGCGGAGGTGGACGCCGCGGTCGTGCTCATCGACATCAGCGGCTTCCGGGAGATCATCGACACCCTCGGGCACGCCGCCGGTGACGCCGTGCTGCGGCACACCGCCCGCCGGCTGGAGGCCGCGGCGCTGCCGGGCGAGCTGGTGGCGCGGCTGGAGGGCGACGAGTTCGCGGTGCTGCTGCCGAAGCTGACCGACCCGGCCCAGGCGTCGCACCGGACCGACACGCTGCTCGGCGCGATGGCCAGCCCGGCCACCATCGGCGGGGCCGGGCTGACGCTGGCCGGCGTCGCCGGCATCGCGTACGCGCCGCGCGGGCAGGGCGACCTGGAGGAGCTGCTGCGGCAGGCCGGGGTCGCGCTGCACGCGGTGCACGGCGCCGTGGGCCGGATCGACTTCTACGCGCCGGAGCGGGACGTGCGCAGCGTGAGCCGGCTGGTGCTGGCCAGCGAGCTGCGCACCGCGCTGGCCGACATGGACCAGATCGAGCTGCTCTACCAGCCGATCATCGACCTCAACACCGGCGAGGCGCTCTCGGCCGAGGCGCTGGTGCGCTGGCACCACCCGGCCCGGGGACCGCTGGCGCCGGAGGACTTCCTGCCGGTGGTGGAGCACGCCGGACTGCTCCCCGACCTGACCCGGCGGGTGCTCGACATCGCGCTGGCCAGCGCGGCCGACTGGACCCGGCAGGGCAGCGACGCGCCAGTCGCGATCAACGTCTCGCCGCGCACGCTGCTGGACCGCGACTTCCCGGGCGAGGTCGCGGCCGCGCTGTCCCGGCACCGGGTCGCGGCCGGGCGGCTGACGCTGGAGATCACCGAGACCTCGGTGGTGAGCCACCTGGCCGTGGTCGACCGGGTGCTGGACGAGCTGCGCGACCTCGGCGTCCGGCTCGCGCTCGACGACTTCGGCACCGGGTGGAGCTCGCTGTCGCACCTGGCCCGGCTGCCGGTGCACGAGGTGAAGATCGCGGCCACGTTCACCGAGCGGCTGCTGTCGTCGCCGCAGGCGGCGGCGGTGGTGCGAGGGACGCTGGAGATCGCCCGGGCGCTCGACCTGCGGGTGGTGGCGGAAGGTGTGACCGGCGCGATCCAGCGGGCCACGCTGATCTCGCTGGGCTGTCACGCCGGCCAGGGCGACCACTTCTTCCCGGCGCTGGAGGCGGACCGGATCGGGCCGGCCCTGTGGAGCTCGACCGTCCGGGCCGCGGCCTCCTCCGACGGCGCCACGGTCATCCCGCTGTCCCAGCGCCGCCTCAACCGCGACTAGCCCGGGTCAGCTCAGGCGGGCGGCGCGCAGCGCCAGGTAGTGCTGTTCGGGGACGCTGGCGGCGCGCTTGGCGGCGCGGCGGTAGGCGGCGACCGCGGCCGGGCGGTCGCCGGCCAGCTCCAGCAGGTGGGCCCGGACGGCGTCCAGCCGGTGCCCGCGGGTCATCCGGTCGTCGTCGTCCAGGGTGCCGAGCTCGGCCAGCCCGGCCAGCGGCCCGTGCACCATGGCCACCGCGACCGCCCGGTTGAGCGTCACCACCGGACCCGGGGAGACCCGCTGCAGCACGTCGTACAGGGCCAGGATCTGGGGCCAGTCGGTGTCGGCGTCGGACGCGGCCTCGTCGTGCACGGCCGCGATCGCCGCCTGCAACTGGTACGGCCCGACCGGGCCGCGGCCCAGGGTCCGGCTGATCAGCCCGACCCCCTCCTGGATCAGGTCCCGGTCCCAGCGGGACCGGTCCTGATCGGCCAGCGACACCAGCAGACCGTCGGCGTCGGTGCGGGCCGGCCGCCGGGCCTCGGTCAGCAGCATCAGCGCCAGCAGCCCGGCGACCTCGCCGTCGTCCGGCACCAGCGACCGGACCAGCCGGGCCAGCCGGACCGCCTCCGCGGTGAGGTCGGTCCGCTGCGCCCGCTCGCCCGAGGAGGCCGAGTAGCCCTCGTTGAAGATCAGGTAGAGCACGTGCAGCACGACCCGGAGCCGCTCCGGCAACTCGGCCGGCGGCGGCAGCGCGAACCGGGCGCCGCGGACCGTCTGCTTGGCCCGGCTGATCCGCTGGGCCATCGTGGGCTCCGGCACCAGGAACGCGGCCGCGATCTCGGCCGTGGTCAGGCCGCCGACCGCGCGCAGCGTCAGCGCCAGCTGGGACGGCACCGACAGGGCCGGGTGGCAGCACAGCAACAGCAGGGTGAGCGTGTCGTCGGCGGACTCGGTCGGCCCGGGCTCGACCTCGAGCGCGGCCACCGCCTCCTCCCGCCGCTGCCGGGCCCCCTCGCTGCGCCACTCGTCCACCAGCCGCCGGGACGCCACGGTGACCAGCCAGGACCGCGGGCTGGTCGGCAGGCCGTCGGCCGGCCACTGCTGGGCCGCCGCCAGCAGGGCCTCCTGCACGGCGTCCTCGCAGGCGTCGAACCGGCCGTACCGGCGCACCAGGATCCCGAGCACCTGCGGGGCCAGCTCCCGCAGCAGCTCCTCGACCCCCGGCAGGCTCGGGTCCGGCCGGCTCGGGTCCGGCCGGCTCACGCCACGTCGGGGGCCACGCCGACCGGGCGCACCTCCACCATCCCGCTGTAGCGCACGATCCGGCCGGCGATCTCCAGGATGCGGGCCTCGTCGGCCACGTCGAGGATCCAGAAGCCGATCAGCGACTCCTTGGCCTCCGCGTACGGCCCGTCGGTGGTGACCGGGACCCCGTCGGTGAGCCGGACGACCTTGGCCGCGTCGCTGTCCTGCAGGCCCTCGTTGAACACCATCTCGCCCGACTCGACCAGCTCCCGGTCGAGGTTGCGCATGAAGCCGATCATCTCCTTGATCCACTCCGGCGACTGCGTCTCCATCATCTCGCCGGCGGTGCCGAACATCATGATCATGTACTTCACGGGTGTCTCCCAGAGTCGTCGTCGGTGCGGACACCAGTGGGTCGGAGCGGTGTCGCTCCGCTCGACACCGACCGGAGAGAATATCTAGCGGGTGGGCGCGGCCCGGTCCACCAGCGCCGGCGCCCCCGGGACCCCGAGCCCGAAGACGGCGGGCGGCCCGTCCCCGAGCCGGGTCGCGCAGAACGCGTCGGCGACCGGCTCCGGGGCGTACCGGACCAGCAGCGAGGCCTGCAGCGCCAGCGCCAGCCCGGCCGCGATCCGGCGCCCGTGGACCTCCGCCAGCGGGCCGGTCAGGTCGGCCCGGAGCTGCTTGGCCGCCGCGTCGACCCGGGCGTCGCCGGCCGAGGCGACCTCGGCCAGCACCGCCTCGACCGCGGCGGGCTCCCGCGCCACCGCCCGGAGCACGTCCAGCGCGATGACGTTGCCGGACCCCTCCCAGATCGAGTTGAGCGGCGACTCGCGCAGCAGCCGCGGCATCCCGGACTCCTCGACGTAGCCGTTGCCGCCCAGGCACTCCAGCGCCTCGGCCGCCACCGCCGGCGCCCGCTTGCAGACCCAGAACTTCGCCACCGCGGTGGCCAGCCGGCCGAAGTCGTCCTCGCCGGCGTCTGCGGCCGAGGCCAGCCGCAGCCCCAGCGCGGTCGCGGCCTCGGACTCCAGCGCGAGATCGGCCAGCACCGCCGCCATCAGCGGCTTGTCCCGCAGCACCCCGCCGAACGCCGACCGGTGGGTCGTGTGGTGCACCGCCTGCGCCACCGCCGCCCGCATGATCCCGGCGCTGCCGAGCACGCAGTCCAGCCGGGTCACCCTGACCATCTCCAGGATCGTCCGCAGCCCCCGCCCGGCCGGGCCGACCAGCCAGCCGACCGTCCCGTCGAACTCGACCTCGGACGAGGCGTTGGACCGGTTGCCGAGCTTGTCCTTCAGCCGCTGCAGCCGGAACACGTTGCGCTCCCCGGACGGCAGCACCCGCGGCACCAGGAAGCAGCTCAGCCCGGCCCCGGCCACCTGGGCCAGCACCAGGAACAGGTCCGACATCGGCGCCGAGCAGAACCACTTGTGCCCGGTCAGCCGCCAGGTCCCGTCCCCGGCGTCGACGGCCGCGGTCCGGTTGGCCCGCACGTCCGAGCCGCCCTGCTTCTCGGTCATCCCCATCCCGGCCAGGAACCCGGGACGGCCCAGCTCCGGCGAGTACGCGGTGGAGGTCAGGCCCGGCCCGTACGCCTCGTACAGGGAGGGTTCGTGCCGCAGCGCCGGGACCACCGCGTACGTCATGGAGACGGGGCAGCCGTGCCCGGCCTCGACCTGGGACCAGACCAGGAAGCCGGCGGCCCGGCTGGTGTGCGGGGTCGGCGACGCCGTGGTCCAGGGCGCGCCGGCCAGCCCGTGCCCGACGGCCTCGGTCAGCAGCCGGTGGTACGACGGGTGGAAGTCGACCTCGTCGATCCGGTGGCCGTAGCGGTCGTGGGTGCGCAGCACCGGCGGGTAGGCGTTGGCCTCGGCCCCCCAGCGCTGGGCCTCGGCCGTCCCGGCGAGACGGCCGAGCGCCCGCAGCCCGTCGGTCTCGGCGCCGAGGCGGCGCACGGTCTCCGCCAGGGCCAGGTCGCCGGTGTAGACGTCGTGGTCCACCAGCGGCGGCGGCTGGTTGGTCACCTCGTGCGTGCCGGCCATGCTCCCTTCTTACAGGACCGTCACGGTGGACAGGGCTTCGTCGCCCGGGGGGTCGGCGGGCAGGATGCGCAGCCCGTCCGCGGGCCGGCTGGGCGTCCACGCCGCGACCTGGCCGCGGGAGTCCGACCACACGCCGAGCACCAGGGTGTCCCGGAACCAGCTCAGGTCGGCCGACCGCTCGGCCTCGGTCTCCACCCCCGGCACCCTGGTCACGGTGCCGGCGGCCAGGTCGACGACCTCGGCGAAGCCCGGTACGACCACGAGCCGACCGTTGCGGTACTGCCCCGGCACCCCGAGCGCCAGCCAGCGACCGTCCGGGGAGAAGGCGCCGCGGGCCGGGTTGCCGGTCCCGGCCGGCATCCGGTAGTCCCGGGACACCCCGTCGGCGAGCCGGGTGACGGTGACCGGGCAGTCCCGGGCGCAGGTGCCGGACACGTGCGCGACGGCGTCCGGGCCGACCGCGACCTGGATCCGCCCGGTGGCCAGCCGCCGCCGCTCGGCCCCGGTGGCCGGGTCGAGCAGCCGCAGCTGCGCGGCCTGCAGGTCGCCGACCTGCCCGGCCACCAGGCCGGCGGCCGTGTCCCGGAGCGGGGTCAGGGTGCCGCCCGCGGTCCAGCGCCGGCGGACCTTCCCGTCCGCCCGGACCTGGGCCACCGACGTGCTGCCGGCGCGGCGGGTGGCGACGAACAGGTCGGTGCCGGTGTGGGCGGGCACGACGGTGACGTCGACGCCGAGCGGCACCGGCGGCGGCGCGACCGGCCGCAGCAGCACGGTCCGGATCCGGCTGGTCCCGGGCCCGGTGACGGCGGCGACCGTGCCGGCCGGCACCGCCAGCAGCGCGGCCCGCTCGCCGGGCGCCAGCTGCAGGCCCGGCACCGGGCCGGAGTGCCCGATGGAGGTGTCGATGATCTGCGGGTAGCGCCCGCTGACCAGCACCTTCAGTCCCGGCGGCCCGAACGCCTCGGTGCCGGTCAGCCGGGGCAGCCCGGGCCCGGCGCTGGGACCCGCCGCGGCCGGTGGGTCCGGCCGCTCGATCGGGTCGCGGTGCGTCGCGACGTACCCGAAGAGGACGACGGCGGCGATGATCGGGATCACCCAGCGCCGCATGTCGTCAGTGTGACCGGAACCGCAGCGGGTCGAACAGCCCGATCGGCTGGCGGGTCGACCCGTCCAGGGCCAGGTCGGCCAGGATCTCCCCCACCACCGGCACGAACTTGAAACCGTGCCCGGAGAACCCGCAAGCCACGACCACGGTGTCGAACGCCGGGTGCGGGCCGAGCACGAAGTGGGAGTCCGGCGTGGTGGTGTAGAGGCAGACCGTCGCCGCCACCGGCGGCCCGGTCAGGCCGGGCAGCACCTGCGCGGCCCGGCGCCGCAGCTCCTCGACCTCGCCCGGCCGCACGGTCCGGTCGACCGTCCCCGGCGTGGTCGGCTCGCCGGCCCGGAAGAACGACACCTTCACCCCGCCGGCCGGCCCGTCGATCGCCGGGAAGCCGTACACCTGGTCGGGCCGGTCGCCGAAGATGAACACCGGACCACCCTCGTACGGGGCGATCGGGCCGGCCGGCGCGAGCCAGTGCATGACCTGCCGCTCCACCACCATCGGCACGTCCAGGCCGGCCAGCTCCGGCGCCCACGCCCCCGGGGTCAGCACCAGCCGGCCGGCCTCGTACGTGCCCAGCGCGGTCCGGACCCGCGCCGGCGGGCCGGCCTGCCAGGACAGCACCGGCTCGTCGAAGCGCAGCTCGGCCCCGGCCGCGGCGGCCAGCCGCAGCTGGGCCCGGACCGTCGCCTCGGGGCGGGCGTAACCGGCGCGCTCCTCGTACAGGGCCAGCTCGTCGGGGGCGAGCCGGAAGGCCGGGAAGCGGCGGGCGACGGCGGCGGGGTCGAGGACCTCGTGCGGCAGGTCCCACTGCTGGGCCGAGCGGAGCGAGCCACCGAAGGTGGGGCCGTCGGGGCGGCCGGCGTAGAGGCCGCCGGTGCGGACGAACAGGTCCGACCCGCTGTCCGCGACCAGCGCGGCCCACCGATCCCAGGCCCGCAGCAGCAGCGGCACGTACGCCGGGTCCTCCAGGTAGGACTGCCGGTAGATCCGGGAGCCGCCGTGGCTGGAGCCGAGCGCGTGCCCGGGGCCGTAGCGGTCGAGGCCGAGGACGCGGGCGCCGCGCCGGGCCAGCTCCAGCACCGCCGCGCTGCCCATCCCGCCGGTGCCGAGGACGATGACGTCCCAGGTCATTCCGGCCGCTCGTCGGCCAGCTCGGGCTCGGCCTCGGTCTTCGGCCCCTCCGGCAGGCCGACGTCGCGCCGCCAGGCCCGGAAGATCGCGGCCGTGGTCGTGACCCAGGCCAGCCCCAGCAGCTCCCCGGCGATCACGTCGGACAGGAAGTGCACGCCCAGGCCGACCCGGGCGAAGCCGGTCGCGAGCGGGACCGCGACCGCGACGACGACCGCGACCGCCCGCCACCGCCCCCGCAGCAGTGGCATGACCAGCAGCAGCAGCACCGCGGAGCCGACCGTGGAGGTGAGCGCGTGCCCGGACGGGAAGGAGTTGCCCGGGGCGGTGGCGACCGCGTCGACCAGGTCGGGGCGGGTCCGGGCGACCAGCTCCTTCAGCCCCCAGCCGAGCAGGGCCGCACCCCAGATGGTGACCAGGATCCAGATCCCCAGCCGGTGGTGCCGGCGCACCAGCAGGACCACCGCGACGACGGTGGTGAGCACCCGGAACACGATCGGGTCGAAGACGTCGCTGAGCACCTTGAGCAGGGTCACGAACCAGGCGTGCTGCACGGCCACGCCGTGCAGCCGCTGGGCCACGGTCGTGTCCAGGTCCAGCAGCGGGTCCCACTTGGTCCGGACCAGCAGGGCCAGCAGCAGGAAGCCCAGGCCGAGCGCGGCCACGGCCACCAGCCCGAGCACCAGCCGAAGGGTCAACCGGCGGTCGGCCCGGGTCTGCACGGCCTTGGTCTGTGCGGTCACAGGTTTCCCGTACCCATCCCGGACGGGTAGAGACCTCCCATGCCCGAACGGTGGTACCAGCAAGCGGTCATCTACTGCCTGGACGTCGAGACGTTCCAGGACTCCGACGGCGACGGGGTGGGTGACCTCCGCGGGCTGACCAGCCGGCTGGACTACCTGTCCCGCCTCGGCGTCAGCACGCTGTGGCTCAACCCGATCCACCCGACCCCGGGCCGGGACGACGGCTACGACGTGTCCGACTACTACGGCATCGACCCGCGGCTGGGCTCGCTCGGCGACTTCGTGGAGCTGGTCCACCAGTGCCAGAACCGCGGCATCCGGGTGATGATCGACCTGGTCGTCAACCACACCTCCGACCAGCACCCCTGGTTCAAGTCGGCCCGGGAGAGCGAGGACTCGCCGTACCGGGACTGGTACGTGTGGTCGCCGACCGAGCCGCCCAATGCGTCCGAGGGTGTCGTCTTCCCCGGCTACCAGCGCGGCACCTGGTCCTACGACAAGGTCGCCAAGCTCTGGTATCACCACCGCTTCTACGACTTCCAGCCCGACCTCAACTGGAACAACCCCGAGGTCCGGGACGAGATCGGCCGAGTGGTGTCGTTCTGGCTGGAGGTCGGGGTCAGCGGATTCCGGATGGACGGGGCGCCGTTCGTGATCGAGGAGGTCCACCCGGACACCTCGGACCGGGTCATGCACTACGAGTGGCTCAACGACCTGCGCGAGCACATCAGCTGGCGGCGCGGCGACGCGGTCGTGCTGGCCGAGGCCAACGTGCCCCGCGAGCAGATCCTGGAGTTCTTCGGGCCGCGGGCCGACCGGCTGCCGATGATGTTCAACTTCGCCGAGAACCAGCAGGTCTTCCTGGCCCTGGCCCGGGAGACGGCGGCGCCGGTGCGGACCGCGATCGAGTCCTCGCCGGCGATCCCGCCCGCCGCCAGCTGGGCCACGTTCCTGCGCAACCACGACGAGATCGACCTGTCCGGGCTGCGGGACAGCGAGCGCGCGGACGTGTTCGCCAAGTACGGCCCGGACAAGGACATGCAGCTCTACGACCGCGGCATCCGGCGCCGGCTGGCCACCATGCTCGGCGGCGACCAGCGCCGGATCCGGCTCGCCTACGTGCTGCAGTTCTCGCTGCCCGGCACCCCGGTCATCCGGTACGGCGAGGAGATCGGGATGGGCGACGACCTCTCGCTGCAGCAGCGGGACGCGATCCGGACGCCGATGCAGTGGGCCGACGCGCCACAGGGCGGCTTCAGCTCGGCCGCCGAGACGGTCCGCCCGGTCATCGCCAAGGGTGACTTCGGCTACCCGGCGGTCAACGTCCGGGCGCAGTCGACCGACCCGGACTCGCTGCTGAGCTGGTTCCAGCGGATCCTGCCGGTGCTGCGGGAGTCGCCGGAGTTCGGCACCGGGACGTGCACGGTGCTCGACACCCAGGACGAGCGGGTGCTGGGCCTGCGCTACGACTGCCCGAGCGGCTCGATGCTGGCCGTGCTGAACCTGTCGACGTCGCCGGTGACGGTGGATCTCGCGCCGCAGCAGGGCGTCACCGACGGCTTCCCGGTCGACGTCTTCGCCGACCGGGACTACGCCGACGCCGGCGACCTGACCGCCGTCGAGCTGGACGGATCCGGTTACCGCTGGCTCCGCCTGACTCGTACGGTCGGTGCGTGAGCGCGTTCTACCTTCCGCTCGGTGACGGGGTCTTCCGGGCGACCGAGCACACGATCGGGCCGTGGGCGCCGACCGACCAGCACGCCGGGCCGCCGTCCGGGTTGCTGGTCCGGGCCCTGGAGGGCGTGCTGCCGGCGGACGGCCTCCTGGCCCGGGTGTCGGTCGACCTGCTCGGCGCGGTGCCGGTCGGCGAGCTGACCGTCACCGCGTCGGTGGTCCGGCCGGGCCGGTCGGTGCAGCTGGCGGTGGCCACGCTGGCCGCCGGCGGCCGGGACCTGGCCCGGGCCTCGGGCTGGTGGCACCGGGCCGGCGACACCGCCGCCGTCGCCGACCCGGCCCCGGCCCCGGAGCTGCCCGACCGGCCCGACCCGGTCGACGAGCAGTGGCCCGGCGGCTACCTGCGGGCGATGGAGTGGCGGCGGGTCAAGGGCGACTTCTCCGCGCCCGGGCCGGCCGTGATCTGGTCCCGGATGCGGATGCCCCTGGTCGAGGGCGAGGAGCCGTCGCCGGTGCAGCGCCTGTTCGTCACCGCCGACTCCGGCAACGGGGCCGGCTCGACCCTGCCGCTGGAGTCCTGGCTCTACGTCAACACCGAGCTGACCGTGCACCTGCTGCGGCCCCCGGCCGGCGAATGGTTCTGCCTGGACGCGGTCACCACCATCGGTCCCACCGGCGGCGGGTACGCGATCACCACGCTGTCGGACACCACCGGCGAGGTCGGCCGGGCCGCGCAGGCGCTGCTGATCCGGCCGCGTTAACGGGCCCGCACTACCAGCGTGGACAGGATCTTGTCGTCGATCGTCTGGTTCTTTTCGTCCCAGAGCGGCCACAGGTAGTCGAGCAGCGTGTAGAACGGCACGATCCCCAGCAGGTTGCGCAGGAACAGGCGGCCGAGGCCGGTGCCGCCGCCGGGCGGCTGGCCGCTCGACTCCTTCACCAGCTTGATCCCGACCACCTGCTTGCCCCAGGACCAGCCCTGGGAGCCCTGCCGCCAGCCCTGGTTCCAGATCCCGACCAGGAAGGCGGCGATCGCCAGCAGGATGGAGAGAGTCAGCAGCGCGCCGTTGATGTTGGTGACCTCGGTCGTGCCGTCGAGGTTGGTCGTGGTGTCGGCGGTCCCGAACGTGATGCCGAACGCGATCCCGGCCGGGATGGCGAGCAGCAGGCCGAAGAGCCCGTCCAGGATGAGCGCGCCGGCCCGGGACAGCCAGGACGCGTAGTCGGCCTGGGGCCGGCCGTAGCCGGGGGGCGCGCTGCCCCACGGGCTCTGCCCGTAGCCCGGCTGCTGCCCGTACGGCGGCTGCTGCCCGTAGCCCGGCTGCCCGTAGCCCGGCTGGCCGTAGCCCGGCTGGCCGTAGCCCGGCGGCTGCCCGTACGGCGGCTGGCCGTAGCCGTAGGGCTGCTGCTGCCCGTAGGCCGGCATCGCGCTGGTCTGCCCGTACGCGGGCTGCTGCCCGGACGGCATCTCCCCCTGCCCCCACGCCGGCTGCTGCCCGGAGGGTGGGCCGCTGTGCCCCCACGCCGGCTGCTGGCCGGAGGGCGGGCCGCTCTGGCCGTACGCGGGCTGCTGCCCGGAGGGCGGACCACCTTCCCCATAGGCCGGCTGCCGCCCGGACGGCGGACCGCTCTCCCCGTAGGCGGGCTGCTGGCCGGAGGGCGGACCACCTTCCCCATAGGCGGGCTGCTGCCCGGACGGCGGACCGCTCTCCCCGTAGGCCGGCTGCTGCCCGGAGGGCGGACCGGTCTGGGTGGGGTCCTGGCCGGGGGGCGGGCCCTGCTGGCTGGTCGGGGCCGGGTCGGCCCAGGGCGGCGGGGGCGCGGGCGGGAAGGAGTCCTCCCGGTACTGGTCCCGGTGCTGGTCGCCGCCACCCTCGGTCATGGCCGCACCGTACCGTTCCCCGGGCGTGAGCAGGGGTCGGAACGGTCAGGTCCGATGACCGCCAGGAATTGTCGTACCCGGGTGGCACGGTGGACCCGTGCTGGCTGACGAGGACACCTGCTACCGCGCCGTGCAGAGCCGCGACGAGCGGTTCGACGGCTGGTTCGTCACCGCTGTCACGAGCACCGGGATCTACTGCCGGCCCAGCTGCCCGGCGATGACCCCGCGCCGGGAGCACGTGCGGTTCCACCCGAGCGCGGCCGCGGCCCAGGCGGCCGGCTTCCGGGCCTGCAAGCGGTGCCGGCCGGACGCGACCCCAGGCTCGCCCGAGTGGGACCTGCGGGCCGACCTGGTCGGCCGGGCGATGCGGCTGATCGGCGACGGCGTGGTCGACCGGGAGGGGGTGGCCGGGCTGGCCGGCCGGCTCGGCTACAGCGAGCGCCACCTGCACCGTCAGCTGGTGGCCGAGGTCGGCGCCGGACCGGTCGCGGTGGCCCGGGCCCAGCGCGCGCAGACCGCCCGGGTGCTGCTGGAGACGACCGCGCTGCCGATCACCGAGGTGGCGTTCGCGGCCGGGTTCGCCAGCGTGCGCCAGTTCAACGAGACGATCCGGGCGGTCTTCGCGGTCACCCCGACCCAGCTGCGCCGGTCCCGGCGCGGCCCGGACGAGCGGGTGGCGGGTGCGCTCGTGCTCCGGCTGCCCTACCGGGCGCCGATCGACCTGGACGCGCTGCTGCGCTATCTCGGCTCCCGCGCGGTGCCCGGCATCGAGGACTGGTCCGGCGGCGTCTACACCCGCTCGATGCGGCTGCCGCACGGGTCGGGCATCGCGGCGCTGTCCGCGGCCGGCGGCCACGTCCGCTGCGAGCTGCGGCTGACCGACCTGCGGGACCTGGCCGCGGCGGTGCAGCGCTGCCGTCGGCTGCTCGACCTGGACGCCGACCCGGCCGCGGTGCAGGCGGCGCTGGGGTCCGACCCGCTGCTCGGCCCGCTGGTGGCCAAGGCCCCTGGGCTGCGGGTGCCCGGCCACGTCGACGGGGCCGAGATGGCGGTCCGGGCCGTGCTCGGCCAGCAGGTCTCGGTCCAGGCCGCCGGCAAGCTGGCGGCCAAGCTGACCGTGGCGTACGGCGAGGAGCTGCCGGCGCCGCACGGGCCGATCACCCGGCTGTTCCCGGCCCCGGCGGCGCTGCGGGAGGCCCAGGTCGGCATGCCGGTGTCCCGGATCACGGCGCTGCGGGCGGTGGCGGCCGCGCTCGACGACGGGGTGGTGCAGCTGCACCCGGGGGTGGACCGGGAGGCGACCGAGCGGGCCCTGCTGGCGCTGCCCGGCGTCGGCCCGTGGACCGCGTCCTACCTGGCGATGCGGGCGCTGCGGGACCCGGACGTGTTCCTGCCGACCGACGTCGGCGTCCGGCACGCGCTGGTCCGCCACGGCCTGCCCGCCGACCCGGCCTCCGCGGCCGCCCTGGCCGAGCGCTGGCGTCCCTGGCGGTCGTACGCGCTGTTGCAGCTGTGGCACTCACTGGACCGGAAGGACGTGTAATGACTCTTGGTCGTTCCGCCGGTGAGCCGGCACAGCTGTTCTGGACGGTGGTCGACTCCCCGATCGACCCGCTGCTGCTGGTCGGCGACGAGACCGGCCTGCGCTCGCTGTGGATGGCGCCGCACGAGCCGCCGGCCGACGCCGTCCGCGACGACGACGCCCTGGCCCCGGCCGCGACCCAGCTGGCCGAATACTTCGCCGGCGAGCGCACCCGGTTCGACCTGCCCCTGGCCCCGCACGGCACCCCGTTCCAGCAGAAGGTGTGGCTGGCCCTGCGCGACATCCCGTACGGGCGGACCACGACCTACGGCGCGATCGCCACCGACCTGGGCCAGCCGACCGCGTCCCGGGCCGTCGGCCTGGCCAACGGCCGCAACCCGCTGGCCGTGATCGTGCCGTGCCACCGGGTGATCGGCGCGAGCGGCGCGCTGACCGGCTTCGGCGGCGGCCTGCCGCGCAAGCGCTGGCTGCTCGAGCACGAGCGGCGGGTCAGCGGGGTGGAGGCGGGCGGACTCTGGTGAGACCGGGCTGATTCCTCCGGCCACTGGCCGACAACCGGCGGAATGACCCTAAACTCGCGCACATGGCCACCGACGGGCTCGCCGCACGGCTGGCACAGGCGCGCCGGCTGGCCACCGAGGCCCGGCTGGATCGGTTGGAGGAGGCGCTGGCCGGGCTGCGGGCCGACGCCGTCACCGAGGGCGGGGTGCCGGCCGACCTGGACATCGAGTTCGCCGCGATCCGGGCCACGGCGCTGCTCAACCTGGAGCGGCCGACCGAGGCCTGGGACGCCCTGCAGGCCGTGCAGGGCCGGCTGACCGACGCCGGCCTGGCCGCGCAGGCCCGGTTCCACGCCACCGCCGGCTGCGCGGCGTACTGGTTCGGCGACCACGACACCGCCATCGACGAGACCGTGCTGGCGCTGGCCGTGCTGGGCGAGGCGCCGCCGTCGGCCGAGCGCGCCCTGGCCACCGCCTCCAGCGGGCTCACCCTGGCCTACTGCCGGCTGTTCCCGCTGGCGGCCGAGGTGCTGGGACAGGCCCTCGACGTCGCGGCCGAGGTCGGCCTGCCCGCGGCCCGGATCCACTGCCAGGCCCAGTACGTGCAGCTCACCTGGGGTATGAGCCTGGACCACCTCGGCCTGTCGGAGCAGCGGGACCGATGCTGGGCGGCGGTGGTGCGCCACCACGAGGCCGCCGTGGCCGCGCCGGCCGACCTGCCCGACGTCATGCTGGCCATGTCGCACGCCGAGCGGGCCCTGCTGGCCGGCCGCCTCGGCGACGTGCGGACCGCGCGGGACCGGCTGCGCGACGCGGCCGCGGTCCCGGCCGGGGAGCGCTCGCCGACGCTGCGCCGGCTGCTGGTCCACGCCGAGGGCGCGGCCCTGTTCGCCGAGGGCCGGCTGGACGAGGCCCGCCGGACCCTGCTCGGGCTGTGGGAGTCGGTCCGGCACCGCCAGGTCCCGGTCCGCACCGACGACGTCCCGCTGCTGCTGGCCCGGGTGGACGAGGCCGCCGGCCGGCCCGCCGACGCCCTCGGCTGGTACAAGATCGTCTACGACCGGTACGGCCGGACCCAGCAGGAGAGCTGGCAGGCCCGGGAGACCGCGGCCCGGCTGCGGGTGGAGCAGGAGGCGCTGCTGCGGCGAAGCCGCGAGCTGGAGGCCGACACCCGCACCGACCCGCTCACCGGGCTGCCCAACCGGCGCTGCCTGGATGCCGACCTGGCCACCCTGATCCCGGCCGTGCAGGCCGCCGGCGAGCCGTTCGCGCTGGCGGTGCTGGACGTCGACCGGTTCAAGTCGATCAACGACGAGTACGGCCACCCGGTCGGCGACGAGGTGCTCCGGATCCTCGGCCGGGTGCTGCGGGAGCGGTGCGAGGACTGCGCCCGGTCCGCCCGCTACGGCGGGGACGAGTTCGTGCTGTGCCTGCCGGCCCCGCTGGACGCGGCCCGGGCCACCGTGGCCGCGGTGGTGGCCGAGGTCGCCGGCCAGCGCTGGGGCGACGTGGCCCCGGGGCTGCGGGTCACGATCGGCTGGGGCATCGCCGCGCTCGGCCCCGACGACACCGCGACCAGCTTGTTCGCCGCGGCCGACCGGGAGCTGCTGGCGGCCAAGCGTGGCCGGCGGCACCTGGAGCCGGTGTCCGCGACCGCGCACCTATAGTCACCGCAGGCAGCAGGAGGGAGTCGGGCTTGCTCCAGGCACGGCGCGACCTCCGGCCCGAACGGGTGGCCGCGGCCAGGGCGCTGGCCAACGAGGGCCGGGTCGACGACCTGCGCGCGGCCGTGGCCGAGCTGCGGGACGACCCCGAGCTCACCGCCGACGAGGCCATGGAGCTCGGCCTGGCCCTGGTCGTCGGGCTGACCAACGCCGAGGACTTCGTGGCCGCCCGGGTCGAGCTGGAGCGGGTCCGGCCGCTGCTGCCGCGGGTGTCCTCGCTGCCGGCGGCCAAGTTCCACACCTGCGTCGGCATCTCGGCCGAGGGCGGCGGCGACGAGTCGATCGCCAGCATCGTGCTCGCGCTGGCCTCGGTGGAGTCGGTCAGCGAGGCCAGCAAGGACCTGGCCACGGTGCTGCGCAATTGCGGGATGCGGCTGGCGATGGAGCAGCTGTTCCCGCTGGCGGTGGAGACGACCCAGCGCGCGGTGGCGGTGGCGGCCGCGGCCGGGCTGTCGCCGGGCAGCTGGCAGCAGGCGGTCGGCTACGCGATGCTCTGCTGGGCGATGCGGCTGGAGCACCTGGGCCAGGACGAGGAGGCCCGGGCCCGCTGGCTGGACGCGGAGGAGCAGCTGGGCGCGGCCCTGGCCGATCCCGGGATCGGGGCCCTCCCGGGCGCGCTGATCCGGGCCAACCGGGCGATGGTGCTGGCCCGGCTGGGCGACGCCCGGGCGGCCCGGCGCTGCCTGGAGGAGTCCCGGGACACCCCGGCCCGGCCGGTGACCTCGCTGCTGCGCCGGCGCCGGCTGCACGCGGAGTGCGTGGTGCTGGTGGCCGAGGACCGGCTGGAGGACGCCCGGCACCTGCTCACCGCCTACTGGCAGGAGGCGTCCGGGCAGCGCACCGCGCCGTTCGCGGAGGACGGCGCGTTCCTGCTGGCCCGGGTGGCGGAGGCGGACGGTCGAGCGGCGGACGCGCTGCGCTGGTATCGCGAGGTGCACGAGCGCTACGGGCGGGCGCAGTACGCCGTGTGGGTCAGCCGGGCGGCCGCGGCCCGGCTGCGGGTCGACCAGGAGGCGCTGCTGCGCCGGGCCCAGCAGCTGGAGTACGACGCGTTGTCCGACCCGCTGACCGAGGTGCCGAACCGGCGGGCGTTCGACGCCAACCTGCCCCGGCTGGTCGGCGACGCGCAGGCGGCCGGGTCGCCGCTGACCCTGGCGATCATCGACGTCGACCGGTTCAAGCGGGTCAACGACGACCACGGCCACCTGCTCGGCGACGAGGTGCTGCGGACCGTCGCCCGGCTGCTGCAGGAGCACACCCGCACGGCCGACCGGTGCGCGCGCTACGGCGGGGACGAGTTCGTGCTGTGCCTGCCGGCGGGGCGGCGGGAGGCGGCGGCCGCGGTGGCCCGGATCGTCCGGGCGGTGGCCGAGCACGACTGGAGCGAGCTGGCCGCGGGGCTGGCGGTCACGGTGACGGCCGGGCTGGCCGAGCTGGAGCCGGCCGACACGGCCAGCACGCTGTTCTGGGCCGCCGACCAGAGCCTGCTGGCGGCGAAGCGCAACCGCCCACCCGGCTGAGCCGGCCCGGCCCGCCCGGCGGCTCAGACGGCTCAGACGGCTCAGACGGCTCAGACGGCTCAGACGGCCCAGACGG
>DATDKW010000261.1:0-4012 GCA_036519715.1 Mycobacteriales bacterium
TGTCGGGCAGGCCGACCTGGAGCTCGAACACCTCCTCGCAGGTGATCACCCGCTCGCGGGGAGGGATGGCCGCGGCCAGGCAGTTGAGGGTGGTCGTCTTCCCGGACTGGGTCGCCCCGGCGACGACGATGTTGAGCCCGGAGACCACCGCCGCCTCGAGGAAGCGGGCGCACTGGCTGCTCAGCGTGCCCAACCGGACCAGCTCGGCGAGCGAGTGGGCGCGCAGCACGAACCGCCGGATGTTGACCGCCCAGTGGCGCCGGGTGATGTCGGGGATGACGACGTGCAGCCGGGACCCGTCGCTCAAGGTGGCGTCGACGAACGGGCTGGACAGGTCGACCCGGCGCCCGCTGGCCCGCAGCATGAGCTCGACCAGGTCGTGGACGTCCCGTTCGCCGAGCACGGTCGTGGTCAGCTGGGGGCGTCCGGCCTTGGCCACGAACACCTTGCCGGGTTCGTTGATCCAGATTTCCTCCACGTCCGGGTCCTCGAAGAACGGCTGCAGCGGGCCCATGCCGATCACCCGGTCGGCGACCGCCTTGGCGACCTGGCCGGCGTCGGCCAGCGGCGGCATGCTCGCCACCAGTCGCCGCTCCGCGTAGTCGGCCACCACCTCGTCGATGAGCTGGCGCACGGCGGCGGCATCGCCGTTGCCCGGGTCAAGCCCGCGCCGCCGGACCAGCTCGCGCACCTCGTCCTCGACGATCTGGTCGGCGGTCTGGTGCGCGGCGGTCGTCATGGTCCCGACCCGGTGGCGGCGGGGGCCCGGCCCGGACGGCGGGACCGTCGGCGGGCACGCCGGAGCGGAGCGGCCGGAGCGGGGAACAGCACCGCCGCCAACCTGGTAAGGGCGACCTGGGCCGGGCAGCCGGGCCGGGCTTCGCGGAGAGCCTGGCCGGCGAGCAGGGCGGTATCGACGCCGACCCGGTCGTAGGGCACCACCGCCACCGGCTCGACGCCAACGTACCGGCGAAGGGCAGACCGGACCTGCTCGGCCGGACGGTCGCCCCCGAACATGCCGGGCCGCAGCTGGTTGACCACCACCCGGACCCGGCTGGCCGGGACGCCGAGGTCACGCAGGTCCTGGTAGCCGCGGATGAAGGCGTGCAGCCCGACCGGGTCCGCCCTGGCCACCGCGACGACCAGATCGGCCTGCTCCACGGCCAGCCGGGTCACGGCATTTCGGCGCAGGCGGACCTGGTCGTAGAGGAGCTCCTCGTCCTCCTCGAGGCAGAACCCGGTGTCGATCACCGTGACCGGGAAGGCGGCCCGGAACAGCTCCAGCATCGCCTCCCAGGTGCCGGGCCGGACCTCGGTCCAGAGCTCGGCCCGCGGCAGCCCGGGCAGCACCCGAGGGCCGCCCGGCGCGGCCCGCCGGACCGACTGCCACAGCCGCAGAACGTCCAGCTCACCCCGGCCGGCCAGCCGGGCCGCCCACCCCAGACCGGGAGCGTCATCGAGGAACCCGAGTGTCTGGGCGACCGCTCCGCCATAGGTGTCCGCGTCGACCAGCAGGACCTCGCCGCCCGCGGCCGCGGCCTCGAACGCGAGGTTGACGGCAACGGTCGTCCGACCCGGCGCTCCCTTCGGGCCCCAGACCGCGGCCAGGACGTGCCGCGCGTCGCTCTCGGCCTGGGTCGCGACCTGATCCGGTGACGGCAGCGATGCTTCCTCGTCCGGTGGTGGCGGCGACGCCTCCTCCTCGCCGGGTTCAGCGGCGAGCGCGGCCCGGGCCCGTTCCACCAGCGCATCTGGCGGGTCGCCTTCGGAGGCGACATGCAGGAGCCCAAGCTGGCGGAGCCGGCGCTCGCTGGCTTCGTCACCGGCCGGCGCCACCCCGACGACCGCCAGCCCGGCCGCGTCCAGCCGCGCCAACGCGTCGCGGTCCAGCCACCGGGTACCCGCGGCCACGACCGCCACCTCCGCCTGACCGGCGGCAGCCACCGCCAGCAGGTCGCCCAGGTCGTAGCAGCGGTGCACCACCTGCGCCGTGACCTGCCCCGCCTGGCACGCCTGCACCAACGCGGACTCCCAGGCCGCCCCGGCCCCCGCCGTCACCAGCCGCAGCTTCATCTGCTCACCGCTCGGCCGATCAGGCCCGGTGCACCCGTGCCCGGCGGAGCTGTATCCGGCGCACCCGTGTCCGGTGAACCCGTCTCCTCCGTACCCGTGTCCGGCGGAACCCCGTCGGCCGGTCCCTCGCCCGTCGTCGGTTCCGGGGCGGTCCCGGGCTCACGGGTGCCGCTCGGCGTGGCTCCGGCCACGGCCGGGTCAGGCGCCAGACCCGGCGCCTTGACCACGAAGATCCTGGCCGTGGCGATGGCGGCGGCCACGACCGGCGCCCGGTCGCTGGGCATCCGGAGCTGCACGCCTCGTTCCTGGCCGGAGCCCGTGAGCCCGGCCGCGTCCTCGAGGACTCGGACGACCTCGGCGGTCGGCAGTAGAACGACCGCACGACCCCGGCGGGCACCTTCCGTGAAGGCGGCCAGCACCTGCACCCTGTCGCCCGGCCGCAGACCCTGCGCCATGTCGCCCGGGTCGACCTGGACCGGCAGCTCGACCAGGTCGGCATCCCGGCTGGAGGCGAGCACGATCTCCGCCGGCACGAGGGCCTCGCGGCGGACCGGAGCGGTCAGGACCCGCCCCGGTGCCGCCGGGCCAGGGCTCGGTCGCAGATAGTGCCGGAGCGCCGAGGCAGGCAGGCGAACCCGTACGACCATGAGGTCTCCGCTCTTCAGGGGTGTGCCGGCGGGCAGGTCACGGGCGGCCGCGTACACCGGCACCAGCCGTTGGGCGCGGTCGAGGAACAGCGCGCCGGCCAGGACGGCGAGCAGCACGAAGGCGGCGCCGAGCGCGGTGCGGCCGTTCATCCAGGTGGCCGCGCGCAGGCGGTGGGCTGGGACCGCCGGTGGTGGCGGCTGGGGATGCAAGCTGGACAGGGTCGACGCTCCGTGGGGGATGGAGCAGCGTCGGCAGAAGATGCTTGATCCGGCCGTATCTGGTCAAGGGGGTGATTAGCGACACGTTAGCCTCCCTGCTGATGACGGGTAACCAGGTCGTCAGCATGGACTCGGAGGCAGTTGGAGGCAAACAACAGTTCTGTTATTGTGGAAAACTCAAGGACGAGCGGTCGCAGGCGGCCGGGACGAGTTCGGCAACCTGGACCTTCACGCGCCCAGGAGGACCTCATGCCCACACCCGGCGTCGAGCCCAGGTTCTACACGCTGGAGGACGTGGCCACGATCCTCAACGTCCGGGTCGCCCAGGTCTACGCGCTGGTCCGCAGCGGCGAACTGCCGGCCGTCAAGCTCGGCGGGCGCGGGGTATGGCGGGTGGACCGCCTCCAGCTCGAGAGCTACATCGAGCGCATGCACGAGCAGACGGCCGACTGGGCGCGCAAGCACCCGCTCATCGGCGCGCCGGAGGAAGACTGACCGCAGCGACCGCGGCGAACCCCACGAACCGGCGCGCCCGCACGGCCGCCCGGCGGCGTGCCTCGCCCGGATCGTGCTCGGCAACCTCGAGATAGTCGCTGCCGACCGCCTCGATCGTGCCGTCGACCCCCGTGCCGTCCACGAGGGCGACCCTGACCGGCTCCCGCCGCCGGGCGAGCTCGCGGAGGGCGAGCGCGAACTGATACCGGCGGACGGCCGGGCCCGGCGTCGGCCGCAGCGCAGGCGGTTCGGCAGGAAGCGCGAACGAGATGGCTGGGCCGTGGCGGATCAGATGCTCGCCGCCCTCCGCGGCCCGTAGGACCAGGAACTCCGGGTAGCTGGCGGCGACGCTGCCGCGGAGGGTCCGAGGGCCCGCGAACGCCACCACCTCGCTGTCCACCCGCCGGGCCAACTGCTCCCAGAGCACGGTCGAGCCGAGCTCGGCCCGGACCGCCGCCACGGTCTCCTGCTCCGCCTCCCGGCGCAGCCCGGCCTCGAACTCCGCCTCGAGGTCGTCGAACACCCGGCGCATACCCGGTGGCGTTGCGTCGTCCGTTTCCTCCGGTTCGTACATCTAC
>DATDKW010000262.1:0-19140 GCA_036519715.1 Mycobacteriales bacterium
GGTCCAGCGCGAGCTGCTGACCCGCTACCACGTGACCGACCCGCGGCAGTTCTTCAACACCCAGGACTTCTGGCGGGTGCCGGCCGACCCGACGACGGGGCAGGGCGCGGCCCAGCCGCCGTACTACATCGTCGCCCAGGCCCCCGGCCAGGACGCGCCGGTCTTCCAGCTCACCAGCGCGCTCAACGCGCTGCAGCGGGACAACCTGGCCGCGTACGTCACGGTCTCCAGCGATCCCGAGGACTACGGCGAATTCCAGGTCCTGGAGTTACCCGGCAGCCAGGCCGTCCTCGGACCTGGTCAGGTGCAGGGACGGTTCGGCTCCCAGTCGGAGATCGCGCAGACGATCACCCTGCTGAACTCGCAGGGTTCCCAGGTCCGGTACGGCAACCTGCTCACGTTGCCGGTGGGCGGAGGGTTGCTCTACATCGAGCCGCTGTACGTCGAGGCGGCCGGGTTGCCCTATCCGATCCTGCAGCGGGTGCTCGTGGCCTTCGGTGACAGGGTGGCGTTCGCGTCGTCGCTGACCGGGGCGCTGGACACGCTGTTCGGCGCCGGCGCCGGCCAGCAGGCACCGGATGCCGAGGGCAGCGGCAGCAGCGCGACACCGACGCCCACGCCGACCGGGACGAGTCCGCCTCCGTCGGGTTCGGCCAGCCCGTCGCCCACCGGCACCGGTGGCGGCACGGTCTCGCCGCAGCTCAACGCGGCGCTGGCCCAGCTGGCCACGGCGTACACGGCCCTGCAGAACGCGTTCAAGAGCGGGGACGTGACCGCCATCGGGGACGCCCAGACCAGGGTCAACCAGGCTGCGGCGGCGGTCGCGGCGGCGCGCGGCGGGGGCTAGGCCGGAGGTTCCGCGCAGTCGGCGGGGCGGGGATTTGCACCCGCCCCGCCGTCTGCGTAAGGTTGTTCCTGGCGACGCGGGGTGGAGCAGCTCGGTAGCTCGCTGGGCTCATAACCCAGAGGTCGTAGGTTCAAATCCTACCCCCGCTACCACGTTGACCAGGGCGTTCGATCTCCGGATCGGACGCCCTGGTTGCATGTCGGGGCCGTGCCCCGCGGCCGCGTCGGGGCGGGACGTCGGTCGCAGGACGGGGAGCGCATGGTCGGATTGTGGTGGCAGGTGGCGATCGGCGCGATCGCCGCGCTGCTGCTGGCCTGGATCGTGCTGGTGGCCGCGCTCGCCGTCGCCCGGCCGCGCGGCGGCCTGCTCACCGAGGCGCTGCGGATCCTGCCCGACACGCTGCGCCTGGTCCGCCGGCTGGCCGCCGACCCGGCGCTCCCGCGCGGGGTCCGGGTCCGCCTGGGGTTGCTGCTGGCCTACCTGGCCATGCCGATCGACCTCATCCCCGACTTCATCCCGGTGCTGGGCTACGCCGACGACGCGATCGTCGTCACCGCCGTCCTGCGCACAGTGGTCCGGCGGGCCGGGATCGGCGCGGTGCGGGCGCACTGGCCCGGCACCGAGGACGGGTTCGCCGCCCTGTCCAGGCTCACCGGGCTGACCCGGACCCCACCGGCACCGTGAGGCCGCCTCGCCGGACCCGGCGGCGGCGGAGCCGGCTCAGGCCGCCCCGGTGACGGCGGCGGTGGTGGCGGCCGCGGCCGCGTACGGGCTGGCGTTGCTCTCGGCGGTGGCCGGCTTCGGCGGCGGCGTCCTGCTGCTGCCCGTCTTCACCGCCCTGTTCGGGCTGCGGGTGGCCGTGCCGATGCTCACCCTGACGCAGCTGTCCAGCAACGGCGCCCGGGTCTGGTTCAACCGCCGCGACCTGGACTGGCCGATCGTCGGCCGGTTCGCCGCCGGCGCCGTGCCCCTCGCCGTCGCCGGCGGCGTCCTGCTGGCCCGGGCGCCGCTGGAACCCCTGACCCGGCTGCTGGGCCTGTTCCTGATCGGGGTCGTCGCCTGGCGGCGGATCGCGCCGCACCCGGGTCGGCCGGCCCCCCGGGTCTTCACCGCGGTGGGCGCGGCCTCCGGGCTGGGGTCGGCGCTGCTGGGGTCGGTCGGTCCGCTGACGGCACCGTTCTTCCTGGCCTACGGCCTGACCCGGGCCGCCTACCTCGGCACCGAGGCCGCCGCCGCGCTGACCATGCACGGGGCCAAGCTGGCCGCGTACGGCGCCGGGGACCTCCTCACCGGTCCGGTCCTGCTCTACGGCGCCGCGCTCACCCCGGCGGCCCTGCTCGGAGCCTGGACCGGCCGGGCCGTCGTCGGCCGGATCAGCGACGCCACCTTCATCGCCCTGGTCGAGGCCGGCCTGCTGGCCGCCGGCGTCCTGTTCCTCACCGGCATCGCCTGACCGCCGCGCCCCGGAGGACGGTCGTCAGCGGCGGACCGGCCGACGAGCGGCGTCAGCGGCCGCCGCCGAGGAGCGCGGCGTACCGGTCGAGGTACAGGGTCCAGCCCTCGTCGTGGGCGATGCCGTCGCGGACCTGCTCCCAGCCGGGGCCGTGCCGGTCGAGGTTGCGGTGCTCGAGCTCGACCCGGGTGCGCTGCGGGTCCTCGGCGGTGAAGCGGACCTCGACCTCGCTGGTGTGGCCGGGATCGGTCTCGAGCTGCCAGGTCGGGCCGATGTCCCAGCTGAACACGACCCGCTGCGGCGGGTCGTAGACCAGGACGCGGGCCCACCGGCACTCGGTCCCGTCGGTGGCGCGGTCGTAGATGTGGCCGCCGACGCGAGGCTCGAAGACGGTCTCGGCGATGGGCGCCGCGAGCAGGTTGTGCTCCGGCGGCTTGATGTCGCCGAAGCGGGCGGTGAAGGTGGCGAACGCCTCCTCCACCGGCGCGTTCACGACCACCTGGCGGCGGACCACCTGCGTTGCTGTCTCGGTCATCACTTCTCCTCGTCTCGGTCGGACTCCTGCCCGACCAGGTCCTCGTAGTTGGCCAGCGCGCGGCCCCAGAACGTGTCGAGCTGGTCCCGGAGCGCGGCCACCGCGACCGGGTCGAGCCGGTAGATCCGGCGGGTGCCGGCGGCGCGCTCGCTGACCAGCCCGGCGTTCTTGAGCACTTTCAGCGCCTGGGACACCGCCGGCCGGCTGACCGGCAGCTCGGCGGCCAGCTCGCCCACGGTCCGGGGCCGCTCGGCCAGGGCGGCGACGATCGCGTAGCGGGTGGGGTCACCCAGCGCCGACCAGCTGTCCGGTCCTTGGTAAGCGCTCATGAACCGTAAGCATTCTCTTACCGAACCCTCCCGTCAAGACCGAGGGACGCGATAGAGGGCGAAGGGCGCGTGGGGGTGCAGGCCGGGGCGGCCTTCGACCAGGCCCTCGCGGTGGAGAGTGCCGGCCGGGCGCAGGCCGAGCCGTTCCATGACCGCCCGGGAGGCGAGGTTGTGCACCTCGGTGAACGACACCACCGGCAGGGACGGGTGGTGCCGCGCGGCCCAGACCAGCGCGGGCCGGCCGATCTCGGTCGCGTAGCCCCGGCCGGTCCGGGCGTCGCGGACCACCCAGCCCAGCTCCAGCACCGTCTCCCCGCCGAGGTCGATCCGGGTGAAGCCGCCGCGCCCGACCAGCGACCCGTCCGCGCGGTCGCGCGCCATCCACTTGCCCACCCCGTCGGCCGCCCACCGGGCCGCCATGCCGGCCGTCCACGCCTCCACCGCCGCCCGGGTCCACGGGCCGGTCCAGTGGGCGACCACCGGGTCGGCGTACAGGACCAGCAGGTCCTCCAGGTCCTCGGGCCCGACGGGGGTCAGGACGAGGCGCGGGGTCAGCACCGGGTCGGCCGGGGACGCCGTCACGCCCCGGTCTCGCGCGGCGCCGGCGGGCCGAGCGTCCGCGGGGACCGGAGCAGCTCGGCCGAGCGTGTCGCCACCGTGGACCTCCTCGTGCTCATTGTGCTCGGCGCCGCGGAGGTGACGGCGGCGGTCACGGCGCGCGGGGTCGGCTCGGCCCTCACAGTGGCGGTCAGTCCGCGGTGCGGTGCCGGGCGTCGTACGCGGCCAGCTGCTCGGCCAGCCCGGCCGGGTCGGTGCCGGCGGCCAGAGCGCGCAGCACCAGCTCGGCCTGGGTCGGCGGGGTCAGCCCGCCGGCCGGGACGTCGCGGTCGAGGTTGGTCGGGAACGGGTAGCCCTCGGCCGCCGCGGCCACCGCCTCGGCCACCGGGCGCCCGGCCCGGGCCCGGGCCAGCAGGGCCGGGTAGACCGCGCGGACGACCCGGGACCGGTCGACGGTCTCCATCGCCCGCCCGAAGGCCGAGGACACCTGCAGCAGGTTGGCCATGCGCTGGACGTCCGCGCTGACGTTGGTGCCGGCGCCGTGGAACAGGGCCGGGTTGAAGAACGCCGCGTCCCCCTGGGCCAGCGGCAGCTGGACGAAGTGCCGGCCGAAGTACTCCCGGAACTCCGGCCGCCGCCAGGCCAGGTAGCCGGGGACGTACTTGTGCGAGTGGGGCAGGTACATCGTCGGGCCGCTGGCCACCGGCATGTCGCTGTGCGCGACCGCGCCCTGCAGGGTCAGCACGGGGGAGAGCCGGTGCACGTGCTCCGGATACCGGGCCGTCAGCTCGGGACCGAGGAATCCGAGGTGGTAGTCGCGGTGCGGGTCCTGCGCCTTCCCGCCCGGCCGCACCACGTTGACCTGCGACGTGACCTGGTAGCCGGGTCCGAGCCAGGCCTCGCTGACCAGGGCCAGGACGTCGTTGGCGTAGTAGTCCACGAACGCCTCGGGATCGCGGACGGCCAGCTTCTCCAGGGCGTTCCAGACCCGGTCGTTGGCTCCGGGGGTGGCGAAGTGGTCGCCGGCGACCGCGCCGCCGGCCTTCTCCGCGGCGATGATCGCGTCGAACGCGGCCGTCACCCGGTCCACCACGGCGAGGTCCTCGTACGCCCGGCGGAACACGACCAGTCCCGGTCCCTCGGTCAGCGCCCGGACCAGCTCGGCCTGCACCGCGCCGCGGTCCGGGGCGGCCCGCAGCGACGCCGCGTCGTAGATGAGGACGTCCTGCACGACGTCGGCCGAGTACGGGTAGCCGGCCGGGTCGGTGCGGGCGGCGAGGACGGTGACGAGGTCGTCGAGCCGGCAGTCGTCCTCGGACAGGCGTGGCCTGGTCGCGGTCATCGGGCCCTCCTCGGCGGGGTCCGCCCAAGCCTGGGCCGCGCCGATCTCCCGGTCAACGCAGACCCCCGTACCGCAGACCCCCGTACCGCAGACTTCCGTACCGCAGGCCGCGGACCGCAGGCCGCGGACCGCAAGCCGCGGTCCGGGGTCCGGCAGGGGTCAGGCCGGCGGCGACGCCGTGGTGCCCTGCGGCAGCGCCGCCCCGGCCGGGGCCGTCGGCGCCCCGGGCTCGGCCGGACCCGCGGCCTTGACCGCCGCGACCACGCCGGCCTCGCGCAGCTGCTCCAGCCCGACCGCGGTCGGCGCGCCGGTGAGCGGGTCCCCGCCGGAGGCTGTCTTCGGGAACGCGATGACGTCGCGGATCGAGTCCGACCCGGACAGCAGCGCGCACAGCCGGTCCAGCCCGACGGCCAGGCCGCCGTGCGGCGGCGGCCCGAACTTGAACGCCTCCAGCAGGAAGCCGAACTTCGCCTCCGCCTCCGCCCGGGACAGCCCGATCACGTCGAAGACGCGCTGCTGGACGTCCGGGCGGTGGATCCGGATGGAACCGCTGACCAGCTCGAACCCGTTGAGCACGAGGTCGTAGGCCCGGGCCGGCACGGTGCCCGGGTCCTTCTCGAACGAGTCCTCGTACTCGGCCGCCGGCGCGGTGAACGGGTGGTGCACCGCGGTCCAGCCGCCGTCGTCGGTCTCCTCGAACATCGGCATGTCGGTGACCCAGAGGAACTCCCACCGGGACTCGTCGATGAGCCCGCAGCGCCGGCCGACCTCGTTGCGGACCGCGCCCAGCAGCGACTGGGCCTCGGTCCGGACCCCGGCGGCGAAGAAAGCGCAGTCGCCGGCCTCCATGCCGACGGCCTCGGCCAGCCCGGCCCGCTCCGTCTCGGACAGGTTCTTGGCCACCGGTCCGCCCAGCGTCCCGTCCTCGGACAGCGTCACGTAGGCCAGCCCGCGGGCGCCGCGGGAGCGGGCCCACTCCTGCCAGCGGTCGAACTCCCGCCGCGGCTGCGACCCCCCGCCCGGCATCACCACGGCCCCCACGTACGGGGCCTGGAAGACCCGGAACGGGGTGGCGGAGAAGTAGGACGTGAGCTCGACCAGCTCGGCGCCGAAGCGGACGTCGGGCTTGTCGGAGCCGTAGCGGTCCATGGCCTCGGTGTAGACCATCCGCCGGAACGGCGCGGTGACCTCGATCCCGGCCGCCTCGGCGAAGACGCGGGTGAAGACGGTCTCGCCGATGGCGTAGACGTCCTCCTCGTCGACGAAGGACATCTCGAGGTCGAGCTGGGTGAACTCGGGCTGCCGGTCGGCCCGGAAGTCCTCGTCCCGGAAGCAGCGGGCGATCTGGTAATACCGCTCCAGCCCGCCGACCATGAGCAGCTGCTTGAACAGCTGCGGCGACTGGGGCAGCGCATACCACTTGCCGGGCTGCAGCCGGACCGGGACCAGGAAGTCGCGGGCGCCCTCCGGGGTGGACCGGGTCAGGTTGGGCGTCTCCACGTGCACGAACCGCTCGTCGGTCATGACCTGGTGGATGACCTGGGTGACCCGGGAGCGCAGCCGCAGCGCGTCGGCGGTCTCGGTGCGGCGCAGGTCGAGGTAGCGGTAGTGGAGCCGGGTCTCCTCGGCCGCGTCGCCGGCGTGCGAGTCCTCGATCGGGAACGGCAGCGGGGCCGACTCCGACAGCACCCGCAGCCCGGTCGCGGTGACCTCGATGTCGCCGGTCGGCAGCTCCGGGTTCTCGTTGCCCTCCGGGCGGGCGCCGACCGTGCCGGTCACGGCCACGCAGAACTCGGCCCGCAGCGCGTGCGCGGCCTCGGCCATCTCGCCCTCGCGGAAGACCACCTGGACCCGGCCGGACGCGTCCCGCAGGTCGACGAAGATGACCCCGCCGTGGTCGCGCCGGCGGGCGACCCAGCCGGCGAGGGTGACGGACGCCCCGGCGTCGGACGCGCGCAGCGCCCCCGCCTCGTGCGTACGGATCACGGCGTCCGCTCCTTCCTGCGTGCTGACTGGTGCTGACGTCTCAGCGTAGTCAGCGGTCGGGAGGCATTTGTTGCGGCTTCGTGAACCGGTGGACGTCCGCCGCCCGGCCGTGATTGTCTAGTGAATCGATAGGTATTGACGACATCCAGCCGGAGGGCTGAACTTCCATGATCCATTCCCGCTCGCGCCGGGCCCGGCCGGCCGCGCTGCTCGCCCTGACGATCGCCGCCGGGCTGGGCCTGTCGGCCTGCTCGTCCGACTCCTCGGGCGGCGGCGGCGACGCCAAGTCGGTCAACCTGGTCGCCTACTCGGTCCCGAAGCCGGCCTACGACGCGCTGGCCACCGCCTTCACCGCGACCAGCCAGGGCGCCGGCGTCAAGATCAACTCCTCGTACGGGGCCAGCGGCACCCAGGCCACCGCGGTCACCAACGGCCAGAAGGCCGACTTCGTCAACTTCTCCGTCGGCTCCGACATGAGCAAGCTGGTGCCCGGCAAGGTCGCCGAGGACTGGAACGCCGGCCCGACCAAGGGGATCATCTCCGACTCGGTCGTCGTCATCGCGGTCCGCCCGGGCAACCCCAAGGGCATCAAGGGCTGGGAGGACCTGATCAAGCCGGGCGTGCAGATCGTCACCCCGGACCCGGCGTCCTCGGGCTCGGCCAAGTGGAACATCCTCGC
Organism: Mycobacteriales bacterium; assembly: GCA_036519715.1. Taxonomy (GTDB): domain Bacteria; phylum Actinomycetota; class Actinomycetes; order Mycobacteriales; family CADCTP01; genus CADCTP01. Next base: position 7,730 of record DATDKW010000262.1, read on the forward strand.
CGCCTACAGCCACGTGCTCAAGAACGGCGGCACCGAGGCCCAGGCCAAGACCTACCTCACCGAGTTCTACAAGAACATCGTGAGCAAGCCGAGCAGCGGCGCCCAGGCCACCGCGACCTTCCTCAACGGCACCGGTGACGCGCTGATCTCGTACGAGTCGGAGGCCATCGGCGGCAAGCAGAAGGGCGACAAGTTCGACTACATCGTGCCCGAGGAGTCCTTCCTCATCGAGACGCCGGCCGCGGTGACGAAGAACGCGTCCCAGGCGGCCAAGGACTTCCTGGCCTACGCCGAGAGCGACGCCGGCCAGAAGATCTTCGCCAGCAAGGGCTTCCGGCCCGCGGTGGAGGGCGTCGACCCGGGCACGGTCGAGGGCGCGAACGACCCGTCGAAGCCGTACCCGGCCGTGGCCAAGCTCACGACGATCGCCGACCTGGGCGGCTGGAGCGAGGTCAACAAGAAGTACTTCGACAAGGAGTCCGGGATCGTGACGGAGATCGCGGGCAGCGTCGGGTGACCACGACCGAACTGACGCCGCTGGTCACCGCAGCCGCCCCGCGCGGCGGCGGTGGCCGGCGGCGGCGCGCGGCGGAGGAGGCCGGCACGACGTTCCGGTTCAGCCCGCTGGCCGGGGTCGGGCTCGGCACGGCCGTGCTCTGGATGAGCCTGCTGGTGCTGCTGCCGCTGGCGGCGGTGGTGGTCAAGTCGACCGAGGTCGGCTGGGCCGGCTTCTGGGACTCGATCACCAGCCCGCGGGCGGCCGGCGCGCTGCGCTTCACCATCGGCAGCTCGCTGCTGGTGTGCGCGATCAACGCGGTCATGGGCACGCTCGTGGCCTGGGTGCTGGTCCGGGACGACTTCCCGGGCCGGCGGCTGGTCGACTTCATCATCGACGTGCCGTTCGCGCTGCCGACGATCGTGGCCGGCCTGGTCATGAACACCCTGTACGGCACCGACTCCCCGGTCGGCATCGTGCTCTACGGCAAGCGGGCCGGGATCATCGTGGCGCTGCTGTTCGTCACGCTGCCGTTCGTGGTCCGGACCGTGCAGCCGGTGCTGATGGCGATGGAGACCGACGTGGAGGAGGCGGCCGCGTCGCTGGGGGCCAGCCCGCTGACCACGTTCCGGCGGATCGTGCTGCCGACGATCCTGCCCGCGGTCGCGGCCGGGACGGCGCTGGCCTTCGCCCGGGCCATGGGCGAGTACGGCTCGGTCGTGCTCATCGGCGGCCAGCTCAACCGGACCCAGACCTCGTCGATCTTCGCGTACAACCAGATCCAGGACGGCAACCTCACCGACGCCGCCGCGACCGCGACCGTGCTGCTGGTGGCGGCCGTCCTGGTCATCGGCGGGCTGGACCTGCTGCAGCGCTGGGCGGCCCGCCGTGGCTAGCGCGGGGGTCGGCACGGTGGCGACCAAGCAGCGCCGCAGCACCCGGGCCGGGCTGCGCACGATCGCCGTCCTCTACATCGTGATCCTGGTCGCGGTGCCGCTGGGGCTGATCTTCGCCCGGACGTTCGAGCAGGGCTGGTCGGTGTTCTGGGCGGCGATCAGCACCCCGGACGCGGTGCACGCGTTCCGGCTCACCGGCGAGATCGCGCTCATGGCGGTGGCGATCAACACCGTCTTCGGCATCGGGGTGGCGCTGCTGCTGGCCCGCTACCGGTTCCCGGGGCGGCGGCTGTTCAACGTGCTGCTGGACATCCCGGTGTCGGTCTCGCCGATCGTGGTCGGGCTGGCGCTGGTGCTGGTCTACGGGCCGACCCAGGGCTGGTTCGGCCCGGGGCTGTCCGACGCCGGGCTGCAGGTCATCTTCGCCACCCCGGGGATGGTGCTGGCCACCTGCTTCGTGTCGCTGCCGCTGGTGGTGCGGGAGCTGGTGCCGGTGCTGCAGGAGGAGGGGCTGGACCAGGAGATCGCGGCCCGGTCGCTGGGCGCCAACGCCTGGCAGCGGTTCGTCCGGATCACCCTGCCGACCGTCCGCTGGGCCCTCGCGTACGGGGTGGTGCTCAGCCTGGCCCGGGCCATCGGCGAGTTCGGCGCGGTCCGGGTCGTCTCCGGCGACGTCATCGGCCAGACCCAGACCGGCACGCTGCGGGTGGCCGACCTGGCCGAGCAGGGGGAGCCCGGGGCGTACCAGGTCGCGCTGGTTCTCGTGCTGTTCGCCGTCGCCTGCATCGTGGGCATCTCGTTGCTCCGCCCGAGGGAGAAGAAGATCTGATGGGTATCGACGCGCGCAGCATCACCAAGCGGTTCGGGGACTTCGTCGCGCTCGACGACGTCGACGTGTCGGTGCCGTCGGGGGAGCTGACCGCCCTGCTGGGCCCGAGCGGCGGCGGCAAGTCGACGCTGCTGCGGATCATCGGCGGGCTGGAGGAGCCGGACAGCGGCACGGTCGACATCGACGGCGTGGACGCCACCCAGGTGCCGGCCCAGCGCCGCAACGTCGGCTTCGTGTTCCAGCACTACGCCGCGTTCAAGCACCTCAACGTCTACCGCAACGTCGCCTTCGGGCTGGAGATCCGGCGCCGGCCCAAGGCCGAGATCCGCCGCCGGGTGTTCGAGCTGCTGGAGCTGGTGCACCTGGAGCAGTTCGCCGAGCGGCTGCCCTCGCAGCTGTCCGGTGGGCAGCGGCAGCGGATGGCGCTGGCCCGGGCGCTGGCCACCGAGCCCAAGGTGCTGCTGCTGGACGAGCCCTTCGGGGCGCTGGACGCGCAGGTCCGCAAGGAGCTGCGGGACTGGCTGCGCCGGCTGCACGACGAGATGCACGTCACCACCCTGTTCGTCACCCACGACCAGGAGGAGGCGCTGGAGGTCTCCGACCGGCTGGTGGTGATCAACCACGGCCGGATCGAGCAGGTCGGCTCGCCCACCGAGCTGTACGACAAGCCCGCCAACGACTTCGTGATGGGCTTCCTCGGCCCGGTGACGCGGCTGGAGGGCCAGCTGGTCCGGCCGCACGACATCGACGTGTTCACCGAGCCGACCGACGGCGCGGTGCAGAGCACGGTCACCCGGCTGCAGCGGATCGGCTTCGAGGTCCGGGCCGAGCTGCGGGCCGGCGCCAGCACGCCCTGGGTGCAGCTGACCCGCGGGCAGGCCGACACCCTGCGGCTGACCGAGGGCGCGCTGGTGTGGCTGCGGCCGGTGCCGGGGGCGTCCACGCTGGCCGAGCCCGCGGCCCCCGTCCCGGTGCCGGCCGGCTGAGCCGCCGGGATGGCCGACGCAGCCGGCCGGCCGGTGACCCACGTCCTGGTCCACGGCGGCCTGTGGGAGGACATGGACGCGGAGCGGTTCTGGGTGCGGCCTTGTTTCGGCGAAGTGTGCGGGATCGGGCGGTGAGCCCGGCCGCGCTCAGGTCCGCCGGTTGGCGTCGGTGATCTCGCCGACCAGCTCCTCCAGCGCGTCCTCCAGCATGACCACGCCGAGCAGCGCCCCAGCCGCGTCGACCACCCGGATCAGGTGCGCGCCGGTGGTCTGCATCTGCTGCAGTGCCGCGCGCAGCGACGAGTCGGCCCCGACCGCGGGCAGCGCCCGGATGACCGCCGGGTCCATCGGCCGGTCCCGGTCCGGCACCCCGAGCAGATCCTTGACGTGCACGTACCCGGTCATGGCCCCGTCCAGCAGGACCGGGAAGCGGGAGTAGCCGGTACGGGCCACCAGCGCCTCGACCTCGGCCGGGGTCACCGAGGCCGGCACCGTGACCACCGACCGCACCGGCACCACGATCCCGCCCACGGTGCGCTCGTCGAAGGCCAGCGCCTCGGACAGCAGCCGTTCCCGGCCCGGCTCGAGCAGGCCCTCCCGGCGCGACTCTGCCAGCAGCCCGGCCACCTCCTCCCGGGTGAACGCGCTGGTGACCTCGTCCTTGGGCTCCACCCGCAGGGCCCGCAGGCCCAGGTTGGCCAGCGTGTTGAGCACCACGATGACCGGCTTGAGCACGACGACCAGCCCGGCCAGCGGCGGCCCCAGCAGCAGCGCGGCCCGGTCCGGGCCGGCCAGGGTGAGGTTCTTGGGCACCATCTCGCCCACCACCACGTGCAGGAACACCACCACGGCCAGCGCCAGCGCGAACGAGACCGGGTGCCGGACGCTCTCGGGCAGGCCGACGGCGGCGAAGACCGGGTCGAGCAGGTGCGCGACGGCCGGCTCGGCCAGGGCGCCCAGGCCGAGCGAGCAGATGGTGATGCCGAGCTGGGCCCCGGCCAGCATGAGGGACACCCGCTCCATCGCCCGCAGCGTCACCCGGCCGGCGCGGGTCCGGCCGCGCTGCTCGATGGCCGACCGGCGGGCCGAGATCAGTGCGAACTCGGCGGCCACGAAGAACGCGTTCGCGGCCAGCAGCAGCACCGCGACCCCGACGGCGGCCCCGTCGCTCACCGCGGCACCTCGATCCCGACCTGGTCGACCCGGAAGCCGTCCATCGCCACCACGGTGACCCGGACGCCGGGCAGCTCCAGCACCTCGCCCGGCGCCGGGATCCGGTCCAGGTACGCGGTGACCAGCCCGCCCAGCGTCTCGTAGCGGCGGGGGTCGCGGGGCAGCTCGATGCCGGTCAGCTCGGCCACCTCGTCCGGGCGCAGCAGCCCGGACAGCACCCAGCCGCCGCCGGGCAGCCGCCGGGCCGGCCGCTCGGCCGCGTCGTGCTCGTCCTGCACCGGCCCGACCAGCTCCTCGACCAGGTCCTCCAGCGTGACCACGCCGGCCGTCCCGCCGTACTCGTCGACGACGACGGCGAGCTGCAGCCCGCGCTGCCGGAACTCCAGCAGCAGGTCGTCCAGCTCCAGCGTCTCCGGTACGAACAGGGCCGGCTCCATCACGTCCCGGACCGGCGTGCTGTCCCGCCGCTCGTACGGGACCAGCGGCACATGCTTGGCGTGCACGACGCCGACCACGTCGTCCAGGCCCTCGGGCCCGAGCACCGGGAACCGGGACCGGCCGGTCCGCCGGGACGCCGCCACCACCGCCGAGACCGGCTCCCCGGCCGGCACGGTGGCCAGCCGCACCCGCGGGGTGAGCACGTCCCGGGCCCGCTTATCCGGGAACGACGCCGACCGCAGGAACAGCATCGCGGTGTCCTGGCCGAGCGTGCCCTGCGCGGCCGAGCGCCGGACCAGGGAGATCAGCTCCTCCGGGGAGCGGGCGCTGGCCAGCTCCTCCGCCGGCTCCACCCCGACCGCCCGCACCAGCCGGTTGGCGGTGCCGTTGAGTAGCGCGATCACCGGCCGGAAGGCGGCGGTGAAGGCACGCATCACCCGCTGCACCGCCCGCGCGGTCTCGAACGGCCGGGCGATGGCCAGGTTCTTCGGGATCAGCTCGCCGGCCACCATGGTCACCGCGGTCGCCAGCACCAGCGCCACCACCACGGACACGCCCTCGGCCGTGCCGCGGGAGAACCCGACCGCCTCGAACGGCCCGTGCAGCAGCGACGCCACCGCCGGCTCGGCCAGGAAGCCGATGAGCAGGTTGGTGATGGTGATGCCGAGCTGGGCCCCGGACAGCTGGGTGGACAGCCGGCGCAGGGCCGCCAGCACACCGTCGGCGCCGCGGTCGCCGCGCCCGGCCGCCCGCTCGACCGACGCGCGGTCGACCGTGACCAGCGCGAACTCCGCCGCGACGAACATCCCGCAGGCCAGCACCAGGCCGATGCTGAGCAGGACGAGAAGCCAGTCGGTCAGCACAAGGCCCTGCTATGACAGGGGTCGCCGCTCACCGCCCGAGGTTACCCGGCTGCCCCGGCCGGCTCGGGGATCAGCTCGGTGAGCCGCCAGTGGTTGCCGAACGGGTCGCGGAAGCCGGCGTCGATCCCGTAGAAGCGCTCCTCGGGCTCGTCGGTGAACTCCACCCCGCGCTCCTTGAGCTCCGCGGTGGTCTTCCGGCAGTCCTTGGTCACCAGGCTGCCCGGCCCGAGGATGCCCTTGGCCACCAGCACCCGGATCTGCTCGGCGGTGGCCGGGTCCACCGCCGGCGGCTCCGGCACGGCCAGCATCAGCGGCACGTCCGGCTGCTCAGGCGCCGTGACCAGCACGAACCGAACGCCCTCGGCCTCGACGTCGGTCTGCAGGGCGAAGCCGAGCTTGCCGACGTAGAAGTCCAGGGCCTCGTCCTGGTCGTACACCCAGATGCAGACCAGCCCGATCTTGTCGATCATGTCTCGCTCCTCGTTCCTCCGGTTGGTGCGAGGAACCTAAGTCGCCGGGCGAGCGGCGGGCTTCTCCGTTCCCGCTCGGATGGCGTCGGCCAGGGCCGAGCGCATCGCCTCCACCGGCGCGGCCCGGCCGGTCATCAGCTCGACCTGGGCCGCGGCCTGGTGCAGCAGCATCGCCAGCCCGCCGACCACGGTGGCGCCGCGCCCGGCCGCGGCCGCGGCGAACCGGGTCGGCCAGGGCGCGTAGATCACGTCCAGCACGGCCGTGCCGGGCGGGGTGAGCGCGTCGGCGGCCCCGGCCGGCAGGGTCGAGACGACCAGGTCGGCGTCCGGGACCGGCCCGGGCAGCCCGGCCCGCAGGTCGATCGCCAGCCCGAGCCGGGCGGCGGTCTCCCGCAGCGGACCGGCCCGGCCGGGGTCGCGCACCAGCACGACCGGCTCCCGTACGCCCAGGGTCGCCAGCGCGGCCAGCGCGGCCTGGGCCGTGCCGCCCGCGCCGAGCAGCACGGCCGAGCGGGGCGCGGTCAGCCCCGCCTCCCGCAACGCGTCCGCGATCCCGGCCACGTCGGTGTTGTACGCGACCCGCCGCCGGCCCAGCACCAGCGTGTTGGCCGCGCCGACTGCGGCCGCCAGCGGGTCGACGTCGTCGGCGAGAGCCAGCGCGACCCGCTTGAGCGGCATGGTCAGCGACAGCCCGGCCCAGTCCGGACCGAGCCCGGCCAGCGTCCCGGCCAGCTCGTCCTCGCCGCAGTCGATCGCGGTGTAGGTCCAGTCCAGCCCGAGCGCCCGGTACGCGGCCGTGTGCAGCACCGGCGACAGCGAGTGGCCGACCGGCCGGCCCAGGACCGCCGCGCGCATCAGCGGTGGTCGTAGAAGCCGCGGCCGGTCTTGCGGCCCAGCAGCCCGGCCTCGACCATCCGCGACAGCAGCGGGGGCGCCGCGTACAGCGGCTCCTTGAACTCCTCGTACATCGACACGGCGACGGCGGCGCAGGTGTCCAGGCCGATGAGGTCGGCCAGCGCCAGCGGGCCCATCGGGTGGTTGGCCCCGCCGACCATCGCGGCGTCCACGTCCTCGGCGGTGGCCACCCCGGCCTCGACCATCCGGATCGCGGCCAGCAGGTAGGGCACCAGCAGCGCGTTGACCACGAAGCCGGCCCGGTCCTTGCACAGCACCGTCTTCTTGCCCAGCCGGTCCTCGGCGAAGGCCCGGGCGGTGTCCACTGTGGACTGTGAGGTGAGCAGCGAGGGCACCAGCTCGACCAGCGGCAGCACCACCACCGGGTTGAAGAAGTGCATGCCCAGCACCCGCTCCGGGCCGGCGGTGACCGCGGCCAGCCGGGAGATCGGGATGGAGGAGGTGTTGCTGGCCAGCACGCAGTGCGGCCGGACCACGTCGCCGAGCTCCCGGTAGAGCGCGGTCTTGGTCGGCTCGTGCTCGGTGACGGCCTCGATCACCAGGTCCCGGTCGGCCAGGTCGGCCAGCGACGTGGTGGTCCGGATCCGGGCCAGCGCCGCGTCCCGGTCGGCGGCCGGGAGCTTGCCCCGGGACACCGCCCGCTCCAGCGAGGCCGCGATCCGGTCCCGTCCGGCCGCCGCCAGCTCCGGGGTCACCTCCCGGACCAGCACGTCGCAGCCGGTGCGGGCCGCGACCTCCGCGATCCCCGCGCCCATGATCCCCGAGCCGATCACGCCGACCGCCGTCATCCCGACCTCCCTGTCGCTGTCCCGCGAGTCTGCCCGACCGGCTCTGCTGGCCGACCGGCGGACGACCGAGAAACCGGCAGTCGGTCGCAGGCATGGGTACGCTGCCGCCGCGTGACCACTGTCTTCGTGCTGAACGGTCCGAACCTCAACCTGCTCGGCGCGCGCAGCCCGCTCGTCTACGGCACCGCCACCCTGGCCGACGTCGAGCGGCTGTGCCGGGACACGGCCGGCGAGCTGGGCCTGGACGTCGACTTCCGGCAGTCCAATTCCGAGGGCGAGCTGGTCGGCTGGCTGCAGGAGGCCGGCGCCGCGGCGGCGGCCGGGAAGGCGCTCGGGGCGGTGCTCAACCCGGCCGCGTACAGCCACACGTCGATCGCGCTGCCGGACGCGATCGAGGGCACCTCGCTGCCGCTGATCGAGGTGCACATCTCGAACGTGCACCAGCGGGAGGAGTTCCGGCACCACTCGTACGTGTCCCGGGTCGCCGCCGGAGTGGTGGTCGGCTTCGGGGTGACCGGCTACCAGCTCGCCATCCGCGGGCTGCACGCACTGCGGGGGTGATCCGGTGATCCCGGAGACCGCGCTCGGGCTGCTGCTGCTGGTGGTGGCGGTGCTGCCGGGGCTGACGTACACGCTGGCGTTCGAGCGGCAGGCCGGCGCGTACGGGGTGACGCTGGCCGACCGGACCCTGCGCTTCACCGCCGTCTCGGCCGTCTTCCACGTGCTGGCGGGCTGGCCCGAGTACTGGGTCTGGCGGACGACGCTGGGCCGTCCGGGCCCGATCCTGGCCGGCGAGTTCGCGATCCTCTGGGTCGCCGCGGTGCTGCTGCTGGTGCTGCCCGCGGTCACCGGCAGCGTCGTCGGCCAGGTCTACGTGCACCGCGACGAGCGGCCCCGCTGGCAGCGGGAGGTGCTGCGCTGGACCATCGGCCCGGAGCTGGCCCCGCGGGCCTGGGACGACTTCTTCTCCGACCGGCCCGCCACCTACCTGCGGGTCCGCACGGTCGACGGCACCACCCACGCCGGCCTGTTCGCGTCCGCGTCGTACGCGGCCGGCTTCCCGGAGCAGCCCGACCTGCTGCTGGAGGAGGCCTGGAGCCTCGACCCCGACAGCGGGGAGCTGCTGGAGTCCCTCGGGTACCCTCTCTACATAGCGCCGGGTCGGATTTCCTGGATGGAGATCGTGCCCCCGCAGCGCGCAGGGAGCGAATATGCCGAGACAGAGGCCGGAGCCCAGGCCGAAGGACACGCTCGGGGTCAGTGACAAGCGCGGGGGCTACTCGGGCGGGGCCGACGCCGAGACGGTGCCGCCGCCGGAGAAGGTCCCCTCCGCCTACCCGCCGGCGGCCAAGAACACCGACCGTTAGCCGCACCGTCGTCGCCGCGGGATGCATGGCCCGGCCTCCGCCGGGTACGGCCAGCGCATCCCGACGACAGGAGTGGCGATGGACGGCGGCCGCAGCAGCGGTGCAGGTCTCGGCAAGGCACTGGGCTGGGCGAGCTTCGCGCTCGGTGCCCCGCTGGTGGCGATCCCGGGCCGGGCGGCCCGGGCACTGGGCCTGGACGACACCCCCCGCACCCGGGTCCTGGCCCGCGCGGTCGGGGTCCGGGAGTTCGTGGCCGGTGCCGGCATCCTGGCTCAGGGGCAGCGGCCGATGCCGGGACTGTGGTCCCGGGTGGCCGGCGACGGCATGGACGCGGCCCTGCTCCTCAGCGGCCTGCGCTCGGCCCGGGACCGGCGCCGGGTGCTGTCCGCGCTGGCCACCGCCGGCGGCATCGCCGCGCTCGACGTGTTCACCGCGGCCAAGCTGAGCCGCCGGACGCACCCGAGCCGGACCAGCGACGGCAGCGCCTTCACCGTCTCCGCCGGGGTGACCGTGGGCAACCCGGCTGAGGAGGCGTACGCGCTGTGGCGCGACTTCTCCCGGCTGCCGGAGTTCATGACCCACCTGCGCTCGGTCTCCGCCGACGGCAGCCACTGGGTCGCCGAGGCGCCGGTGAAGGACCAGGTCGAGTGGGACGCGGTGATCGTGGCCGACGAGCCCGGCCGGCTGCTGTCCTGGCGGTCGGCCGAGGGCGCGGACGTGCCCAACTCCGGCTCGGTCCGGTTCGGCCGGGCCCCCGGCGACCGCGGCACCGAGGTCCGGGTCGAGCTGACCTACGAGCCGCCCGCGGGCAAGCTCGGCAACGCGGTGGCCGGCCTGCTCGGCCAGGAGCCGCGGCAGCAGGTGACCGACGACCTGCGGCGGTTCAAGCAGATCCTGGAGACCGGCGAGGTGGTGCGGTCCGAGGCCAGCCCGGAGGGCCGCCGGCAGAGCCGGCTGGCGAAGCAGCGGCCGGGTCAGCCGCTCAGCGAGGGGAGCAAGGCATGAGGGCGAACTGCTGGATGGGCCGCAACAAGCTGGAGGTCCGGACCGTCCCGGACCCGCAGATCCTCAACGCGCGCGACGCCATCGTGAAGATCACCTCGACCGCGATCTGCGGCTCCGACCTGCACCTGTACGACGGCTACATCCCGACCATGCGCAAGGGCGACGTGCTCGGGCACGAGTTCATGGGCGAGATCGTCGAGCTCGGCTCCGGGGTGTCCAACCTTGCCGTCGGCGACCGGGTGGTCGTGCCGTTCCCGATCGCCTGCGGCAACTGCTACAACTGCAAGCGCGAGCTCTACTCGGTCTGCGAGAACTCCAACCCCAACGCGGCCATCGCCGAGAAGCTCATGGGCCACTCGCCGGCCGGCATCTACGGCTACTCGCACATGCTCGGCGGCTACTCCGGCGGCCAGGCCGAGTACGCCCGGGTCCCGTTCGCCGACGTCGGCCCGATCAAGATCGAGTCGGACCTGACCGACGAGCAGGTGCTGTTCCTGTCCGACATCTTCCCGACCGCGTACATGGGCGCGGACATGGCGGTGTCGCCCGGTGACGTGGTCGCGGTCTGGGGCGCCGGCCCGGTCGGCATGTTCGCCGCCGCCAGCGCCAAGCTGCTCGGGGCCGAGCGGGTCATCGTCATCGACCGGTTCGACTACCGGCTGGACCGGGTGGCCAAGCACACCGGCGCGGACACGATCAACTACGCCGACGTGGCCGTGATGGACGCGCTCAACGAGATGACCGCCGGCCGCGGCCCGGACGCCTGCATCGAGGCCGTCGGGCTGGAGGCGCACAGCGCCAACCCGGTCATCCACGCCTACGACCGGGTCAAGCAGGCCGGCCGGCAGCAGACCGAGCGGCCGGAGGCGGTCCGGGAGGCGATCCTGGCCTGCCGCACCGGCGGCACCGTCTCGATCATGGGCGCGTACGGCGGCTTCGCGGACAAGTTCCCGCTCGGCCAGATGATGAACAAGGGGCTCACCATCCGGACCGGGCAGTGCCACGTGCAGCGCTACCTCAGGCCGCTGCTGGGGCGCATCGAGGCCGGCGAGATCGACCCGACGTTCGTGATCAGCCACCGGATGAAGCTGGAGCAGGCCCCGCAGGCGTACGAGATCTTCAAGAACAAGAAGGAAGACTGCACCAAGGTCGTCCTGACCCCGTAAGAGTCCGGGGGCCCGCGCC
>DATDKW010000263.1:0-31141 GCA_036519715.1 Mycobacteriales bacterium
ACCTGAGCCTCGGTCAGGCGCTCGCCTACGTCGCCTCCGTGGCCATCGTCCAGGACAGGGCCGCCGCCGACAAGGCAGCCGTGAACGAACAGCTGCAGACCGCGCTGGACAGCCGAGTCGTACTGGAACAAGCCAAGGGCGTGCTCGCCCAGGTCGGCCGGTTGGACATGGACCGGTCCTTCGCCGTCCTGCGCGGCTACGCCCGCGACCATAACCTCCGGCTCACCGACGTCGCCCGCGCCGTCGTCAACCGCCAGCTGACTGCGGGCCAACTCCTCGATCACGCCCTGTCCAGAGCCGGCCGCCGCCCCAACTCGAGCCGAGAGTGACAGCCAGCCGCTGCTCGCCTCCGCGTCAGGGACACTCACATCCAGCGCGGCCGACGTGACCCCGCACGTCGGCACTTCGTATCAGCCACAACCCGAGCCCGCGCCGAACCGACGACCCTCCAAGCCGAGATCCGTGCCTCGCCGGGCTAAGACGTCTGTTGAGCGGGACGGTCAGAGATGAGTCATCCGGCCTGATCCGATGGTGCATCAGAATGCCCGGACAGCGGTGCGGGCATCAAGGCGGGGCCGGCACTGGCGGTCAGAGCTACGAGATCCCGAGCATCTGCCCTCCCGCGCATAAGCGATGCCGACGACACCGGTCTCGGCACGTCGAAGATCACCGCGCCCTCCGCCTTCTCGCCGTGGTTGAGCGTCGCCGAGTACAGCTGAGTGCCGGCGTCGAGGCCGAACGTGGGCCGAATCCGCTCTCGGTTGGTCGTGGTGACGATCAAGTCGAAGGGGTCGATGTCCTGCGCTCTGCAGCGCTGTACTCGGCGGCGACGGTCCGCGGCCGGACGACGATGAGGTAACGCAGCTGGGCGCTACCGCCGACCGTTTGCGCTGGTCAGACGACCCACGACCGCCATCACCACAGGTCGCGGGCCGCGGGTGGGAAAGGTCACTTCAACGTCCGAACTGACGCGCGCTCATCGGCATGATCGGTAGCCCTGAGGGTCGTAGACGGAAAGCCGGTGCGCTGACCGACTGGCACGGACAGTCACTGGCAGGCGGACTGGAGGTGTCACGTCAAGCGGAGTTGATCTTCACGGGTTAACTCGGAGTGCGACGTCGCCGGCTGGCGTTGGTGCTCCGTCGAGGGACGAGAATGCTCGGATGGATCGCCCGAAGGACGAGGACCTGAACGAGTTCGTGGCGCAGGCCGAGGAGGCTGCTGACGCCTGGGTGCGGGGGGACCTGGACCGATACCTCGACCTGGTGCACCACGCCCGTGGCTTCAGCCTGCTGGCACCGACCGGCGGGGCGGCCAGCCAGCACGAGGATCGGGCGGGCGAGCTGCGCGGGTGGGAGAGCGCCTTTGCCGGCGGCGAAGCGACGTTCGAACACGTGGTGACGCACGCCTGGGCCGACACCGTCGTCCTGATCGTGATCGAACGGCAGCACGGCCGCATCGACGCCCTGCCCGACCAGGACCTGTCGTTACGTGTCACCCACGTCTACCGGCGCGTCGGCGGGGACTGGCTGCTGGTCCATCGGCACGCCGATCCTCTGGTCTCGACCATTTCGCCGGACGAACTGCAGGCGCTGCTTCGCCGATGACCCATCCGGGTTGTGCGCCAGCCGATGGCTGCGGGCCTGGCGGCGGGGGACGGTCAGTCGGGGAGGGCGGCGAAGTCCTTCTTGGCCTGGCGGTACCAGCCCATCCCGGCGATCGGGTGCTTCCACCGTTCCTGCATGCTCTTGGCCGCCTCCTGGTGGGAGTCGTCCCCGGCTGCGACCGCCTCCTTCAGGTGCTTGTCCTGAGCCTTGATCACCTCGTCGGCCTTGTCGCCGGTGAAGGCCGTGTCGCACGGGCCGCCCAGCTGCCTGCAGGTCATCGTCTTCATCGAACTCTCCTGTCGTCGCTGTTCTGACCCGACCATAGGCCGGGCCCGGCGGCCCGTACTTCTCGATTCCTGACCACCCGGTGACCTGCGAGGCTGGGCGCTGACACGGCGATCGGTGGAGGTCCGGGTGGACGAAGGACGGGATCGGGTGGCGGTGGTGACCGGGGCGCGGCAGGGGCTGGGCCGGGTGGTCGCGCAGCAGCTCGCCGGGCAGGGGTACGCGCTGGCGCTGCTCGACATCGCCGCCCCGACGGCGACGGCGGAGTCCGTGCCGGTGCCGGTGCTGCCGATCCAGGTCGACGTGGCCGACGAGGCCGGCGTACGGGCGGCTGCCGACCGGGTCCTGGACCGCTTCGGCCGGGTCGACGTGCTGGTGAACAACGCCGGGATCAGCCTGATCGCCCCGGCCGAGGAGACGACGGCCGAGCAGTGGCGGCGGGTGCTCGAGGTCAACCTGACCGGGCCGTTCCTGCTCTGTCAGGCCTTCGGCCGCGGGATGCTCGACCGGCGCGCCGGGTCGATCGTCAATGTCGCCTCGATCGCCGGCCTGCGCGGGGTCGCGGACCGGGTCGCGTACAACGCCTCGAAGCACGGGCTGGTCGGGCTGACCCGGACCCTCGCGGTCGAGTGGGGCGGCCGCGGTGTGCGGGTCAACGCCGTGTGCCCGGGCTGGATCAAGACCGAGATGGACGTCGCCGACCAGGGCTCCGGCGCGTACACCGACGAGGACATCGTCGAGCACGTCCCGATGGGCCGGTTCGCCCGGCCCGAGGACGTGGCGCAGGCCGTCGCCTTCCTGGCCGACGACAGCGCGAGCGGGTTCGTCAACGGGCAGGAGCTCGGGGTCGACGGCGGCTGGCACGCAGACGGCAGCTGGCAGCGACTCCGCCTGACCAAGCGTTAGGCGGCGGCTTGAGAGCCTCGGCGACGAACTGCACGCCGCCGGGATCCTCTACCGGGTTCCGCTCGCCCACAACGTGCTCGCGTACGCGCTCACCGAGCGGGACCGCACTGCGGGACTCGATCGACGCCCTTACGCGGTGGGGTGCGGCGGGGCCGCGGTGACTCGAGGGTCGCCGGGGCGGGTTGTCGACGCCGCGCCGGTGCCGATCTGGTGGGCGGCCGGGTCGACTATCTTGTCCGGGTGCCGTCCGCGGAGGAGATCACACGCCACCACGACGCCGATCCGGACGAGGATCCCTGGGTCCACGGGCCGCCGGCGCCGGCTCCGGTCAGCCTCGTCGAGTACGAACCCTCCTGGCCGGACCGGTACGCGGCCCTGGCCGGTGAGGTCGTGGCCGCGCTCGGCGACGTCGTCCTGAACATCGACCACGTCGGGTCCACCTCGGTGCCGGGCCTGGCCGCCAAGGACGTGATCGACATCGACCTGACGGTGGCCGATCCCCGGGCCGAGGAAACCTACGTGCCCGCGCTGGAGGCCATCGGCTGGGTGCACGTCATCCGCGAGCCGTCCTGGCACGAGCACCGGGCCCTGAGCCACTCCGAGCCGCAGGCCAACCTGCACGTGTTCGGCCCGGACTGCCCGGAGACCATCCGGCACCGCATGTTCCGGGACTGGCTCCGCTCCCACCCGGAGGACCGCCGGCGCTACGAGGACGCGAAGCGGGCCGCCGTCCCCGGCGGCGGCCACGTCATGGACTACAACGCCCGCAAGCAGGACACCATCCGCGAGATCTACGACCGCCTCTTCCGGGCCGCCGGCCTGCTGCCCTGACTCATGGCCGGCGGACCCGGAGCACGCCGGTCAGCATGGGCAGGGTGAACTCGCCCCGGCCGGTCTCCGGTCCGGCGGCGAGGTGGTCGCGGATCCGGCCCAGGGTGGCCGTCCGCTCCGGCTCGGGCAGGACCAGCATCCCGGCCCGGGTCCCGAGCGTCGCGACCAGGGAGTCGGCGGTGCGACGCTGTCCGTGCCGGAACTCGGCCTGCTCCGGCGGGCCGAACCGGGCCGCCAGGCCGTCCCGCAGCTCCGCCGTGCCGGCGCGCCACCGGCTCAGCGTGTCCCGCGGGCCGACCGCCGCGCTGCCGCTGACGCGGGCCAGCCCGGCGACCCACTCGACCCGGTCGTCGAGGACGTTCCACAGCCCGGCCAGCACCCCGGCGGGCGCGAGCACCCGGGTGATCTCCGGCCCCGCCACGGCCAGGTCGAACCAGTGCATCGCGTTGCCGGCCAGCACGGCGTCCACGGACCCGTCCGGCAGCGGGATCGCCTCGGCGCTGCCCGCCACGGCCCGGACCCCCGGCAGCGCCCGGCGCAGCTCGGCCAGCATCGCCGGGTCGGGCTCGACCGCGACGACCTCGGCACCCAGCTCGGCCAGCATGGCGGTGAGCTTCCCGGTCCCGGCCCCGAGGTCGAGCACCCGCGACCCGGGCGCCGCCGCCACCGCCCAGGCCACCGCGGCCCGCGCGTAGTCCGGCCGGTGCTCCGCGTACGCCGACGCCGCGTGCCCGAACGACGACCTCAGCACGCCCCGGTCCGCCATGGTCCGACGCTACCGACCGCCGGTGGCGGGAGCGGACGGGGCCAGGCGATCGGTACGGTGGCCGCATGTGTGCGTGTGCGTCCGTGACCCGTCCCCGCCGTTTCCGCTGACGGCGCTGGGACAGTCCGCAGGTACCCCTCGGTTCCGCGCCGCCGGCTTCCCGCCGGGCGGCCCTTCGCGTTGCCCGGCCCCTGCCCTCGCTCAGGAGCCGCCGCATGTCCGAGCCCGATTACCGCGTCCCACCGGCGACCGTCTATCTGATCGTCGGCCTTCCCGGCGCCGGGAAGACCCTGCACGCCAAGGAGCTGGAACGGACCGCGCCCGCTCTGCGGTTCACGCCCGACGAGTGGCAGATCGCGCTGTTCGACGGGGAGAACCCGCCGGACAAGCGTGACCTGGTCGAGGGCAAGCTGGTCCAGGCGGGCATGCGGGCCGCCCAGCTGGGCGTCGACGTCGTCCTCGACTTCGGCTTCTGGGGCCGGGACGAGCGGTCGGCGCTCCGCTGGATCGCGGCCACGGTCGGGGCCCGCAGCCAGGTCGTCTACCTGCCCATCGATCCCGAGGAGCAACGCCGACGGGTCGCCACCCGGTTCGCGACCACGCCCGCGGCCACGTTCCCCATGACCGACGTCGAGCTGGAGCAGTGGCGGGCCCAGTTCCAGGCGCCGGACGACGACGAGCTGCGCGGGTCCCCGATCCCACCGGCCCCACCGGGGCACGCGACCTGGTCGCAGTGGGCCTCGCGGCGCTGGCCGTCGCTGCCCGACCAGTACGCCCCGCCCTAACCGTCGCCGTCCGCCCGGGGGATGGCGCGGGAGGCGTGCAGGTAGCCGTCGGTGAAGGTGACGGTGGGGTGGACACCCTCCGGTGCGGTGGTGGCGATGTAGGTGTCGCCGTCCAGCGGGACCATCTCCAGCGTCTCCTCCGCCGCGCCCAGCGCCTGCATGCGGCCGGCCGGGCTCATGGTCACCCGCAGGCGGTCACCCAGGTCGGAGACCCGCCAGGTCTCCTCGGGAACGGCGTAGGTGCCGGCGTGCCGGGCCCCCGCGAACGGGCGGGGCGGATCGGGCGGGATCGGGTACGCCGGCAGCTCCACGCCGGCCAGGTCGCGCAGCACCGGAGCGAGGACCTCGTCGTGCAGGTGGACGTACGGGCCGCCGTTGCTGACCGCGGCCACCACCAGGTCGTGTTCGGGCAGCACCCGCAAGGCCGTGTTCTGGCCGATGGTGCCGCCGTCGTGGCCGTACACCGGGGTGCCCCAGTCGAACAGCATCAGGCCGAGGCCCCAGTGCCGCGGCCGGCGTCCGCCGCCGCCGGGCACGTCGATCTGCGGGGTGCGCATCGCCGCGACCGCGGCCTCGGACAGCACCCGGGTCCCGCCGGCCACGCCACCGTCCAGCATCATCCGGCCGAAGGACAGCAGCCCGCCCGCGGTCAGGCACAGGGTGGCGCCGGCCGGCGCGTTCGACCGGGGCATGGACCAGCGCGGGAAGACGCTGACCCGGTCGGACCCGGGCGCCTTGGTGTGGCCGGCGGCGGTGCGGAACAGGATCGCCTCGTCGGCCGACAGCGCGTGCTGCTCCAGCCCGAGCGGATCGATCAGCCGGTCCCGGAGCGCCGCCTCCCAGGTCGTCCCGCGCAGCCTCGCGACCAGCGCGCCGAGCACGCAGTAGCCGGAGTTGCAGTACGAGATGAGCGCGCCGGGCGGGTGCACCTGAGCCGCGTCGCGGGCCAGCACCTTCAGATAGAGCTCCAGCGCGTCGTCGCCCGGGCCGGTGTCCTCGAACAGGTCGCCGACGAACCCGCCGGTGTGCGCGAGCAGCTGCCGCACCGTCACCGCCTCGGCCGCGGCGGCGTCCGGCAGGGCGAACTCGGGCAGGTAGCGCCGCACGGCCCCGTCCAACTTGACCGCGCCCTCGTCCACCAGCTGCAGCACCAGCGCCGCGGTCCAGACCTTCGTCACCGACCCGATCTGGAACAGGCTGTCCGGCGTCGCCGCCACCCCGGTGTTGCGGTTGAGCACGCCGCCGGCTGCCACCGCGCGCTCACCGCCGCGCGCGACCCCGACGACCGCGCCGGGGATGTCGTGCCGGCGCAGCGCGTCGTCGAGCAGGTCCTGCAGCTCCGGCACCAGCTCCATGCGCCCTCCACCCGGCGGTCGTGGCCGCGATTGTGCCGCACCGGCCGCGGCCGTGATCGCTTGCTCAGGCGAAGGCGGGCGCGATCCGGGTCCACGGGCGCAGCTGCTCGAGCTGGGCCGCCACCGACAGCAGCAGGGCCTCGCCGCCGGCCCGGGTCACCAGCTGCACGGCCAGCGGCCGGCCCTGCGGGTCGGTGCCGGCCGGCACGCTCATCGCCGGCCATCCGGCCAGGTTCCACGGCGCCGCGAACGGCGCGTACCGGCTGTTGGACCAGACGTTGGCCACCCAGCTCCGCGCCGCCCAGGCCGCCGCCTCGACCGGGGCCCGGGCGAGGGCGGGCGTGACCAGGACGTCGTACGCGTCGAAGAACCGGCCGGCGCGGTCCTGCCACGAGCGCCGGCCCTGCTCCCGCGGCAGTCCGGCCCGGAGCGCCAGCCGGCCGAGGGCGGCGTGCCGGGCGGTGCGGCGGGTCAGCCCCGAGCGGTCGGGGAGCAGCCGGGCGTCCAGCTCGGTGCCGGCGGTCCAGCGCACGGCCTCCGAGACGCCGATGGTCCGGCCGTACGGCGGGTCGGCGTGGTCGAGGGTGTGCCCGGCCGCGCGGAGCAGCTCGGCCGAGCGACGGGTGGCGGCGGCCCAGTGCGGGTCGAGCCGCACGCCTTCCATCGGCACCGCCGTCGACCAGGCGATCCGCGACGGCGGCGGCGTGGCCACGGTGGCCAGCCCGGGGCGGTCGGCCAGCACCGCCAAGGTCAGCGCGCAGTCGGCGACCGTCGTGGCCAGCGGGCCGTTCTCGGCCATCCCGAACCAGGAGCCCTCGCCGAGGTCGGCCGGCACGACGCCGAGACCCGGCTTGATGCCGACCAGCCCGCAGCAGGCGGAGGGGATCCGGATCGAGCCCATCCCGTCGTTGCCGTGCGCCACCGGCACGGTGCCGGCCGCGACGGCGGCGGCCGACCCGCCGGACGAGCCACCCGGGGTGAGGGCGAGATCCCAGGGGTTGCGGGTGATGCCGAAGGACGAGTCGGTGGTGCCGAACACGCACAGCTCCGGGACCCGGGTGATCCCGACGATCACGGCCCCGGCCGCCCGCAGCCGCCGGACGATCTCGTGGTCGCGGGCCTGCGGGGTGTCCGGCGTGCAGGCCGAACCGGCGCGCATCGGCTCACCGGCGACCGGGACGTTGTCCTTGATCGCGACGGGTACGCCGGCCATCGGCAGGTCGGCGCGGTCGGTCCGGGCGTCGACCTCGTCGGCCTCGCGTAGGGCCGCGTCCGCCCGCACCACCTGGTACGCGGCGATCCGCCCCTCGGCCGCCTCGATCCGGGCCACGGCGTCGGCGACGGCCTGCCGGGCCGTGAGCCGGCCACCGCGGACGGCCTCGGCGATGTCCACGACGGACCACTCCGCACCCATCCGCGCAGCCTAGCCAGCCGGCCCGGCGGCCGCCCGCGCCGCCAAGTCCCCGCGCCGCCGAGTCGCCCGCGCCGCTGGGGCGGGGCCGCGGTCAGTCGTCGATCGCCTGGTAGACGGCGGTCCAGAGGTCGTGCCACATCGGCAGCGTCTGGTCGCCCATGTGCGACCGCTGCAGGAGGACGATCGTCGTCATGTCCTCGGCCGGATCGTTGTACCAGGCGGTCCCGTACAGGCCGGACCATCCGTAGCTGCCGACCGAGGGGCCCAGCTGCGTACGGCGGGTTCGGACCGACATGCCGAAACCCCAGCCCATGGCGTCGAAGTAGCCCGGCCAGAACCCGGAAGCCGCCTTCTGCGCCGGGGTCAGGTGGTCGCTGGTCATCAGCGTCACCGACGGCCGGGAGAGCACCCGCTCGCCGTCGTGGACCCCGCCCGCGAGCAGGGCCGAGGCGAAGGCGAGGTAGTCGTCGGCGGTGGAGACGAGCCCGCCGCCGCCGCTCTCGAACACCGGCGGCCGGCTCCACCGCCCTCCGGGGGCATCGTCGACGGGCGGCCGGCCGTCCGGGCCGTCGTCGCGCGCGTACGCCGTGGCGAACCGGCCGATGCTGTCGCCGTCCACGCTGAAGCCGGTGTCCTTCATGCCGAGCGGTTCGCAGATCCGCTCGCGCAGCGCGGTCCCGAAGGACCGGCCGGTGGCCCGGGCGATGAGCACGACCGTCACGTTGGCGGCGGTCTCGTACATCCAGCGCGCACCGGGCTGGTGCACGAGCGGAAGCCCGCCGAGCCGGCCCATCCACTCGTCCGGCGGCACGGCCCGGTAGAGCACGCCCATCGCGTCGGCGATCGGGATCGTCCCGGGCTCGGCCGGGACCATGCCGGTGCCGAGGGTGAAGGTCAGCAGGTCCCGCAGCGTGATCGGGCGGTCCGCCGGGACGGTGTCGTCCAGCGGCCCGTCCGGATCCGCCAGCACGGTCATGTCGGCCAGCTCCGGCAGGAGCTCGTCGACCGGGTCGTCCAGGCGGAGGGTGCCGTCCTCGACCAGCGTCATGGCGCAGGCGGCGACGACCGGCTTCGTCATCGAGGCCATCCGGCAGATCGTGTCGCCCGCCATCGGCGTCCCCGACCCCGGGCCCTCGAACGCGAGCGTGCCCATCGCCTCGACGTGCACCTCGCCGTGCCGGGCCAGGACCGCCAGCGCACCCGGGACGAACCCGGAGTCGACGTGCCGGTCCAGCAGCGCCCGCACCCGGGTCAGCCGACTCGACGAGAAACCACCAGCAGCCACCGGCCCGAACCCCTTTCGTCCGCCCGCAAGCTACACGTCGCCCCCACCCGGGAAGGGCGGCCGGGTACGTCGCCGGGAGCCCGGAGCGCCCGGGTGGCGGTCCGGTCCACCGACCCGCAGGCTGGCGGGGACAGCACCGGGAAGGAGACCGCCGTGTCCGAGGAGAGCGTGCCCGACCGGGATCTGCCGCCGGGGACGGTACGGCCGCTGGGCCGGTGGGCGGTGGGCAACCGGGACGGGGAACCGTTCGCGGTGTCCCGACGCTGCCGCCACCAGTTCGCCGACCTGGCCCACGGCCGCCTGGACGCCGACGGCTGCCTGGTCTGCCCCTGGCACGGCAGCCGCTACGACGTCCGGGACGGGCGGATGGTCGGCGGGCCGCGCGGCTTCCTGGCCTACCACGGGCCCACGCCCGGCTACAGCCAGCTCGTCCTGGCGTACGGGCGGATCCTGCGGCTGCGGGTCGGGCGGGTGCTGCGCCGGGCCGGCCGCATCACCGTCGAGTAGCGGGAGTCAGGTGGCGACCTCGCTGACGAGCTGGTCCAGAACGTTGTGCAGGGCGGCGAGGGTGTCCGAGCGGGCCTGCAGGGAGAAGTCCGCGGTCATGTCCCGGGGGTCGCGGTAGGCGACGAGGGTCCGGCCGCCGTCGAGCCAGACCAGGATCCGCAGCGGGAGGTCGATGCCGGCCCGCGGGTCGGCCTGCATGAGCGGCGTGCCGGCGGCCGGATTGCCGAAGACCAGCACCACCTCGTCGGGCAGCTCCAGGCCGGCGTCCCGGGCTCCGGCGCCGTGGTCGATCGCGGCGAACAGCCGGATGCCGCGCCGCTGCAGCGACGCGGTCAGCATCCGGACCGTCGTCGGGACGTCGTGCCGGGACTCTGCCGTGACCAGGGCCATCGGATCTCCTCCAGGTCGGTACGGTGGGCCGGGTACGGAGCATCTCAGCCGGATGCGGCGGCGACCACGGCGACCGGCGGGGGAGTGGTGTCCCGGTGAGCGAGCAGCTGCCGGCCGGCGGGATCGAGCTGTCCCCGGCCGACCTCGATGCCCTCGGCGCGCGCTGGTCGTCCTGCTGGAGCCCGGGCGAGGTGGCCGAGCGGCTGGCCGGCGTCGCCACGCCCTGGTACGTCGCCGCCGGCTGGGCCCTGGACCTGTTCCGCGGGCGGCAGACGCGCGAGCACGGCGACATCGAGATCGGCGTGCCGGCCGCGGGCTTCCCGGAGATCCGCGACCGCTTCCGCGGCTACGCGTTCGACGCGGCCGGCAGCGGCCGGATCTGGCCCGACGCCGGGCCGGACGTGCTGGCCGCCGTGCACCAGACCTGGCTGCGGGACCCGGCCACCGGCGACTACCTGGTCGACGTGTTCCGGGAGCCGCACGACGGCGGCACCTGGATCTGCCGGCGCGACGAGGCGATCCGCCGTCCGTACCAGGAGATCATCCGGCGCACCCCCGGCGGCATCCCGTACCTGGCGCCCGAGTTCGTCCTGCTGTTCAAGGCCAAGGCCACCCGGCCCAAGGATCAGGCCGACTTCGACGCCACCGTCCCGCACCTGACCGCGGACGGGCGCGCGGCCCTGGCCGGGCTGCTGGCCCAGGTCCACCCGGGCCATCGCTGGCTCGCCGAGCTGTAGCCGGGCTCAGCGCAACCGGCCCTCGCGACGCAGTCGCTCGATGGTCTCGAACGCCTCGACGTTGCCGAGGGCGTCGTTCACCGGGTTGTGGTCGTGCGCCGTGACCCGGAACCGCTTCCAGTCCTGGGCCCGGCGGAAGTCGCCGACCAGCCCGGCGTAGTAGTCACCGATGCGCCGCCCGGAGTGGCCGAACGGGTTCTCGTCCAGGGCGTGCCAGAAGCCGTGGTTGATCCACTGGAAGTCGTACGCGGGGTTGTCGCTGACGAACTGCGGCGGCCCGTCGCCGAGGTCGTCCAGCCAGGCCTTGAAGCGGCCGAACACCTCGACGGCGTCGTACGCCCCGCCGGTCAGCCGGGACAGCACCGGATTGTCCGGATCGGGCTCGCTGTCGAAGAGGACGCCGTGGAAGGTCCGGCGGGTCTCGTAGTCGACCGCGCCGAACTCGGTCAGGACGCCGATGCCCGGGCACGGCCCGGTCGCCTCGCAGTCGACGAACACCAGCTTCGCCATCGCCCTCGTCCCTGTCGCCGCCGAGCCCCGCTCGGACCTGCCCGCTCCGGACCGGGAGCATGCACCACCCCGGCGGTGACCCTGCTCTCCCGCGCGCGCCGATCCGGTCAGGAATCGATAAGCCGGTGGATCCGGGCGCGTCCTACCGTCGGACCTGACCGACCGGGACGACCTCCGAGAAGGGAACGACCATGGCTGCCAAGACCGCCAAGACTGCCAAGACTGCCGGGACCGGGTCCGACGGCTTCAGCGCCGAGGAGCGGGCGGCGATGAAGGAGCGCGCCGCCGAGCTGCGGGCCGAGGGCGCGAAGGGCGGCAAGAAGGCCGACGGCCTGCAGGCGGTGCTCGACGCGATCGCGAAGATGGACCCGGCCGACCGGACCCTGGCCGAGCGGGTGCACGTGACGGTGACCGCGGCCGCCCCGGACCTGCTGCCGAAGACCTGGTACGGCATGCCCGCGTACGCGGACGGCAACGGCAAGGTCGTCCTGTTCTTCCAGAACGCGGGCAAGTTCAACTACCGCTACTCGACCCTGGGCTTCCAGGACGCGGCGAATCTCGACGACGGCGACATGTGGCCGGTGTCATACGCGCTGCTGCGGTGGAGCCCGGAGGTGGAGAGGAAGGTCACCGAGCTGGTCCGGGCGGCTGTCTCCTGACAACCGGCGGTCGCAGGGAGGAGGATCGGGGACCGGAGGTGGGGCCCGGTGGACGAGCGATCCGTCGGCCGGCTGGTGTCGGTGAACGTCGGCAAGCCCCGCGACGTGGCCTGGCGCGGCCGGACCGTCCACACCGGAGTGTGGAAGCAGCCGGTCAGCGGGCCGGTGATGGTCCGGCGCCTGAATCTCGACGGCGACGGCCAGGGCGACCTGGCCGGCCACGGCGGCGAGATGCGCGCGGTGCTGGCCTACCAGCTGGACTCCTACCGGCACTGGCAGCGGTCGCTGGGCCGCGACGACCTCGTCCACGGGTGCTTCGGGGAGAACCTCACCGTCGAGGGGCTGCCGGACGACGAGGTCTGCATCGGCGACCGCTACCGGATCGGCGACGCCGTCCTCGAGGTCAGCCAGCCCCGGGTCACCTGCTACCGGGTCGGCATCCGCCTGGAGGAGCCGAGGATGGCAGCCCTGCTGGTGGCCGACCACCGGCCCGGCTTCTACCTCCGGGTCCTCACCGAGGGCCTGGTCCGCGCCGGGGACGAGATCGTGCAGGTCGCCGCCGGTCCCGAGCGGATGACCGTGGCCGAGATCGACGCCCTGCTCTACCTGCCCGGTCACACCCGCCCGCAGCTGGACCGGGCCCTGCGCATCCCGGCCCTGAGCCCGGGCTGGCAGGCGTCGTTCCGGGCGCTGCAGCAGGAGTCCACTGTGGACTCGTCCGGGAACGCGGGCCTGACCGCGGTGGCCGGTCCGCCGCCGGCCTGGCCGGGGTTCCGCCGGCTGGCGGTCACCGCGGTCGACCGGGAGAGCGACTCCGTCTTCTCGCTGCGCCTGGCCGATCCGTCCGGGCCGCCGCTGCCGGCGGCGCTGCCGGGCCAGTTCCTCACCGTACGGGTGCGGCCGGGCGGGCAGCCGGTGCTGCGCAGCTACTCGATGTCCGGGCCGCCCGGCGCGGCCGGCTACCGGATCAGCGTGAAGCGGGAGCAGCACGGCGCCGCCAGCGGCTACCTGCACGACCACGTCCGGGCCGGCGACGAGGTCGAGGTGGCCGCGCCCCGCGGCAGCTTCACCCTCCGGCCCGGCGACACGCCGGTGCTGCTGGTCAGCGCAGGCGTCGGGGCCACCCCGGTGCTGGCGATGCTGCACGCCCTGGCCGCGGCCGGCTCGACCCGGCCGGTCTGGTGGCTGCACGGCGCCCGCCGCCGGGCCGAGGAGCCCTTCGCGGCGGAGTCGCGGGCCCTGCTGGCCGAGCTGCCCCACGCCCAGGGCCATGTGTTCTACAGCCGGGCCGACCCGGCCGAGCGGCTGTCCGCGGACGCGCTGGCCGCGCTGGGCCTGCCCACGGACGCCGATGCCTACCTCTGTGGCCCGGCCGGGTTCCTGCGCGACATCACGGCCGCGCTCGTCGCCCTCGGGCTGGACGGGAGCCGGGTGCACGCCGAGGTCTTCGGGCCGGAGTCCGGGCTGACGCCGGGGATCGCGCCGGCCCCGGCCCGGCCTCCGCACCCGCCGGCGGGCCCGGTGGGGAACGGCCCGCCGGTCGCGTTCGCCCGGTCGGGGCTGACCGTGCCCTGGGACGACGCGTACGACAGCCTGCTGGAGCTGGCCGAGGCCTGCGACGTGTCCACCCGCTGGTCCTGCCGTACCGGGGTCTGCCACACCTGCGAGACCCGCGTCATCTCCGGCGCCGTCGGCTACTCGCCCGACCCGGTCGAGGCGCCCGCCGACGGCAACCTCCTGCTGTGCTGCGCCCGCCCGACCACCGATCTCGCCCTCGACCTCTGACCCGGCCGGCGCGGCGCTACGGTGGCCGGGTGCGGGAGGGTGGGGCGTTCCGGAAGGTCGATGCGGTCAGCGTTCCGGTGCCGGACCTGGACGTGGGCCTGGAGTTCTACTGCGGGGTGCTCGGTCACCGGCTGGCCTGGCGCAACGACGCCGCCGGTCAGGCCGGCCTGCACCTCGCCGACGCGGACAGCGAGCTGGTCCTCACCACCCGGCAGGGCTACGAGCCCAACTGGCTGGTCGACGACGTGCCGGCCTGCGTCGAGGTCGTCCTGGCCCACGGCGGCGAGCTGGTGCAGGCACCGTTCGACATCCCGGTGGGGAGGGTGGCGGTGGTGCGCGACCCGTTCGGCAACCCGCTCGTCCTGGTCGACCTGTCCCGGGGCCGCTACACCACCGGCCCGGACGGCGAGGTCACCGGCGTCGACCCGGGGTGACCGGATCCGCGCCGGTTCGCTTGACTGTGCCGATGCACCGGATCCTGCTGCGCGAGGTCGTCATCGACGCGCCGAGCGAGACCTTCGCCGCCGTCCGCGAGTTCTGGGCCGCCGCCCTGCTCACCGAGGCCCGGCGGGTCGAGAACTATCCCGAGTTCACCGGCCTGGAAGATCCGGCGTCGCTGTCGGTCGTCGGCCTCCAGGAACTCGGCGCCGGCCCGGCCCGGTTCCACGTCGACCTCGAGACCGACGACGTGGACGCCGAGGTGGCCAGACTGCTGCGGCTCGGCGCCGAGGAGGTCTCCCGCGGGCGGACCTGGGTCGTGCTCCGCGACCCGGCCGGGCTGCTGCTGTGCGTCGTACCGGCCGAGTCCCCGGACTTCCCGGACCGCTCCCGCCCGGTCGACTGACCCGCCGACCCGGCTCAGGTGCCGGTGCGGCCGTCGATCCGCTCGCGCAGCAGGTCCGCGTGCCCGTTGTGACGGTCGTACTCGCTGGTGAGGTGGCACAGCGCCCACCGCAGCTGCATCGGCCCCCAGCGCTCGCTGACGAACACGTGGTCCAGCGGCAGCCCCGCGACCGCCCGGCGCGACGCCTGCCACTCCGCCACCAGCCGGTCGAGGTCGGCCTCCGCACCCTCCGCCACCGCCTCCTCGAAGGCGGCCTCCGGTCGCGTGTGGACACTCGGGACCGGCTCGCCCCCGAACCGCTGCCGGAACCACGTCCGCTCGACGTCGGTGACGTGGCGGACCAGCCCGAGCAGCGACAGCGTCGACGGCGGCAGGGCCCGGTCGGCCAGCTGCGGACCGGTCAGGCCCGCGCACTTGACCAGCAGCGTGCTGCGGGCGAAGTCCAGGAACCCCTCCAGCATGCCCCGCTCGTCCGCGACGAACGGCTCGTCCACCCGCTCGACCACCGGCGCCGTCCAGACCATCCCGCCGTCATCTCCCGCCATCCGTTGCACGAAGTCCACTCCTCAGCGGCCGGGTGGCGCGAAGGGGCCGAGGTCCAGGTCGGAGGAGCCGGTCAGGATGAGCTGGGCCAGCGCCTGGCCGGCCACCGGCGCCATGGTCAGACCACCAGCTCCGAAGCCCACGTTGACGACGAGGCCGGGCACGCCGGCGACCGGCCCGAGGTACGGCTGCGCGGCCAGCGGCCGCAGACCCACCCGCGTCTCCACCAAGGACGCGGCCGCGAGCCCCGGGGCGACCG
The DNA here is from genome assembly GCA_036519715.1 of Mycobacteriales bacterium. GTDB lineage: Bacteria > Actinomycetota > Actinomycetes > Mycobacteriales > CADCTP01 > CADCTP01. The sequence goes on from DATDKW010000263.1 coordinate 15,469, forward strand.
TCAGCGCCTGACTGAGCACCTCCCGTACGCCGTCGGCGGTGATCCGGGCGTCGAACCCGCTGCCGGTCTCGCGGGTCGCCCCGACCGCGATCCGGCCCGCGTCGAACGGGACCAGGTAGTGGCCGCCCGTCGGCAGCACCGACGGCCAGCCCGCGGTGTCGATGCCGTCCAGCCGCAGATGGGCGATCTGGCCGCGCTGCGGCGCGACCGGGACCCGGTGGCCCAGTGGCGCCAGGACATCGTTGGTCCAGGCGCCGGCCGCCACCACGACGACGTCCGCGCCGATCTCGCCGTCAGGGGTGTGTACGGACGCGGAGCCGGGAGTCGCTGCCAGGCGGCCGGGCGCGTCCACGATGGTGGCGCCGAACCGGCGCGCGCCGGCGAGCAGCCCCGCGCGCAGCAGTCGCCCGTCCACGCGGGCGCCCCCGGGCACGAACACGGCCGCCAGGGCCGGATCGAGCGGCGGGAACAGCGCGCGGGCGTCCCGCGGGCTCAGCCGTTGGACCGTCCCGGCCGCGGCGACCCCGGTCGTACGCCGCCGCAGCCGCTCCTCGGCCTCGTCCAGCCGGGCCGGATCGGTGTGCACGAGGAGGGAGCCGGTCACCCGGTAGCCGATGTCGGACACCCCGGCCTCGGCCAGCCGCTCCAGCAGGGCCGGATAGTAGGCGGCGCCGGCGGCGTACAGGTCGTAGAAGTGCCCGTCCGCGCCGGACGACCAGGGCTGGATGATCCCGGCGCCGGCCGCGGTCGCCTGCCCGGTCAGCACCCGGTCGACCACCACCACGTCGGCCCCGCCGGCCGCCAGCGCGAACGCCGTCCCGGCCCCGGCCACCCCGCTGCCGAGGACAGCGACCCGGATCGACACCTGACCTCCCGGTCAGACCGGGGGCTGGGGGTCGTACTGGATGCCGCGACGGACCTGGCGGGCCCGGTCGGCCCCGGCGAGCCGCACCACCAGGTGCAGGGCCATGTCGATGCCGGCCGAGACCCCGGCGGAGGTGACGACGTCCCCGTCGTCGACGTACCGGTCGTCGGGCCGGACCTCGATGCTCGGGTCGGCCGCGGTCAGCTCGTCGAAGGCCGACCAGTACGTCGTGGCGGGCCGGCCGGCCAGCAGGCCGGCGGCCGCGTACACCAGCGACCCGGTGCAGACGCTGGTCATCAGCGGCACCCGCTGTCGCTGCTGCCGAACCCAGTCCAGGTGCTGCGGGTCGCGCATGAGCCGGCGGGTGCCGCCCCCGCCCGGATGCAGCAGGACCTCGACCGGGCCGAGCTGCTCGAAGGACAGGTGGGCGCCGATCACCATTCCCTTGGCCGCGGTCACGGCGCCGCCGTCGCGGGAGGTCAGGACCACCTCCCAGCCGTCGTCCGGGTGGCGGCGGGTCCAGTGGGACAGCACCTCCCACGGACCGGCGGCGTCCAGCTCCTCGACCCCGTCGAACAGCACGATCGCGATCCGGCGCGCTCCGCCCGACTCTGTCATCGGCCCAGCGTTCCACCGCCCGGGCCCGGCGCTCAACGCGAATAGGAGCCGACGCCGAGGCGGCGGCGCAGGGCCGCGGTGTCGGCGGCGTGCCGGGCCGAACCGTCGTCGTACTCCAGGCACCACAGCAGCTGGTGGATCGGCGCCCGCTCTGGTTCCCCGTCCGCGACCGGGACGGCGTCGCGGTAGACCGCCCAGAACGCCGGCCCGGTCATGTCGTCCCAGAAGGCCATCCTGGCCACGTCCGACTCGCCCGGCCCGGCCCAGGCCTTGTCCCAGTCCAGCAGCGCGGCCAGCCGCCAGCCGCCGCCGGCCGGCCGGAACACCACGTTCCCGTGGTGCAGGTCGTCGTGGCACAGCGTCGGCCGGGTGAGCCCGGCGAAGCGGGGCGCCTCCCGGTCCAGCAGCGCGTGGGCGTCCTGGCGCGACCGCGGGTCGCGGATCCGCAGGTCGACCCGGCCGTGCAGGGCACCGACGACGTCCTGCCCCCGTACGGGCCGGCCGTGGCCGTCGAACTCGCCGAAGGTGTCGAAGCGGACCGACTGCAGGGCCACCACGGCCGCGGCGATCTCCCGGTGGGCCGCGGCCACCTGGCCGGCGTCCAGCCGGGGCCGGACGTGCCGCCAGTCGGCACCGTCCACATGCTCCTGCACGAGGTAGCGCCAGGGGCCGGCCCGGCCCGAGTCGTCGGCGGCCAGCACCGCCGGCACCGGCACGCCGGCAGCCCGGGCCGTGGCCGTGACCGCCGCCGTCCGCTCGAACTCGACGGCCCGGTCGTCCACCCCGGCCACCTTGACCACCAGCGGTCCCGGCGACCGGGCCGTCGTCACCCGCAGCACCGCCCGCCCACCGCCGGCCTGGAGCGCCTCGACCGCGCCGACCTGGCCGCCCACGCCGGCCACCGCCGCCCGGACGAAGCCCTCCAGCTCGGGATCCAGCGACGGCACCCCCGGATGATCCCCGGCACCAGCACGATCCGGCCACCGCCTACGCCGCCGGTGTCGGTCCGGCTCCCGAGCGGCGCAGCGGACCGGTCGACCAGCGGGCGATCTCGGCCCGGTTGCGCAGCCGGACCACCACCAGGTCCGGCCGTCGACGCCGCAGCTCGGCCACCCGTACGCCGGTCGCGTCGTGCGTGCGCCAGGCCCAGCGCACGATGTGGTCCCGGTCGGTGAAGACCGTCCGCAGGGGTGGCTCGATGTTGCCGTTCCACAGCCGCTGCCGGCGCAGGCGGCGGACCAGGGTCCGGCGGATCACCTGGCGCAGGACCAACGACCGTGGCAGGTCCAGCCAGACCAGCAGATCGGCGCGATCGGCGAGGTGGGCCCGGACCGCGCCGTACTGCCACTCCGTCACCCAGCTCGGCCCGGCACTGAAGTCGCGTACGTCGGCCTCGAAGGAAGGCCGCGGAGTCCAGGCCGGACCGTGGAACAGGGCGTCGATCTCCACGTGCGGAAGCCCCAGCGCGGCCGCGATCCCCGCGGCCAGCGTCGTCTTGCCCGACCCGGACGTGCCGGCGACGAGCACCCGCCGCGGACGGTGCGGCAACCGGTCGTCCGGCCCCAGCAACGGCACGCGCGGTCAGGGGGAGTCGGTGGCGGCGATGACGCGGGTGAGGACCCGGTGCAGGTCGAGCAGCTCGCCGACGTCCATGCCGAGGCGGTCGACGACGGCCGGCGGGATCTTCTCGGCCTCGGCCCGCAGTTCCCGGCCGCGCCGGGTCAGCTCGACGGTGAGCATGCGCTCGTCGTCGGTGCTGCGGCGGCGGGTGCAGTAGCCCAGCGCTTCCAGCCGCTTCAGCAGCGGGGACAGGGTCGCGGAGTCCAGCCGCAGGGCCCCGGACAGGTCCTTGACCGAGCGCGGCGACCGCTCCCAGAGGGCCAGCATGACCAGGTATTGCGGGTGGGTCAGCTGCAGCGGCTCCAGCAGCGGCCGGTAGAGCCCGATCACGGAGCGGGAGGCGACGGCGAGCGCGAAGCAGACCTGGCGGTCCAGGGCCAGCACGTCCTCGGCCGGGTCGGTCGTCACATCACCAGCGTACGATTAGTTAGTGCACGAACTAACCGAGGGTCAGCCCGTCCGCCGGCCGGACCCGTTGCGTTGGGCCTGGTACGGCCTGGGCGGCCGGCTCCCGGAGCGCTACAACAGCTGGATCCTCAGCGATGCCACCCGCCCGCGCTGGATGGCCCGGCACGCCGTCCGGGCCCTGGTCCAGCTGGCGATCCCGGTCGGACTCGTGCTCCTGCTGCCCGGCCCGGTCTCCATCCGGCTGGTCGCGGTGGCCGGCGGGTTGGTGCTGGGCCTGTTCTTCGCGCTGGTCTACTCGACCGAGACCGTCGAGCACCGCGTCCGCCGGGCCGGCTTCCCGCCGGGGACGGCCGAGGCCGTCCGCGCCGGCATCGCCCGGGACCGGGAGGCGGCCGACTCGGCCCGCCGCCGCGAGGCCAACGCCCGCCGGGCCGCCCGGCGCCGCTAGGTCAGTGCAGGACCTTGAGGCCGATCACGCAGCCGACGATCCCGCCCAGCAGCAGGATCTTGGCCACCGAGACCGCCTCGGTGCCGGTCGCCATCGCGTACGCCACGGTGAGCACGGCCCCGATCCCGACCCACACCGCGTACGCCGTGCCGATCGGCAGGTCGCGCGTCGCGTAGGCCAGGCCGAGCATGCTCAGCACCAGGGCGACCAGGAACACGGCGGACGGCAGCAGCCGGGTCAGCCCGTGCGACTTGCCCAGCGCGGTCGACCAGACCGCCTCGCACACGCCGGAGAGCACCAGAACGAGCCAGGACATGACGGCCTTCCTGGCCGTCTTGTCGCGTTCCGGGTACGGCTCCCTCGTCCGGGGGCCCGGTCCGGGCCCTCACTTCCAGGATCGCACAGCGATAAGTGAACCGTGGTTTACTAACCCGGTGGCCCGACCGGTGGAGACCGACGACGACGCGATGCTCGACGCCGCCGGCCGCGCCCTCACCCTGTACGGCCCGTCGGCCTTCACGCTGGCCCGGGCCGGGGAGCAGGCCGGGATCGCGGCGGCCACGCTGGTCAAGCGGTTCGGCTCCAAGCGGGCGCTGTTGGTCCGGCTCTCGCTGCGCTGGGTCGGCACGCTGGAGGGCGCGCTGGCCGCGACCGAGGTCGGCGCCGGGTCGGCCCTGCAGCGGCTCCGGGCCGTGGCGCTGCACAGCTACCACCGGTTCGACAACCCGGACACGGCCGCCATGCAGCTGGCCGCGCTGGCCGTGGACCTGCAGGACGACGAGCTGCGGGAGCTGCTGCACCGGGGCTGGGGCATCGTGCGGGCGCACCTGGCCCGGCACGCCGCCGACGCGGTCGCGGCCGGCGAGCTGGCCGGCTGCCCGCCGCCGGAGCAGCTGGCCCGGATCCTGTTCGCCGCCATGGAGGGCGGCTGCCTGGCCTGGTCCGTGCACCCCGACGGCTCGCTGATGACCCGTCTCGCCGCCGACCTCGACGCGGTGCTGGCGGCCTGGATCCCGGAGGAGAACCGATGACCGACAGCACACCCCTGGCCGGCAGGGTCGCTCTCGTCGCCGGGGCGACCCGCGGGGCCGGGCGGGCGATCGCGGTCGAGCTCGCCCGCGCCGGCGCGTACGTGTACGCCACCGGGCGCAGCAGCCGCGGCGGGCGCTCCGAGATCGGCCGGCCCGAGACCATCGAGGACACCGGCGACCTGATCGCCGCCGCCGGCGGTCACGGCGCCGCCCTGGTCGTGGATCACGAGGATCCCGACGCCGTCCGCGACCTGGTCGCCCGGGTCGAGGCCGAGCACGGGCGGCTCGACGTGCTGGTCAACGACATCTTCGGCGGCGACCGCTACCTGCAGTGGAACACGCCGCTGTGGGAGCAGGACCTGGCCGGCGGGCTGCGGATGCTCCGGATGGGCATCGACACCCACGTCATCACCAGCGCGCTGGCGATCCCGCTGATGCTCCGGACCGGGCCCGGGCTGGTCATCGAGATGACGGACGGGACGAGCACCGTCAACGCCCGCTACCGCGACGGCGTCGGGTTCTTCTACGACCTGGTCAAGGCGGGCGTCGGCCGCATCGTCCTCGGCCTCACCGCCGAGCTGGCCGGCCACCCCGTCACCGCCCTCGGCGTCACCCCGGGCTGGCTGCGCTCGGAGCAGATGCTGGAGGGCTTCGGCGTCACCGAGGCGACGTGGCGCGACGCCTGCGCGGCGCAGCCGGGGTTCGCCATCTCCGAGTCCCCGGCCTACGTGGCCCGCGGCATCGCCGCCCTCGCCGCCGACGACGACGCCGGCCGGTTCGCCGGACGGGTGCTGTCCTCGTACGACCTGGCCCAGGCCTACGGCGTCACCGACACCGACGGCTCCCGGCCCGACGCCTGGGGCCTGATCGAGGCGCACGGCATGACCTACGCCGACCCCGACGTCGTCGCGTCCTACCGGCACTGAGGACCGGCGCGGGGGTCAGCGCGGGCCGAGCGCGGTGCTGCCGTCGAGCAGCTCCCGGGCAATGTCGAGGTGGCCGGCGTGGCGGGCCGACTCCTCGACCATGTGCAGCACGACGTCCCGCACGGTGTGGACCTCCCCGGCCAGGTGCGGCGGCACCGGGCCGGCCGGCCGGGCGTCCAGCGACGTGCCGGCGAGGATGCCGTCGGATCGCGCCGTCTGCTCGCGGTAGAAGGCCAGCACGTCCGCCGCCGGCGTCCTGCTCGTGAACGGAGCGGGCTGGCCGTCCGCCGGAGCCGGCGCACCGGCCACCACCTGGCCGAACCAGAAGCGCTCGGCCCGGCCCAGGTGCTCGATCAGCCCCAGCGGCGTCCAGCCGCTCGGCACCACCGGCCGGCGCAGGTCGCCGTCGTCCAGGCCGTCGACGATGGCCAGGACGCTGCGCCGTTGCGCCGCCAGGTAGTGGCACAGCGCGGCGCGCTCGCTTGCCCGGATGTCGCGGTCGGCGGTCATGCCAGGTCGCCGGCCAGGTCGCGGTACGCCGGCGACAGCTCGGCCCACCGCGTCCTCCAGTCGGCCGGGTCGACGCCGGCCAGGTGGGCGGCCAGGTCCTCGACGTGCGCCTGCCAGCCGGCGCCGTACGCGAAGAGGTCGTCGATCGGCAGGCCGCGCTCCTCGATCACCAGCCGGGTCCGGTCGTCCTCGGCTGCCAGCACAGCCTCGATCACCGTCTCCTCGGGTGTGCCCGGATCCATGGTGACCAGCAGCCGGTGCGGGGCCTGGCAGATGTCGATCCGGCCCGGCCCTTCGTAGGAGCTGGTGAACCGGGCGTGGATCCGGCCGCCGGGGCGGAGGTCACCGGTGACCTCGCCGATCCAGCGGGCCAGCCGGCCCGGGTCGGTCACCGCCGACCACAGGTCCTCGATGCCGGTGTCGTAGAGGTCCTCCATCCGGACGGCGCCCCGGCCGTCCTCGAGCCTGCGCATACTGCCCACGATCCGGGCCTGACTGGTCATGTCGTGCTCCTTCGGCTTCGCTTCCCACGGGCGACCTCGGTGTGCAGGGCATGCAGGCGCTGCTCCCACAGGGCCCGGTACGGCTCCAGCCAGGTGTCCACTTCAGACAGTGGCTCCGGGCGCAGGCTGTAGACCCGCCGCTGCGCGTCCTGCCGGACGTCGACCAGCCCGGCCTCCCGCAGCACCCGCAGATGCCGGGAGACCCCGGGCCGGGCGATGGGCAGCAGGTCGGCCAGCTCACCCGCCGTCGCGGGATGGTCCCGCAACACCTCCAGCACCGTCCGCCGGCTCCCGTCCGCCAGCGCGTGCAACACCGCATCCATGCGGTCCAACGTACCCGGACGGTTACGTAACTGGCAAGGTACGGACGGTCAGGCCGGGGTGACGCGGTAGCGCAGGTGCAGGGCCTGGCGGGCCGGGGTCTCGGTGGTGGGGGTGGGGACGCTGTGGACGAGGGTCAGCTCGACCTGGTCGGGCGGGAGATGGTCGAAGAGGCGGCGGCCGCGGCCGAAGAGGACCGGCACCACGTGGAGGTCGAGCTCGTCGAGCTCGCCGGCACGCAGCAGCGACTGCGCGGCGCCCGCTCCGAGGACGGTCGCCACGCCGTCGCCCACGGCCGCGCGGGCCAGGGCGGCGCACTCGGCGACGTCGGTGACGAACCGGACGGTGCCCGGGGGCGGTTCGGCCGGGACGTCGTGGGTCAGCACGAAGATCGGCACCCCGTCGTGATGGTCGCCGTTCCAGTGCCCGGCGTGCTCGTACGTGCGGCGGCCGGAGATGAGCGCGCGGGAGGTGAGCATGTCGGCGTACACGTCGCCGCTGGGGCCGGGCTCGTCGCGCTTGTCGAGCCAGTTGAACAGGCGGAACCCGCCGACGCCCATCGGCTCGTCAGGGCCGTCGTCCGGACCGGTGACGTAGCCGTCCAGGGAGATCGTCATGTCCAGCCGGATGGTGCCCATGGCCGGAACGTACCGGGTCTGCGTCTACTGTGGAGCGCGGCCGGGGCCCGGGAGGCCGGCGTAGGCCTGGGCGATGCTGAGCCAGGTCCGGGCGACGTCGCCGTCGCAGCGCACGGCGGTGTCGGCCAGGGCGCGGCGCTGGGTCACCACGAGGCAGAAGTCGAGGGCGGAGCCGCGGACGCGCTGGCCGTCGGCGGCCGAGCCCCAGGTCCACAGTGCACCGTCCGGAGCGGACAACTCGACCGAGACGTCCTCGGCCGGCACCGGCAGGCCGCGCAGCCGGAAGCTGTGGGCGCGGGTGGCCACGCCGAGGTGGCAGACGTGCCGCAGCCGGGCCGTCGGCGCCCGGGTGACGTCGAGCGCGTCGGCGACGTCCTGGCCGTGGGCCCAGGTCTCCATCAGCCGGGCCGTGACCGAGGAGGTCAGGCTCATCGTCGTGCCGTACCAGGGCAGGCGGCGGGCCCCGTCGGTCTCGGCGGCGACGGCCAGGAAACCGGTCCGGGCGGCGCGGAACCACGACAGCGTGGTCGCCGGCGCCATCCCGCGCTGCCGGGACACCAGCAGGTCCGGGACGTCGCCGGTCAGGTCGGCCGCGCCGGCGGCGAACTCGGCCGGGTCGGTCACGGCCAGCGTCGCCGCCTCGTCGAACCAGGCCAGGTGGTTGACCTGGTCCTGCACCGACCAGCCGGCCGCGGGCGTGGCCCGGGCCCAGTCCGCGTCGGTCAGCGGTGACACGAGCGTCAGCAGGTCGGCGCTCTCGTCGCGCAGGTCGGAGACGACCTGCTCGTGTCGCGATGCCATAAGCCCTCCGGAAGGGGAGAGTAGGCCGTGCCCGGACCCCGCCGGCCCGCGGCCCTCGACCTGCTCGCCGGGGTGCGACCGGCCCGGCGGGGTGCCCGGACCGGTCGCCCGCGGCCTGGTTCACTGCCGGGATGGAGCGCACCGGGTCCGCCTCGATGCGGATCGCCGTCGCCGCCGCGGTCGGTGTGGCCGCGGTGGCGGTGACCGGCCTGCTGGGGGACTGGACCTACGCGCCCGCGATCGGGTTCGACACCGCCGGCGCCCTGTTCCTCACCACGACCTGGTTGTCGATCGGCCGGATGAACCCGGCGGAGACGGCCGCGCACGCCACCCGAGAGGACCCGACCCGGCGGATGACCCGGCTGATCATCCTGGCCGCGGCGGTGGCCAGCCTGGCCGGGGTGGGCACACTGCTCGTCGGCACCACCAGCGGCGCCAACCGGGCCGGCGCGGCCGTCCTCGGGCTCGGCAGCGTCGCGATCGCCTGGCTGGTCGTGCACAGCCTCTTCACGCTGCACTACGCCGAGCTCTACTACGGCCCGGGCGGCGGCGACCCGGCCGCGCCCGGCGCCGGCCGGCAGGGCGGCATCGACTTCGCCCTGGACACGCCGCCGCAGTACAGCGACTTCGCGTACCTGGCCTTCACGATCGGGATGACGTACCAGCTGTCGGACACGCCGCTGACGACGCGGGAGTTGCGCATGTCGGTGCTGCGCCATGCGCTGCTGTCGTACCTGTTCGGGTCGCTGATCCTCGGCGCCAGCGTGAACCTGGTCGTCAGCCTGGCCGGTTGACGCAGCAAGAAGTAGATAGCTTCTTGCAACAAGCGGGTCACGGCGCGAAAGGCCGAGGCTCAGCGTGACGGGAGCGCGTCGACGTCCACCAGCCGGTCCGGCTGACCGATGGCGACGCGGGCTCCTACTGGGAGAGCGCCGACAACGCCTTCCCGCAGTAGGCGCAGGTCGACCTGGGCTCGGCCCAGACCACGGTCCCGGTGCCTCAGCGGGCCCGCTTCAGTTCCGCGAACTGCGGGACGGCCGACAGCAGCGTCATCGCCTCGTAGAGCTTGGCCGAGTCGGCGCCGGTCGGCGGCTCGGTGACGATGGGGCCGAAGTAGCCCGGGCCGTCGCCGAACGCGACGACCGGGCTGCCGGCCTCGTCCCCGACCCGCCGCTGGCCCTCCTCGTGGCTGGCCTCGACCTCGGCGTCCAGGGACTCGTCGTCGTACGCGGCCATCAGGTCGGCCGGCAGCCCGGCGTCGGCCACCGCGGCCGCCACCATGTCCCGGGTGATGGACTCGCCGCCCTGCTCGTGCAGCCGGGTGCCGAGCGCGGTGTAGAGCCCGTCGACGCCCTCGTTCCCGTGCTCGCGGCCGGCCCGGGCCAGCACCCGCGAGGCCAGCCGCGACAGCCGCATGCCCTCGACGTACCGCTCCGGGAGGTCCTTGCCCGCGTTGAGCAGGGCCAGGCTCATCAGCCGCCACTCGACCCGCTCGCCGCGCTCGGCCGCGGCGTCGCGCAGCCAGCGGCTGGTGCTCCAGGTGAACGGGCAGGACGGATCGAACCAGAACGTCACGGTCATGCCTCGGACCCTTCCCCGAATCGGGCGGCCGATCCCTGCCCCGACCGGGACCGCGTTCGTGCGGGGACCGGACGGGGTACCAAGTCGGCCGTGACCGACACCAACCGCTACGCGGACAGCTTCCGGCTCCTGGACACCGACGGGGACGGCAAGGTCTCCGCGGCCGAGCTGGTCCAGATGATGCGCAAGCTCGGCGAGGACGTGACCGAGGAGGCCGCCGCCCGGGCCGTGGAGATCATGGACTCCGACGGCGACGGGCTGGTCTCCCTCGAAGAGTTCTCCACCTTCCAGTGGGCCCACGACGCCTGAGTCACCGCGGGCCGGGCGCGCCGCCCCACGGACCCTCCCGGTCTCTCGACGGCGGGTCCGAGCGGCTCGACCACTCGTCCTGGTCCGCCCGGCTCGCCCCCCGGCGGGTGTGCCAGGCATCGTCGTCATCTGACCGTGACCACTGCGCCATCCACTCGGCGTCCCCTGGTCCGGCGTCCCTCGACGCCGCGGGTTGCGCGGCGACGTCTCGGGTGGGGGTGGCTCGGATGGGGGTGTCGGGTCGGGTGAGGTCGGGGGTGGCGGGGCGGTCGGTGATCGGGCGGGTCCGGGACGGGTCGGTCATCGTGGTGAGTGCGTCCCGGAGCCGGGTCGTGATCTCGGTCCGGGCCAGGGACTTGGCGCAGGCCAGGGCCAGCGGCGGGTGCCCGGTGGCGACGCCGAAGACCAGGCCGACGACCCGGACGGCCCGCACCACGGACGCGACCCGGCTGTCGAACGGCAGCGGCACCAGCACCGCCGCGAACTCCCCGGTCCCGCCGGCCACGTCGGCGGTCAGCCCGAACCGCTCGGCCGTCTCCGCGGAGGTTCGTCCGACGAGCACGGCGTGCAACGCCCGATCGGCGTCGGCGATCCCGCCGGCGGTACCGTCGAACCAGCCCGGATCGCTGATCTCCCAGCCGCTGGTGGCCGGCGTCCAGGCCGCGTCCATCAGGTTCCGGGCGGTGACGGTGTGGATGCGCTCGACGATCCGGTCGGCGCCGTCGGCCGGGGCCGGCACGGCCCCCCGGCTCACCCGTACGGATCCGTCCGACATGTGGGCCAGCACGACGGAGACGATCTCCGCCGGTTCCTCGCGCAGTCGCCGGGCGGCCGAGGCCTGGTCGCCCACGACCTCCGACACCGTCCACTGAGGATCCGGGTCCGGCGGCGCAGCCGCGGGCGGCCCGGCTGCGACCCCCGCGGCTGCCTCGGAGGCGCGGGCAGCGGGGTCCGCCGGGTAGCGGAGGCGGAAGACCGCGTACGTGACGCCGACCGTGCCGACGATGAGGACGAGCACCAGGAGGGGTTGCCAGAGCGCCATCAGGCACCTCCGCGGAGTCACGACGATTCCACGGTACGTCCGCAGCGGCGTTTCGGCGGGGCTACGGCAGGGGGAGCCGGTAGCGTCGAACGAGTGTTCGAGCTGAACGAGGAGCAGCGGCTCGCGGTCGACCACGACGGCGGCCCGCTGCTGGTGCTCGCGGGCGCCGGCACCGGGAAGACGACCACGCTGACCGCGCGGGTGTCCCGGCTGCTGGAGCGGGGCGTGCCGGCGCACCGGGTCCTGCTGCTCACCTTCACCCGGCGGGCCGCGGCCGAGATGCTCGGCCGGGCCGCGGCCGACCGCCGGCAGAAGCCCTGGGGCGGCACGTTCCACTCCGTCGCGCACCGGATCATCGCCGCCAACGCGACCGCGCTCGGCCTGCCCGGCGACTTCGCCGTGGTCGACCCGGCCGACGCCGCCGACCTGCTCGACCTGGTGCGGGAGGAGCAGGGGCTGGCCCGGGCCGGCCGGCGCACCCCGCGCAAGGGCCTGCTGCTCGACCTCTACTCGCGCTCGGTGAACACCGGCCGGCCGCTGTCGGAGACGGTGGCCGAGACCGCGCCCTGGGCCGCCGACCTGGTCGAGCCGATCGCCGGCGTGATCAAGGCGTACGTGGCCCGCAAGCGGTCCCGGGCCCTGCTCGACTTCGACGACCTGCTGCTCTACTGGCGGGCCGCGGTCCGCGACGACGTGCTGTCCCGGCGGCTGGCCGGGCTGTTCGACGCCGTGCTGGTGGACGAGTACCAGGACGTCAACCAGCTGCAGGTCGACATCGTCGCCGGCCTGTGCGCCGGGGACGCCGAGCTGACCGCGGTCGGCGACGACGCCCAGGCGGTGTACGGCTTCCGCGGCGCCAGCGCCCGGCACATCCTCGACCTGCCGGCGCAGTTCGCGGACACCACCGTGGTCCGGCTGGTGCGCAACTACCGCTCCACCCAGCCGATCCTCGACCTCGCCAACGGCGCCTGGGCCGGGGCCTCCGAGCGCTACGTCAAGGAGCTGGTGTCCGTCCGCGGCGGCGGCGGCCGTCCGGAGCTGGTCGACTGCGCCGACGAGGCGACCCAGGCCGACGAGGTCTGCGCCCGGGTGCTGGCCGCGCGGGAACGCGGGATGCGGCTGCGGGACCAGGCCGTGCTGTTCCGGGCCGGGCGCGGCAGCGACCTGCTGGAGCTGGAGCTGACCCGGCGCCGGATCCCGTACGTGAAGTACGGCGGGCTGCGGTATCTGGAGTCGGCGCACGTGAAGGACCTGCTGGCCCTCTACCGGCTGGCCGACAACGCGCGCGACGAGACCGCCTGGTTCCGGCTGCTGCAACTGCTGGACGGGGTCGGCCCGGCCAGCGCCCGGCGCGCGGTCGACACGCTCGACCTGGACCGGGACGACCCACTGTCGCGGTGGGACAGCGGGGTCCTGCCGGAGTGCGCGCGCGGGGACGCCGGCCGGCTGGTCGCGGCGCTGCGGGACTGGACCCCGGCGTTCCCGGCCGGGGAGCGGGCCGACGGCCTGCGCCGGGCGCTGGCCCCGGTGGTGCAGGGCAAGTATCCGGACGGCGCGGCCCGGCTGGCCGACCTGGAGCGGCTGTCGGCGGCGGCGGCGCAGCACGGCGACCTGCGGACGTTCGTGGTCGAGCTGGCGCTGGACCCGCCCCGCTCGACCGGCGCCGACGCCGTGCCGCCGAGCGTGGACGAGGACTGGCTGGTGCTGTCCACGGTGCACTCGGCCAAGGGCCTGGAGTGGGACGTGGTCCACCTGCTGCACGTCACCGAGGGCAGTTTCCCCTCCGACCGAGGGGTGTCCACTGTGGAGGGTCTGGACGAGGAGCGGCGGCTGTTCCACGTCGCGCTGACCCGGGCCCGCGACACCCTGCACCTGTACGCACCGCTGCGCTACCACCACCACCCGCGGGCCCGGGACGACCGGCACTCCTGGGCCCAGCGCAGCCGGTTCCTGGACGAGACCGCGCTGGCCTGCTGCGACCGTACGGCGGCGCAACCGGAGGTCGCGGCCGGACCCGCGCTCGGTCTCGGGTCGGCCACCGCCCCGGCGGCCCGGGTGGCGGCCGACCTGGACGCGCTCTGGGTCTAGGGCGTGTCTCTCAACCGCCTGGCGGCGCCGGCGACGCCCAGACGACGACCGGCCGCCACCGCCATCCACCGCCAATGGAGAGACACGCCCTAGGACTCCAGGATCTGCTTCAGCCGGGCCAGGTCGGTGCGGACCAGGGCGACGTCGGCGTCGAAGTCGTCGTCGGAGTACTGCGGCTGGCGGAAGGCGGTGAACAGGACCTCGCTGCCGGAGCCGTTGGGGACCACCCGCAGCGGCACGTGCACCCACCGGCCCGGGGCGACCTCGACGTTCTGGTCGGCCACGCCGAACCCGTTCTGCGGGGCGAAGGTCATCGTCGCGGTCTCGCCCTCGGGCCCGGTCACCGTCCAGCGGCCGTCACCGGCCGGCTCGATCGACTCGAAGTACGACCACTGCGGGATCGTGGCCGGGTCGGCGAGGTAGTCGTACACGGTCTTGGGCGGGCGGGCGATCGTGACCGACACCGTCCGCGTCTCGCTGGTGCTGTCCGTCATGGCGGGTTTCCTGCCCGGCGCGGCGCTCCGGCGAAACTGTGGTGCCCTCGGCCCGGCGGCACCGTCCTGCCGCCGGGCCGGGGCAGCTCAGCCGGCGGTGCCGTTGGAGGCGGCGGTGGCCCCGGTGGGGGCCGGGACCGGGGCGCCGGCCGGGGGGCCGAACTCGGGCCCGGCCGGGATCGCCGGCGTGGCCGGGATCCCGGCGACCGCGGGGATGTCCGCGACCGCGGGGATGTCGTCCACCGGCGGGATGTCGGCATCCGGGATGTCGGTGGCGTCGACCGGCTCGGCCGCGTCGGGCTCGTGCTGGACGGTGCCGGACCGGTCCGGCGTCGCGGAGTCGAGGAACCGCAGCAGCTCCACCGGGAACGGCATGACCAGCGTGCTGTTCTTCTCGGCCGCGACCTCGACCACGGTCTGCAGCAGCCGCAGCTGCAGCGCCGCCGGGTCGGCCGACATCGCGGCGGCCGCCTGGGCCAGCTTCCTCGACGCCTGGAACTCGCCGTCGGCCGCGATCACCCGGGCCCGCCGCTCCCGCTCGGCCTCGGCCTGCCGGGACATCGAGCGCTTCATGCCCTCGGGCAGCGAGACGTCCTTGACCTCGACCCGCTCGACCTTCACGCCCCACGGGCCCTCGGTCGGCACGTCGATGATCGAGGTCAGCTCGGCGTTGAGCTTGTCCCGGTTGGACAGCAGCTCGTCCAGGTCGGCCCGGCCGATGACGGCCCGCAGCGTCGTCTGCGCGACCTGGGACACCGCGAACAGGTAGTCCCGGACGTTGACCAGCGCCTTGACCGGGTCCACGACCCGGAAGTAGACGACCGCGTCGACCCGGACGCTGACGTTGTCCCGGGTGATGCAGTCCTGCGCGGGCACGCCCATCGTGGTGATCTGCAGGTTGACCTTGCGCATCCGGTCGATGACCGGGGTGATGAGCGTCAGCCCGGGCCCGCGGGACCCGTCCTGGACGCGGCCGAGCCGGAACACCACGCCCCGCTCGAACTGCTGCACGACCCGGATGGACAGCGCGGCCAGCAACACGGCCAGCACGACGACCACGACGATGATGGCGATGAGGACGGACAAGACGGGCCTCAGTTCCCCGGACAGGCCGGACACGTACCGGGGGCCGACGGAGACGGACTGTCAGCGTGAAAGGTCCTCGGCACCGACCACGGTACGCCCGGAATCAGTCCCCGGCAGCGGCCGTCAGCTCGAACCAGACGGTCTTCCCGAGCCCGCGTTCGTCCGGGTCCACGCCCCAGCGGTCGGCCAGCGCGTCGACCAGGTGCAGGCCGCGGCCGGAGGTGTCGCGCTGCCCGACCTGGACCAGCTGGGGACGCCGGTGGCTGGAGTCGGCGACGCCCACCCGCAGCCGTCCCGCCGCCACCCGGACGCTCACCACCAGCTCGTCGCGGGTGTGCCGGATCGCGTTGGACACCAGCTCGGTGGTCAGCAGCGCGGCCGTGT